>NZ_JCBAJX010000007.1:0-183913 GCF_059766585.1 Nocardioides sp. Z21_20
CGCCACAAGCACCTCCAACATCGAGGTGTTGCACTAGGACTTGGAGACCACCTCGTGAAACCCGCACTTCCCACGTGTTCCAACGTGTGGGAAGCGGGGGTTTCGTGTGGTCAGTACGGCGCGGGGCCCCCGGGCCAGCTCCCACGCCGCCGTGCCCCTTACGCCGCCGCCCTACGCCCTACGCCCTACGCCGTACGCCGGCGGCTACAGCGCCGGGTCGGTCCAGGCCACCTGGACGACCTCGGTGCCGCGGTCGCGGGTGACCAGCCGCCCCCGGCCGGCCGGGGCGGGACGCGGCTTGACGTTGCCGATCAGGTAGCCCTCGTCCGGGCTGCCCGAGAGCACCAGCCCGGGCACGGAGAGGTCGCGCAGCGACTGGATGACCGGCTCGTAGAGCGCGCGCGACGCGCCACCGGAGCGGCGGGCGACCACGAGGTGGAGGCCGACGTCGCGGGCCTGCGCGAGCAGCGGCTGCAGCGCCTGCACCGGCGAGCTCTGCTGGGTCGCGACGAGGTCGTAGTCGTCGACGACGATGAAGACCTCCGCCCCGGTCCACCACGAGCGGTTGCGCAGCTGCTCGGGGGTGACGTCGGGGCCCGGGATGCGGTTCTCCAGGTAGCTGGCCAGGTCACGCAGCACGGGGGCGGCCTGGTTGGCGCTGGTCAGGTAGTTGAGCAGGTACTCGTCGGGGACCTCGCCCAGTAGCGAGCGGCGATAGTCGACGACCACGATCTGCGCCTGCTTGGGCGTGCGCGTGCGCATCACCTCGCGCACGTAGCCCCGCAGCAGGGCGCTCTTGCCGGACTGGCCGTCGCCGAAGATCAGCAGGTGCGGCTCGGCGTCGGGGTCCAGCGCGACCGGCGCCAGCTCCTTCTCGTTGATGCCCAGGACCAGGTGGCACTCGCGCCCGCCGCCGGAGCGGACGAGCTGCTCGCGGACCGGCTCGAGGTCGACGCGCTCGGGCAGCAGCCGCAGCTTGGGCCCGGCGGGTCCGCGCCAGGCCGCGACGCTGCGGCTGACCAGGTCGTCCACGCCGTCGCCCACGCTGGCCGGGTCGGGGTGCCCGTCGACGCGCGGCAGCGCCGCCAGGAAGTGCAGCTTGCCGGGGACCAGCCCGCGCCCAGGTCGGCCCTCGGGCACCAGCGCGGCCACCTTGCGATCGATCTCGGAGTCCAGCGGGTCGCCCAGGCGCAGCTCCAGCCGGGTACCGAACACGTCGCGCATCGCCGCCCGGAAGTCCGCCCAGCGGGTGGCCGCGACGACCAGGTGCAGGCCGAAGGTCAGTCCGCGGGTGGACAGCTGCTGCAGCTCGAGCTCGAGGTCGTCGAAGTCGGCGCGCAGGGTGCTCCAGCCGTCGACGACCAGGAACACGTCGCCCCAGCCGTCATCGGCACGCCCGGCGGCGCGGCGCGAGCGGTAGGTCTCGATGGAGTCGATGCCCTGGGTGCGGAAGTACTCCTCGCGGCGGTCGACCACTCCCTGCACCTCGGCCACGATCCGGCGTACGACGTCGGGCTCGGAGCGGGTGCCGACACCGGCGACGTGGGGGAGCCGGGCCAGCGGGGCGAAGGTGCCGCCGCCGAAGTCGAGCACGAAGAACTGCGACTCGGCCGGCGTGGTGGTCAGCGACATGCTGGTGACGATGGTGCGCAGCAGCGTGCTCTTGCCGGTGCGCGGCCCGCCCACCACCGCGACGTGTCCCGCGGCGCCGCTGAGGTTCATCGTCATCGTGTCGCGGCGCTGCTCGCGGGGGCGGTCCACGGTGCCGAGCGGTACGACGAGCCCGCCCAGCGCGCGCCACTCGGGTGAGACCAGGCCGAGCCGGGGGTCCTCGACCAGGTCGGGCATCAGACGGTCCAGCGTGTCGGGCACGTCGAGCGGCGGCAGCCACACCTGGTGCGCGGCGGGGCCGTGGCCGGTCATCCGGTCGACGGCCACGTCGAGCAGCGAGCGCTGCTCGTCCGGCGCGAGCACGGGGGCCGCCGCGTCCGCCGGGGCGGTGAGCGGCTCGAGGGAGAGCACCTCCGAGATCGTGAAGGGCAGGATGCCGCGGACCTTGCCGCCCTCGTCGCGGTGCACGCGGGCCCGTCCCGAGGGCGGACCGGAGACGTAGGCGGCCTTGAACCGCAGCAGCGTGGACTGGTCGGGCTTGAGGTAGCCCAGGCCCGGCACCGGTGGCAGCTCGTAGGCGTCCGGCACCCCCAGCACGCTGCGCGACTCGCCGGCCGAGAACGTGCGCAGGCCGACCCGGTAGGACAGGTGCGACTCCAGCCCGCGCAGGCGTCCCTCCTCGAGTCGCTGCGAGGCGAGCAGCAGGTGCAGGCCGAGCGAGCGGCCGAGCCGGCCGATCGCGACGAAGAGGTCGATGAACTCGGGCTTGGCGGAGAGCATCTCGGAGAACTCGTCGACGACGATGAACAGCGACGGCATCGGCGCCAGGTTCTCGCCGTTGAGGCGGGCCTTCTCGTAGTCGCGGATCGAGGCGAAGTTGCCGGCCTCGCGCAGTAGCTCCTGGCGGCGCACCATCTCACCCGACAGGGCGTCCTGCATGCGGTCGACGAGCGTCAGCTCCTGGGCGAGGTTGGTGATCACCGCGGAGACGTGCGGCATCTGCGACATCCCGGCGAACGTCGCGCCGCCCTTGAAGTCGACCAGCACCATGTTGAGCTGCTCGGGGGAGTGCGTCATCGCCAGGCCGAGGACCAGCGTGCGCAGGAACTCCGACTTGCCCGAGCCGGTGGCGCCGATGACCAGGCCGTGCGGACCCATGCCCTGCTGGGCGGACTCCTTGATGTCCAGGTGGATGAGGCCGCTCTCCCCGACCCCGATCGGCACCCGGAGCCGGTCGCGCGCGGGCCGCTGACGCCAGGCCGCGCCGGTGTCGAAGGAGTGCACGTCGCCGAGTCCCAGCATCTCCATGAAGTCGCTGGGTCCGGTGATGTCGCCGGAGGAGTCGCCGCCCGCGCTGACCGTGTGCAGCGGCGCCAGTCGGCGGGCGAACGCCTCGGCCGTGGCGAGGTCGCACTGGTCGGCGAGCGCCCGGATCGGCTGCTCGCGCGCACGCAGGGCGGTGACCGGGTGCTTGCCGTCCTCGGTGGCGGGGCTACCGAGCTCGAGGCGCAGCCGCGTCGGGTCCTCGAGCTCGCCCCAGCGGGCGGGCATGTCGAGCAGGGTGACGCCGTGCAGGCCGTACGGCGGCACCACGTGGTTGCCGGGCGGCAGGTGCCCGCCGTCGATCACCAGCAGGATGTGCGGCGTGGCCGGCCGCTCGTCGGCGCCGAAGCGGGGGCGGTCGCCGAGGTCGGGCGGCAGCAGCGCGCCGAGATCGTCCAGGGACGTGCTCACCATCCGCATCGGCCCGACCGCGTCGCTGCGCTGGGCGCTCTGGGCGTGCGGCAGCCACTTGACCCAGTCCCAGTGGGCGAGGTGCTCCTCGGAGGAGAGCACCGCGACGACCAGCTGGTCGGGGCTGTGGAAGGCCGTGGCCGAGCAGATCACCGCTCGGGCCAGGGCCCGGGCCTCCTCCTCGTCGCCGCACAGCTCCACCCGGTCGAAGGCGCGCAGATCGATCGAGGCCGGCAGACGCGGCTGCAGGCGGTGCACGACCAGCAGCCGGTGCAGTGCGGAGGCGGCCACCGGGTCGACCTGGTCGACGGGCGCGCTCTCCGGTGGGACCAGGTCCAAGGAGAGCCGCTGGGAGCACAGTCCGTAGCGCACGTGCAGGAAGTCGGGATCGCCGGGACCGTGCTCCCACAGCCGGGAGCGGTCCTCGGCCAGGGCGGGGAGCGCGGAGGGCTCCGGGTGGTGCCAGGTGAGGGCGCGGCGCTGCTGGTCCGCGGCGTCGCGGGCCACCTTGCGCACGCCGCTGAGGTAGCGCAGGTACTCCGTGCGCGACCCGGTGACCTGCTGGGTCCGCTGCTTGCGCTGGCGGTCGATCTGGACGATGACGAAGCCGAGGGTGGCGAACAGGAACATGCCCGCGGCGATCAGGCTGCGGCCACGGTTCTCACCCGAGGCGCCCATGCTCGCCACCAGCACGATGGAGCCCAGGCTGCCCAGCATCGGGATGGCGTTCATCATCACGCCGCTGGCACCCTCGTGCTCCTGGATCTGCGGCGGAGGCTGCAAGACGACCTGGCCGGTCGGGATCTCGGGCTCGTCCAGCCGCTGCCCGCCCCGCAGTGTGGTGCTCAAGCGTCCCCCTCGCGTGCCTGCGCCGACCACTCGACCGCCCGGCGGGCTCGATGATAGGCGCGAGCGGGCCGAGCGACTACTGTGCCCGTGCCTGGGCTGAGACCGGTTGAGGGGGAAGTGGATGACGGCCGCGCCGATACCTGAGAGCGCCCCGTCGGCAGCCTCCGCCGACACGATCGCCGTCAGCGTT
Organism: Nocardioides sp. Z21_20; assembly: GCF_059766585.1. Classification (NCBI taxonomy): domain Bacteria; kingdom Bacillati; phylum Actinomycetota; class Actinomycetes; order Propionibacteriales; family Nocardioidaceae; genus Nocardioides; species Nocardioides sp. Z21_20. The sequence goes on from NZ_JCBAJX010000007.1 coordinate 4,385, forward strand.
CACGGACCGGTGGGTGTGCTGGACCTGGTGGTGCCCAGCGGGGTGGTGGCGACGGACGTGGCCCGCGAGTACGCCGCGCAGACCGGGCTGGGGTCGGTCCCGCTGCTGCACGACCGGCTGGGGCGGGTGCTCGCACCGGACGCGGTCCTGGGCTCGGTGGGCGTCGAGTCCGGCGACCTCCTCGTCGCCGCCACCGGCATCCACCGGGGAAGCGCCGGCCCGCTTGGGTCCGGTCAGGCGCACCGGGTCGAGGGTGGCGGTCCGGCCGGTGCGCTGTGGGTCAGCGTCGCCGGCGCCTGTGCGCTGATCGCCGGGTGGTTCGCGTCCGTGGCGCCGTCCGAGGGTGACCGCACGCTCACGGTCGCGCTCCTCCTCACCGCTGCCGGGCTCGGCGTCCTGCCGTTCGGCCGGTACGCCGTGGCGCGGGGACTCGCCGCACCCGCGTTCGCGGCCGCGGCGGCGTACGTGGTGGCCTACGAGCCGGGGATGGCGCGGCTGCCGATGACCGTCGGGGTCGCGGCCCTCGCCGCAGCCGTCACCGCCGCCGTGGCGCGCACGCTCAGTGGTCGCCGCGACGAGGCGCTGCTGGTCTGGGTGGTCGCGGGGGCGAGCACGTTCGTGCTCACCGGGACCTGCGTGGTGCTGGGGGCGGACCCCCAGGTGGTCTGGTCGCTGCTGTTGGTCCTCGCCATGCTCGCGGCCCGCTGGGTGCCGAGCCTGGCCGTCGACGTGCCCGACCACCTGCTGCTCGACCTGGACCGGCTGGCCATCACCGCTTGGTCGGCGCGCGAGCGCCCCGCCGGTCGCCGCGGCCGGATGGTGGTGCAGCCGGCGGCCATGGAGGCGGTGGTGGAACGGGGTGCGCGCCTGGTCACGGCGGGGGCGGCCGCGGTGCTGGTCACGGTGGCCCTGGCGGCCCCGTTGGTGCTGCGGACCGCGCGGCTCGACCTGGACCGGCCGGGCGGCCGCGCGCTGGTGCTGCTGGTGGGCGGTGCGCTGCTGCTCGCGGCGCGCAGCTATCGCCACCGCGCGGCCCGGATGCTGCTGCGCAGCGCCGGGCTCGTGGCCTGGGTCGCCCTCGCCGCGCTGTTGCTGGACGGGCTGGCGCCGGGTCGGGCGGTGGCCGTCGCCGCGGCGGTGGTCGCCCTCGCGCTGCTCGCCGCGGTGGTCGCGGTCGCGGTCGGCAGGGGATGGCGCTCGGTGTGGTGGTCGCGCCGTGCGGAGGTCGCCGAGGCGCTGTGCGGGTCCTTCGCACTGGCCGCGCTGGTCGTCGCCAGCGGCCTGTTCCGCAGCCTGTGGGAATTGACATCCTGAGGTTTAGCGGGGTAGGGGCCGGGTATGCGGGTGCCTGTTCGAGCGGCCCGATCGACGCGGTGCCGGCGGGCACCACCCAACGATCTCGAGCGGCGGTGGCGTCGCGGGGGAAGGAGTCAGGCCATGTCTGACAACACAGGACTCAGCCAGGGAGAGAAGGCCCTCTCCAAGGCCGCCGACGCGGTCTCTCGGGCACGCAGCGACCTCGCCTCGCGTCAGTCGCGTCTGCAGTCGGAGATCGACGAGCTGCGCACGAAGTGGGGCGGCGCCGGGGCCAACGCCTTCCAGACGCTGAACACGGCGTGGCAGGAGAAGCAGACCCGGATCACCAACGCGCTCAACGAGTTCGAGCGCTCCCTGGTCGACACCGAGAAGGACAACGTCAACACCGACCAGGCCGCCAGCGACGACATCGCTCGACGCAACGCGCGTCTCAACGCCATCTGACCTGCTCGAGACCAGGAGACTTCGACATGAACAACGGTGGACTCAACGTCAACCACGGCGCGCTCGACAACGCCTCGCAGGACCTGATCGCGGCCGCCCGCTCCATCGAGGCCCGGTTGAACACGCTCGAGGACGAGCTTCGTCCGCTGCGCAGCGACTGGACGGGTGCGGCGAAGACTGCCTACGACTCCGCGAAGTCCAAGTGGGACTCCGCGATCAGCGAGATGATCCTGCTGCTCTCCGACACCGGCACCATGGTGAGCACGTCGAACGAGCAGTACCGCGCTGCGGACCAGCGCGGCGCCAACCGCTTCTGAGTGTCGTGACCTCGGTGGGGGGCGGCCGTCACGGCCGCGCCCCATCGACGGTTGTGGGGGGACGAGAACATGACTGACGACAACGAGACCCGGCTCGACGCGCCGACGGTGCTGCGGCTCTCCCGGCGCCTGACCAGCGCCTCCGACGCGCTGGCGAAGTCCAACTTCGAGGACCTCAACGTGCCCTGGACGGCCTTCGGCGACCTGCCCGCGGGGCACCGGCTGGCCAGGCTGCACGGGTGGGCGCACCAGCTCGCCGCCGAGGCGAACGCCGCGGACGTGACGAAGCTCAGCGAGTTCGGCACCGGGCTGAAGGCGTCGGTGGAATACCTGGACGAGGCCGATCGCGAGGCACGGCTGAACCTCGTCCGGATCGCCGAGGCCGAGCCGGACGGAGGCTGGTGACGATGGTGGGCCCCCAGGAGCAGGCCCTGCGCGACGCCGTCGCCGGCGCGAAACCCGACGCACTGCTGCGCGCCGCGCTGTCGTGGACCAAGTGCGCCGATGCGCTCGCCGTGGTCAACGTGGACCTCGCGGAAGCGACCAAGGGGCTGGACGCGCAGATGGGCCAGCACGTGCGTCGCGCCGCCCAGGATGCGTTCATCAACGCGGGCGGACACGTCGAGAGGCGGCGCCGGGAGCTGCGGATCGGGGCCATGGCCCTCGAGCGCGCCCAGCGCGCCCTGGCGAAGGCCGGGGCGGTGGCCGCCGGCCTGGAGAAGGAGCCCGGCCCCAAGGCTCCGCCCAAGCCCGACTACACCGGGCTGGACCCCGCCGAGCGGGCGGAGGCGGACAAGGTCCACGGCACCAAGCAGTCCTCCTACGAGGACGCCGTCGACTCGCGTGAGCAGCGTGCCGCCAAGGCGTTGGCCAAGCTCAGGACAGAGCTGGACGAGGCGGCCGACACCATGCAGCAGATCGCTCCGCGGCAGGCGCCCCGAGACGAGCCGCCCACCGGGGGCGGGGGGCGTCCGCCCGTGGGGCAGCCGCCAACCGCGTCCCCGCCACGCCACACGCCCCTTCCACCGCCGCCCGGCCCGCACCCGCCGACGCAATGGCCGCCCAACGAATGGCCGCCCACGCCGGTCGTGCAACCGCCGGTGATCGAGCCACCCACGGAGATCGTGCAGCCACCCACGGTGGTCGTGCCGCCCATCCCCGAGCCCACCGATCCCGGAGGCGGAGGCACCCAGGGAGCCACCCCGCCCTCCCCGTCCGCGGGCGGTGCCCCGTCGTCGCCCGCACCCCCGGGTGCGTCGCCCGTCCCCGGGGGCGCGTCGCCCGGGCAGACGGCGGGAGGCGTGGGCGGTGCGGTCGGCGGTGCCGTCGCCGGTGGGGCGGCTGCCTTCGGCGCTGCCGCCCGGGCGCCCGGCGCTGCCGGCGTCGCCGGGGCGCCCGGGCGAGCGATCGGCGCCAGTGGCCGCCCCGCTGCCCGCGGGACGCTCTCCCGCGCCGCGGGCGCCGCGGCCGGCGCTGGTGGTGCCCGCGGCGGTGCCGCGGGTGCCTCGCGCGGCGGCGCGGGCTCGCGCACGGCCGGCCGCTCCGGTGGGCGCGCAGGCGCGGCGGGAGCCGCGGGTACCGCAGGCGGCCGCGGTCGCGGCAAGGGCCGTCGCGCGGACGCGGACGGGTTCGAGGACGAGCAGGACTGGCTCGACGACGAGGGGGCCGCGCCCGGGGTGATCGACTGAGCGCCCGCGGCCGGTCCGCACCGCGAAGCCCGTCGCGGCTCGGTGCGGGCTGCGTCCTCGCAGGTCCGGCGCCGGGCCTGTGGCTGTGGGTAGCATGCGGGCGCGCCAGCCGCGGGAGGCACGGACCCGCCCGGCGCGCACCGGGTCCGACGATGGGGGAGTGGCGATGAGTCAGATGACCGCGAGCGCGTCGGGGCTGGTGCGGGTCACCGTCGCCTCCGGGACCCGCCGCGTCGACCTGGTGCTGCCCGCCGCGGTCCCCGTCGCCGAGCTCGTCCCCGAGCTGGCACGCAGCGTGGGACTGCTCGACCCCTCCACGGTGTACGGCGGCTACCGGGTCGTCGCCCAGGACGGCCGGGCGCTGGCCCCGGACGCCGGCCTCACCATGCAGGGCGTCCTGGACGGCGGGCTGCTCACCGTCTCCGCGGGCGTCGACGAGGAGCCCCCGCGGGTCTACGACGACGTCGTCGAGGCGATGGCCGACGTCGTGGAGCGTGACCTGCGCCCCTGGGAGCCGGCCGCGGGCCGCCGTACCGCGCTCTGGGCGGCCGCCCTGCTGCTCGCGCTGGGCGCCGTCGCGCTGCTGATGCAGACCGGCTCGCTGCTGGCGGGTGTGGCCGCGGCGGTCATCGCCGTGCTCCTCCTCAGCGGCGCGGTGGTCCTCTCCCGCGCGCAGGGCGAGCCGGAGGCCGCCGTCGCCCTGGCCACGATGGGGTCGGTCCACGCGGCGGTGTCCGGCCTGCTGCTCGCTCCGCAGGGCCCGTTCTTCGCGCTGCCGATCGCCTGCGCCGGCGGGGCGGCGCTGCTCGCCGGGCTGGTGGGGCTGGTGGGCCTCGGCGCGGGGCGGGCGCTGGTGCTGCCGCCGGTGGTGGTCGGCGCCATCGCGCTCGTCAGCGGGCTGTTGATCGACCTCCTGCCCGACGCGGACCCGACCGTGGTCTTCCCGGTGGCGCTGGTCCTCGTGGTGATCGCGGGCAGCATCTTCCCGTGGCTGGCGCTTGGGGTCACCGGCACCAGCGTCGAGCAGATCTACACGGTCGCGGACATCACCAACGATCCCGACGAGGTCGACCCGCGCCAGATCGGCGCGGACGCCCGGATCGCCCACGAGATCCTGGTGGCCGTCTCGGCGACCGTCGGGCTGCTGCTGGTGCTGATCGCCCCGCTCGCGGTCGCGCGTGGACTGTCCGGGACGCTACTGGCACTGTGCTGCTGCGTGGTCGTGATGCTCCGCACTCGTCAGTACCGGACCGGCTCGGAGGTCCTCGTAGGCCTGGTCTCCGGCATCGCCGGACTGATCAGCGTCGGTCTGTCGGTGCTGTGGCTGCAGCCCGACTGGCGGCCCACGGCTGCCGTGGTGCTCGCCGCCGCGGGCGGCGTGCTGCTCACGGTGACGCTGCTGCCCGGGACGCCCTCGGTGCGTCGCGGCCGGCTCGGCGACGTCGCCGAGACCATCGCCCTGCTCGCCCTGCTGCCCCTGCTCCTGCTGGCCGTCGGCGTCGTCGGCAGCATCGGCGGTTGAGGTGGCCACCAAGAGGGACCTGGTCGAGGCGCACGCGTTCAGCCGTCGACGACTGGTCACCGCGTTCGTCAGCGGCGCCCCGGGTGGGCGGGAGGTCGAGCCGACCAAGCCGGGCCGCACCCTCATCGGCGGCGTGGCCCTCGCGGTCCTGCTGCTGGCCGGTGCCGCGATCGGGGGCATCCTGGCCAACCGGCCCGCGGCCGACTGGCAGCAGCGGGGGCTGGTCATCGCGAAGGAGGACGGCACCAACTACGTGATCACCGACGACGCGGACCCGGTGCTGCACCCGGTCGTCAACAACACCTCGGCCAAGCTGATCCTCGGGGCCGACCTGGAGTCCAAGAGCGTCGCCCAGGAGTACATCGACGACGCCGAGACCGGGGACCTGCTCGGGATCCTGGGCGCGCCCACGCGCCTGCCGACGGCGGAGCGGCTGATCGACGACGGGTGGACCGCCTGCACCGCCGACGGCGCCGGCATCAGGCTCGATGTCTCCCAGTCGCCCGCGGTGAGCCCGTCGCAGGCCGAGTCCGCGGCGGTGGTCTCGACCCCGGACGGGCGCTACTTCCTGATCGCCTACGCCTCCGGGCGCCACTCCCCGGAGCCGAGCGCCTTCGCCTTCGGGCTCCCACAGGCCAAGCGCGACAGCCTGCTCGCCGCGATCGGGATGCCGCCGAGCACCGAGGCGGTGCCGGTCCCCGACGACTGGGTGACGCTCTTCCCGGCGGGGCCCGAGCTGACCCTGGGCAGCTTCACCGACCTGAGCCGGCTCGGGACGCCCTCGCCGGCCGCCCTGGAGCTCGAGGGCGGCGCCCGGGCGAGGGTGGGCGACGTGGTGGCCTTCGGGGACGAGCAGATCCTGGTCACCGACACCGGCCTGGTGAGCCTCACCCAGTTCGCCGCCCGCGTCTACGCGGTGCTGGCGGGGCAGCACTCCCCGGCGCAGGTGTCCGGCACGCCGCCGAACCGGGTACCGGAGAACTATCCGGACCAGTGGCCCGCGGCGGCCCTGACCCCCGAGAGCGGCGAGCTCTGCGCCCAGCTCGACACCGAGGCCGGCGCCGCGCCTCGGGTCCTGCTGGCAGGCGATCCCGGCGAGCGCGCCAGCGCCCTGGGCGACGCCGACCAGGACACGGGCCTGGGCCCGGCGGAGCACGAGGCCGTCGTGGCGGCGGGCCACGCGGCGTACTTCCTCTCCGGCGGCTTCGAGGACTCCGACTCCGGCACCCCGTTCGTGGTCGACGTCAAGGGGGTGCGCTACGAGCTGGTGGGGCCCGAGACCGCGACCCTGCTCGGGTACGGCAAGCACGCGGTGCGGGTGGTGCCCGACACCTGGAAGGACCTCTTCCGGTGTGGGGTGAACCTCTCCCAGGAGGACGCGATGCGACCGCCGGACGCCGAGGCCCGGAGCGCCTGCTCGTGAGGCGGCGCCCGGCCGGCACCCTGGCCGCGCTGGCGCTGGTCGCCGGCATGGCGGGGGCGCTGAGCCTCCCCGGGGTCGCGGGCCCGGCGGCTCCGGCAGCCGCCGCGGAGGGTGACCCGGTCTGCTCCGCCGACCCGGACCCGACCGACGGCGGACCCAGCCGGCTCGACTCGCCCAGTGCGCCGCTGGAGGCCCTGGGCATCGAGCGCGCGCACCAGCACGCGACCGGCCGGGGCATCTCGGTCGCGGTCCTCGACACCGGGGTCAGCTCCCCGCACGTCGAGGTCGTCGGTGAGCAGCCGGTCACCCCCGACGGCGGTGGCACCGAGATCCTCGACACCCACGGGACCCAGGTCGCGGGGTTGATCGCCGGACGGCGGGAGGGCGGGATGGGGACCGCGCCGGGCGCGAGCATCGTGTCGGTCAAGGTCCTCGACGGGTCGGCTTCCACGGTCGGCGACGACGCGAAGCAGCTGACGCCGCGCAGCGTGGAGCAGGGGCTGGCCTGGGTGGCCGACCGGGTCCAGCGCGCCGGCCGCGCCAACGAGATCGGCGTCGTGAACCTGTCGCTGTGGGTCGACCACAGCGCCGGCATCGCCCGGCAGGTGCGCCGGCTGCAGCGCCTCGGCGTGGTCGTGGTGGCCGCGGTCGGCAACCGGCCCACCGACGAGCAGGACCCGCTCTACGCCGCCTTCGCGGAGCAGGAGGACGACGAGGACGCCCGCCTCTACCCCGCGTCGTACGACGGGGTCCTCGGGGTCAGCACGAGCGTGGAGCCGGGCGAGGACCCGGCCGAGGTCGTGCTGCGCAGCTTCGTCACCGACGTCGCCGTGCCCAGCCGGCACGCCGTCACGACCGTCCCCGACGGGGGCATCTGCGTGGTCGAGGGGCCGGCGTCGTCCTGGGCGGCCGCTCAGGTCAGCGGGATAGTCGCGCTGCTGTTGGAGCACTACGACTGGAAGCGCAATCCCCGGCAGGTGGCCGAGCAGGCCGTGGCGCGGCTGCTGGCGACCGCCGACGGGGCCGAGGACGTGCGCAGCCCCTACACCGGTCGGGGAGTTGCCCGGCCCGTGGAGGCGCTCACCCGGCCGTTGCGCTTCGACGACTCGGGGGAGGTCGTCTCGACCGTCGACGTCGAGCAGTCAGAGGGCATCACCTCGGTCGGTCGTCCGGCCGGGGACGAGCTTGCCGGCGCTCGCCGGGACTTCCTGTGGTGGGGTGTGCTGGCCGGTGCGGCGCTGCTGCTCGCCCTGCTGCTGAAGCCGCTGTTCGCGCGCCTGCGGGGCTGACCCGCCGGTACGCCGGCGCACCGGGCAGGCTCAGTCCCCGTCCCGGGAGGGCGCGGTGACTCGCTCGCCCGGCTCGGGGGCCGGGGTGGGGTCCGTGGGGAGGTACGGCAGCGGCCAGGTGGGTCGCAGCGCGAGCGGGAGCACGGACACCGCGACCAGGGCCAGGAAGCCGCTGATCATCTTGTCCCCGAGCGAGGTCAGCAGGTTGGACAGGCCGACGGCCACCGGCAGGCTGGCGGTGAGCTCCAGCAACGTGCCGGTGCTGACGTCCTGGCCGTGGCCGGTGGAGCCGTCGAAGGCGAGCATGAGGATCGCCGTGGCCAGCAGGGAGCAGGCGAGGGCTACGCCGAGGTTCAGGCCGAGGAAGCGCGGCAGGGTCCGGCCCAGCCCCCAGCGCCGCACGCCGTACCCCCAGAGCAGGGCGCCGGTGGCGTTCACCAGGCCGAACGGCACCGAGGAGAGCCCGCTGCTGGCCACGGTGAGCACGTTGGTCGCTGCGCCCACGGCGGCGCCGGCCCACGGGCCGAGTGTCATCGCGGCCACGGCGGTACCTGCCATGTCGAGGTACACGGGGAGGTTGAGGAAGTCCACCAGCACTCGGCCGATGACGTTGAGCATCAGGCAGGTGGCCACCAGCGCGAGCACCAGCCGAGCCTTCCGGCGAGGGGGTGGCTGGTCCTGTGCCGCCGGGACCGGGCCATGGGCGGGTACCGGGGCGGGGGCCGGCTCGAGGGGGACAGGGGGCTGGGTCGACCGGCTGCGCGCGATCCACCCGTCCACGCGCCCGTCTTCTGCGCCGAGGGCCAGGGCGATCTCACGCACCAGGGCCAGGTTGACCCGGGCACGCCCGGTCCGGAAGGCGTCGTACACCGTGGTGCGCGCCACCCGTGCCGCGTGCGGGGGGACGCCGCAGCTGAGCCGGTCCTGGCTGATCCGCCGGGCGATCTCGGCGTAGGAGGGCGCGCCGGCCTCCGTCCGCAGTGCCTGCAGCTGATCGGCGAGCAGGTCCCAGCAGGCCTCTCCCCGGGGACCGGGGGCCCTGCCTTCGACCTCGTCCGCCACGCGTTCCTCTCCTGTCCCCTCGACACGTCATGCCCCGTGCTGAGTCGGTCGGAGCAGGCTGACTGTACTTACCCCGCGGCCGTCGGGCCGGTTCGCCGCCGCGTGCCCCAGCCGCGCTCGCGGTCGGACTCGGCGCTGTTCGGGATTGTTCGGAGTGCTGCGACGGGCTGGAAACGGGGCGGCTGATCGGGATAGGAACGAGGTCACGCGTCTCGCGGGCCCGCGGGGGAGGCTCGCGAGACGTGCCTGCGCTCGGGCCTGGGCGCGGGCCTGGGCGCGGGCTCAGCGCTCGTCCGGCTCCAGGCCCCGCAGGCGGCCGTCGACCAGGCCGATGACAGGACCCTCGGTCGCGGCGACCTCGCCCAGCTCGTCGACCGCCCACAGCGGCAGGCCGTCGACCAGTGGGAAGGCGGCGGGCACCGTCCCGGTCTGCGACGAGGTGTCGACCGGTGTGGAGTCCGGCCCCGGCTCCGGATCGCTGAGGTAGGCGGCCCACTCGTCGGGGTCGATCAGGTACGTCGTCTCGGCGTCGTGGACGGCGCCGTCCACGACCCGTACGTACGCACCCTCGGGGCCGCGCGGGCCGTACTCGCCGTACTCGCTGTAGGCGCCCAGATGGGTGAGCAGCGCCTGCCACGCCTCCTCAGAGATCCAGACGCGTCGGACCTCGGGCTCCCCGGGGATCCAGTCGGCGTCGACCTGCTGCTTGAACCGCCGAGCCGCCGCGAGCTGAGCCTGGGCCCACCACTGGCGGGCCAGCTCCTCGGGCGAGCCGGACGTCACGCGGACCACCAGCTCGCCGGCGATGCGGCGCTGGTGGGGCCGGCGGTCCCCGGGGTGGCTCTCCGGGTCGAGGAACGACCACGCCAGGCGCAGGTCGGCGCCGGTGCGGGAGACCCGGTCCAACCGCAGGCTGAGCGGGGCGCCCGGGACGTCGACGACGCGGGCCGCCCGGCGCACGGCATCGGCGTGAGGACTCACGGCGGCCTCCCTCGGGCGGGAGCCGGAGAGCGACGCCGGCCCGACCTGGGGTCGGAGCCGGCGTCGGCGCTCTCGCGGCGGTGGCGGAGGATAGGGGATTCGAACCCCTGAGGGCTATTAACCCAACCCGCTTTCCAAGCGAGCGCCATAGGCCACTAGGCGAATCCTCCGCGCAGGAGCGTACCGTCCGCTGGCGACCGGGTGAAATCGGCCCCGACGGAGGCGGGCTTTGGTGACGCCGTCACCCGTCCCCTACACTCATGGCCAACCCCCCGTGTGGCGGCATCTCGCCCAACTCCCCCAGGGCCGGAAGGCAGCAAGGGTAAGTGAGCTCTGTCGGGTGCGCGGGGGGCCTTTTCGTTTTTCGGGGCGGGCCCCGGCCGTCGGTGGCGGCCCCCGTTCCACACCATGCCCGCTCCCGGGTGTCGGTTGTCGGTGCCGCTGGTTAGGGTTCAAGTCGTGGAGTCACCCCTCGCGCTGTACCGCCGCTACCGGCCCGAGACGTTCGCCGAGGTCATCGGCCAGGATCACGTCACGGAGCCGCTGCGCAACGCGCTCGCGAACAACCGGGTGAACCACGCCTACCTGTTCTCCGGGCCGCGCGGCTGCGGCAAGACCACCTCGGCGCGGATCCTCGCGCGGGCGCTCAACTGCGAGGCGGCTCCGACGCCCGACCCGTGCGGGACGTGTCGCAGCTGCGTCGACCTGGCCCGTGGCGGCCCCGGCTCGATCGACGTGATCGAGATCGACGCGGCCTCCCACGGCGGCGTCGACGACGCGCGCGACCTGCGGGAGAAGGCGTTCTTCGCCCCCGTGCACAGCCGCTACAAGGTCTACATCATCGACGAGGCCCACATGGTGACCACGCAGGGCTTCAACGCCCTGCTGAAGCTCGTCGAGGAGCCCCCGCCCCACCTGCGCTTCATCTTCGCCACCACCGAGCCCGACAAGGTGCTGCCGACGATCCGCTCGCGCACCCACCACTACCCCTTCCGGCTGATCCCGCCGCGGCTGCTGTCCTCCTACCTCTCCGAGCTGTGCCAGAAGGAGGGGGTGGCGATCGAGCAGGCCGCCCTGCCGCTGGTGGTGCGCGCCGGGGCCGGCTCGGCGCGCGACACGCTGTCGGTGCTCGACCAGCTGCTCGGCGGCGCCGGTCCCGAGGGCGTCACCTACGCGCTGGCCACCGGTCTGCTCGGCTACACCCCCGACTCCCTGCTCGACGAGGTGCTCGACGCCTTCGCGGCCGGGGACGGCGGCTCGGTCTTCGGGGTGGTCGACAAGGTGATCGAGACCGGGCAGGACCCGCGGCGCTTCACCGAGGACCTGCTGCGCCGCCTGCGCGACCTGGTGATCGTGGCCGCGGTGCCGGACGCGCCCGCGACCGGACTGATCGACGTCTCCGAGGACCAGGCCGAGCGGCTGGTGGCGCAGGCGGCCCGCTTCGGCGCGGTCGAGCTGAGCCGGGCCGCCGACATCGTGGCCGCGGGGCTGACCGAGATGCGCGGCGCCACCGCGCCGCGGCTGCTGCTCGAGCTCATCTGCGCGCGGGTGCTGCTGCCCGGTGCCGACGACTCCACCGACGGTCTGCTGGCGCGCCTGGACCGGATCGAGAAGCGCATCGCGATCAGCGGAGGCGCCCCGTCCGCCCCGATCGCGCACATCCCCGCGGCGCAGGTGCCCCGGCCCGCCGCGGCCCCCGCCGCCGCGCCGTCACCCGCTCCTGCGCCTGCACCTGCACCCGCTCAGCCGGCCGCGTCCGCCCCGCCTGCGCCGAGCGCGTGGGAGACGGCCCAGCCGCCCGTGCAGCCGCAGTCGGCCCAGTCCCAGCCGGCCCAGTCGCAGCCGGCCGCATCGCGGCCGCACTCGGCCCCGCCGCCGTCGGCCACGCCGGAGCCGGCCCCGCCGCAGCACGCCCAGCCCGAGCCGGCCCCGGTCCAGGAGCAGCCCGACGCTCCGCGTGGCGGCCTCGGCCTCGTGGACGTACGACGGTTGTGGCCCGACATCGTCGAGGCCACCAAGCAGCGCCGGCGGGTGACCTGGATCCACCTCACCCAGCACGCCCAGGTGATGGGGGCCGACGACAAGACGCTCACCCTGGGGTTCGCCAACGCCGGCGCCCGCGACTCGTTCGCCAACGGCGGCAGCGCCGAGATCGTCCGCCAGGCCGCGATCGACGTCGTGGGCGTGGACTGGAAGGTGGACGCGATCGTCGCGCCCGGTGCCCGGCCCGGGGAGGCGGCCCCCTCGGCGCCCGCCGCCCGGCCGGCCGCGCCCGGAGAGCAGCCCGCGCAGCCGGCCCCCGAGCCGCCGCCGTACGACGGGCCCGAGCCGCCGGACGACGCGCCCGCACCGGAGTCCGCGGCGCCCGCGCCCGCCGCGCCGGAGCGCACCGACCCGCGCTCGATCGCGGCGGCGCGCGAGGCGATCCAACAGACCCGGGTGGCCGGCCAGAGTGACGCGCCGGATCGCTACGCCGCCGACGCCGACGCCAGCCGCGACGACCTCGACGTGGACACCGACGGGCTCGTCGGGGCCGAGCTGCTCCAGCGCGAGCTCGGCGCCCAGGTGATCGAGGAGATCCCCCGCCAGTGACGAAGGCGGCCGCGGCGCCGCCGACCGGCCGCCGTACCGCCCAGACCAGCAGCTCCCGCAACCATTCGCAGAGGTGATTCGCATGACCCAGAACCCGTTCGACGCGCTCGGCGCAGGCGGCTTCGACATGAACGCGCTGCTCCAGCAGGCCCAGCAGATGCAGGCCCAGCTCGAGAGCGCGCAGCAGGAGCTGGCCAGCTCCACGATCGAGGGCACGGTCGCCGGCGGTGCCGTCACCGTGGTCGTCAACGGCGTCGGCGAGCTGCAGGGGGTCTCCATCAAGGCCGGCGGGTTCGACGGCAGCGACGCCGACGACCTCACCGACCTCGGCGACATGATCGTGGCCGCCTACCGCGACGCGAAGTCGAAGGCCGACGCGCTCGCCGGTGAGAAGCTGGGCCCGCTCTCCGGGGGCCTGGGCGGCGCGGACGACGTGGGGCCGGGCGGCTTCCCGGGCCAGCTCGGCTCGTAGGTCACGCCTTGTACGAAGGGATCGTCCAGGACCTGATCGACGAGCTCGGCCGGCTGCCGGGCGTGGGTCCCAAGAGCGCGCAGCGGATCGCCTTCCACCTGCTCCAGGCGGACCCGGTCGACGTTCGCCGTCTGGCGGACGTGCTGATCGAGGTCAAGCAGCGGGTGAAGTTCTGCAGCGTGTGCTTCAACGTCTCCGAGGATGAGAAGTGCCGCATCTGCCGTGACCCACGCCGCGACCCGGTGGTCATCTGCGTCGTCGAGGAGTACAAGGACGTCGTAGCGATCGAGCGCACGCGCGAGTTCCGCGGTCGCTACCACGTCCTGGGCGGGGCCATCTCGCCGATCGACGGGATCGGTCCCGAGCAGCTGAGGATCCGCGAGCTGATGATGCGTCTGGCCGACGGCACGGTCACCGAGGTCATCCTCGCCACCGATCCGAACCTCGAGGGAGAGGCGACCGCGACGTACCTGACGCGAATGCTCAAGCCATTGGGGTTGCGCGTGACGCGTCTGGCGAGTGGACTGCCGGTAGGGGGTGACCTCGAGTACGCGGACGAGATCACGCTCGGCCGAGCTTTCGCAGGGAGGCGATCCGCCGATGACTGAGCCCACACACGATGAGATGACGGGGGTGCAGCTCGACCCCACCGTCGAGCTCGAGGCCGCGGTCGCTGCGGTGCTCTCCCCGACGGGGAGCCCCGACCTCCCGGTCCAAGGTGAGCTGGACTCCCAGACCGAGGAGTTCGCCAGCCAGATCGCCGACCAGATCGAGAGCTTCCTGCTCGCCCTCCAGGCGATCGCGCGCGAGGCCGACGTCAGCCGAGGCATCTCCTTGCTGCTGCTCGAGGTCTCGCAGGTGCTGCTGGCCGGCGCGCGGCTCGGCGTGCAGCGCGACTTCACGCCCGCCGAGGAGTATCAGCCCGACGCCGGACCCGACCCGGACCTCGACGAGATGCGCCTGCGCCTGGCCACCATGCTCGACGGGGTCGACATGTACTCCGAGGTCTTCGACACCTACGGCGAGCCCGAGGTCGTCTCCTCGTCGCTCTCCGACGACCTGACCAGCGTCGCGGCCTCCCTCGCGCACGGACTGCGCCACCTGCGCGCGGGGCGGATCCAGGAGGCGCTGTGGTGGTGGCAGTTCTCCTACGTCGCGAGCTGGGGCAACGAGGCCGGCGGCGTGCTGCGGGCCCTGCAGTCGATCGTGGCGCACGACCGGCTCGATGCGGAGTTCGTCGTCGACCAGGAGCAGGTCGCCGCCGCGAATGAGATGCTGGAGTCGGTCGAGCAGGCCCCCCGGTAGACTCGTCCGCGGTCGCCGCGCAGCATGGCGTGGCCCTGCGGCCGGTCCCTGTCGGGGCCTCGAGGGTGCGCGGCCGTTCGACGCAACCGAACCCCAAGAGGTACCAGCCGTGGGCATTGTCGTGCAGAAGTACGGCGGCTCGTCCGTTGCCGACGCGACCGGCATCAAGCGAGTCGCACAGCGCATCGTGGCGACCCGCAAGGCCGGCCACGACGTCGTCGTGGTCGTCTCCGCGATGGGCGACACCACCGACGACCTGCGTGACCTGGCTCAGCAGGTCACGCCGCTCCCGCCGCCGCGCGAGCTGGACATGCTGCTGACCGCCGGTGAGCGGATCTCGATGGCGCTGGTGGCGATGGCCATCGCCCAGCTCGGGCACAAGGCGCAGTCGTTCACCGGCTCCCAGGCCGGAGTGATCACCGACTCGGTGCACGGCAAGGCGAAGATCATCGACATCACGCCGGGCCGCATCGAGAAGGCCATCAACGAGGGCGCGATCGCGATCGTCGCCGGCTTCCAGGGCGTCAGCCAGAGCACCAAGGACGTGACGACGCTCGGGCGCGGCGCCTCCGACACCACCGCCGTCGCGCTCGCCGCGGCGCTCGGCGCGGACGTGTGCGAGATCTACAGCGACGTGGACGGCGTCTTCACCGCCGACCCGCGCATCGTGCCCGCGGCCCGCAAGCTCGACCGGCTCTCCACCGAGGAGATGCTGGAGATGGCCGCCTCCGGCGCCAAGATCCTCCACCTGCGGTGCGTCGAGTACGCCCGCCGCTACGACATGCCGATCCACGTGCGTTCCTCCTTCAGCCAGAAGGAAGGCACCTGGATCGTGCCCGACAACTCCCAGGGAGCTCAGATGGAACAGGCGATCATCGCCGGCGTCGCCCACGACCGCAGCGAGGCCAAGATCACCGTCGTCGGCGTCCCCGACAAGGTGGGCGAGGCCGCTCGGATCTTCGAGACGCTCTCCATGGCCGAGGTCAACATCGACATGGTGGTGCAGAACGTCTCGGCGGCGGCCACCGGTCGCACCGATATCTCCTTCACGCTGCCGCGCGAGGACGGGCAGAGCGCGATGAGCGCGCTGTCGCGGATCCAGCCGGAGGTCGGCTACGACAAGCTGCTCTTCGACGACCAGATCGGCAAGGTCTCGCTGATCGGCGCCGGCATGCGCTCCCACCCCGGCATCACCGCGAAGTTCTTCGCCTCGCTGGCCGCGGCCGGGGTCAACATCGAGATGATCTCCACCTCCGAGATCCGGATCTCGGTGATCATCGACGAGAACCAGATCGACACCGCCGTGCGGGCCACCCACTCGGCGTTCGACCTGGACGCCGAAGAGGTCGAGGCCGTGGTCTACGGCGGTACCGGGCGATGAGCGTGCGTCTCGGCGTCGTCGGCGCCACCGGCCAGGTGGGTGTGGCGATGCGCCAGATCCTCCTCGAGCGCGGCTTCGCGGCCGACGAGGTCCGGTTCTTCGCCTCCGCCCGCTCCGCCGGCACCGTGCTCGCGTTCGGGGACCGCGACGTCACGGTCGAGGACGCGGCCACCGCCGACCCGAGTGGGCTCGACATCGCGCTGTTCTCGGCCGGTGCCACGACCTCGCGGGCGTTGGCGCCCAAGTTCGCCGAGGCCGGCGTCACCGTCGTCGACAACTCCTCGGCGTTCCGGATGGACCCCGACGTGCCGCTGGTCGTCTCCGAGGTGAACCCCGAGGCGATCTCCGAGGCGCGCAAGGGCATCATCGCGAACCCGAACTGCACCACGATGGCCGCGATGCCGGTCCTCAAGCCGCTGCACGACGAGGCCGGGCTGGTCCGGCTCATCGCCTCGACCTACCAGGCGGTCTCGGGCAGCGGCGTCGCCGGCGTCGACGAGCTCGCCACCCAGGTCCAGGCGGCCGGTGACAAGGCGCGCGAGCTCGCCTACGACGGTCAGGCCGTGGCCTTCCCGGAGCCGGTGAAGTACGCGCGCACCATCGCCTACAACGTCGTACCGCTGGCCGGCTCGATCGTCGACGACGGCCTGAACGAGACCGACGAGGAGCAGAAGCTCCGCAACGAGTCCCGCAAGATCCTCGGGATCCCCGACCTGCGCGTCTCGGGCATCTGCGTGCGGGTGCCGGTCTTCACCGGCCACTCGCTGGCGATCAACGCCGAGTTCGCCCGGTCGATGACCGTCGAGCGGGCCCGCGAGCTGCTGGCCCACGCACCGGGCGTCGAGCTCTCCGAGATCCCCACGCCCCTGCAGGCGGCCGGCAACGACCCGTCGTACGTGGGCCGGCTGCGCCAGGACCCGGGCGTCGACGACGACCGCGGGCTCGCGCTGTTCATCAGCAACGACAACCTGCGCAAGGGCGCGGCCCTCAACACGGTCCAGATCGCCGAGCTCCTCGCCGCCCGCTGACGCGCGCCGCGCCCCGCACGCCGCCACGCTCGCTTGTAACGCGGGGTTATGCCCACTACCGCAGTGAAATAACGCGGTGGCAGTGGGCATAACCCCGCGTTACATGGGGCTGCGGGGGTACGGCGCGGCGCGGCGCGCGGCCGGCCGCGGGGGCGCGCGTTAGGGGGTGGGGTCGGCGAAGGTGGTGGCGACCCAGTGGGACAGGGCGAAGCAGAGCGCCGAGACCAGCGGGATGACGATCACCATCCACCAGGCGAAGAGCACCTCGATGAGGAACAGCAGGGCGATCACGGTGGTCAGGCCGATGGCCAGGAAGCTGGTGCTGCCCGGGTCCGAGACGTTCCAGGCCCGCAGCAGCGCTGCGCCGGCATAGACCAGGACGATCAGGATCGCCAGCAGCAGCATCAGGCCTGGCTTGCCGCACGAGGACGTCCCGTAGACGGCCTCGCAGCCGCGCATCGACAGGGCGGTGAGTACGACCATCGCCAGTCCGACCAGCAGGCCGGTGACGACCGCAGCGGTCATCGCTCCCAGGGGCGGCAGGACGAAGGTGGGGTAGCTCCGGTCCAGGTCCTCGTCGGCCGCCTGGTCGGCTGCGGCACTGGGCTGCTCGAGGTCGGTGTCGTCCTCGCGGACGGCGTCGTCGGCGAACAGGGTGTCGAAGGCGGTGCTCACCGGGGCGGGGGCGAGCTCCGCGAGCTCCTCGGACGCGGCTGAGGGGGTGCCGGACGGGCCTCCCGGGCCAGAGCCCGGCGTCCGGGTCACCTGCGCCGGTGAGTCGTCGAGCACCACGGTCGGCTCGTCCGCGTCCTGTACCGGGGCAGCGAACACGATCGTGTCGTCGGTGACAGGGGCGGCGGGGTCCGCCACGTCTGCCCCCTCGGGCACGGTCTCGACCTCGGGCACGGGCACGGTCTCAGCCTCGGTGCCGGGGCCAACGGCGGGCTCCGCCTCGGTGGTGGCGGGCACTGCGTCCGGGAGCGGCTCGGACACGGACACGGGCTCGCGTTCAGCCTCCGGCGCGGCCTCAGCCTCCGGCGCGGCCTCCACCTCCGGCGCGCGCTCAGCCTCCGGCGCGACTTCGACCTCCGGTGCGGCCTCCACCGCGGACGCGGCCACCTCCGGCGCGGGCCTCTCCGCACCCGCCGATGCGTCGGGCTCGGGCGCGGTCAGCGCGGCCGAACCGCGCTTGCGCTTCCTGCGCCGCAGGCCGAACGAAGGCAGCTCCAGCGAGGACTCGTCGGGAGTGCCAGGGTCCTTCTCAGCCATGGCGGGCAGTCTGCCAGAGAAGGGGGCAGCGGAGTGCCGGACCGACCAGACGTCCCGTAACGCGATCAGGCCGGACCCTGGGGGTCCGGCCTGATCAAACGTCGGGCTGACAGGATTTGAACCTGCGGCCTCCTCGTCCCGAACGAGGCGCGCTACCAAGCTGCGCCACAGCCCGATCGTGGGCGCTGGTCCCACGGCACGGGTGAGCATACCGGAGGCAGTCGGGTTCTCCTGCATCGGGTGGTCTCAGGCGGGGACCAGGGTCAGCAGCGTCGCCTCGGGGCGGCACGCGACCCGGACCCGGACGTAGGGATTCGTGCCGAGCCCGGCGCTGACGTGCAGCCAGCAGGATCCGGGCTCGCCGGGGGAGGAGTCGGCCGGATGGCGGTGCAGGCCCTTGGCTCGCGCCGGCTCCAGGTCGCAGTTGGTGGTCAGCGCCCCGTAGAACGGCAGGCAGACCTGCCCGCCGTGCGTGTGCCCGGCGATGATCGCGTCGTAGCCGTCGCTGGCGAACTGGTCCAGCACCCGCAGGTACGGCGCATGGGCCACCGCCAGGCGCAGGTCGGCGTCCGGGTCGGCCGGGCCGGCGACGCGGCGCAGGTCGTCGTAGCCCAGGTGCGGGTCGTCCACCCCGGCGAACGAGATCGTGGTGTCGCGCACCCGCAGCGACCCGAACCCGTTGGTCAGATCGAGCCAGCCGGCGTCGGTCCACGTCCTCTGCAGGTCCGGCCAGGGCAGCTGCGGGGTGTCGGTGCGGCGCTTGCCGTCGTCGGGCAGCAGGTAGCGCAGCGGGTTGCGGAAGCCGGGCGCGTAGTAGTCGTTGGAGCCGAACACGAACACCCCCGGAACGTCGGCGAGAGCGCCGAGCGCCTCGGTCACCGACGGCACCGCGCCGGGGTGCGCCAGGTTGTCGCCGGTGTTGATCACCAGGTCCGGCTCGAGGTCGGCCAGGCCGCGCAGCCACTCCTGCTTGCGCCGCTGCCCGGGAGTCATGTGGATGTCGGAGAGGTGCAGCACCCGCAGCGGCTCGTGCCCGGCGGGCAGCACCGGGAGACTCACCCGCCGCAGCGTGTACGCCCGGGCCTCACACACGCCGTACGCCGTGAGGGCGGCCCCGGCGAGCGCTCCGGCGCCGATCAGCCGGCCTGCGGCGCGGAGGGGGGAGCGGGGCAGGGAGCCGGGAAAATCCATGGCGCAAGGCTGCCACAATAGGTCCCATGAGTGCCCTCAAGGACCGACTGCGCGCAGACCTGACCACCGCCATCAAGGCCCGGGACGAGGTGCGCTCCTCCACCCTGCGGATGGTGCTGACCGCGATCACCAACGCCGAGGTGGCCGGCAAGGCGCACAAGGAGCTCAGCGACGAGGACGTCGTGAGCGTGCTGTCCAGCGAGGCCAAGAAGCGCCGCGAGGCGGCGACCGCGTTCGAGGAGGGCGGCCGCGCGGAGATGGCCGCCAAGGAGAAGGCGGAGGCCGCCGTGCTGGCCGACTACCTGCCCGCGCAGCTCGACGCCGACGAGATCACCCGGATCGTCACCGAGGCCGTCGCCCAGGTCGGCGCGGCCGGCGAGGGCATGAAGGCGATGGGCAAGGTGATGGGCGTGGTGCAGCCGCAGGTCAAGGGACGTGCGGACGGTGCGATGGTGGCCGCGGAGGTACGCCGCCAGCTCGGCTGAGCCGAACTGGAGCGGCGCCGCCGGCCGCGGCCGGCCGGGGCTCAGCCCCGGCCGCGACCACCGCCGCCGTTGCCGCCGCCGCCGCCATTGCCGCCGCCGCCACCGTTGCCGCCGCCCCCGCCGTTGCCGCCGCCGCCGCCGTTGCCGTTGCCACGGTCGCCGTCGTCATCGGGCTCGGGGCTCGGCGGCGCCGGGATGTAGGTGCTGCCGGCGCCCGGGACGGACCCGGGGTAGACGAAGTCCTCGTCGTCGAGCCACTGGGCGATGACCTTCATCGCGTTGCCCCACATCGGTCCTGCCGTGCCCGAACCGGACACGTCGTAGAGCGGGCTCCCGCCGACCATCTCGCCGGTGAGCTCCTGGGGGTGGCCGAACTCGTTGGCGCCCGCGATCATCGAGGCGGCGGCGAGGTTGGGGGTGTAGCCGACGAACCACACCGCGCGGTTCTCCTGGGTGGTGCCGGTCTTGCCGGCGGCGGGCTGCCCGAGCGCCTGCGCGGAGGCGAAGCCGCCCTCGATCACGCCGCGCAGCACGTCGTTGACGGCGTCCGCGGTGCTCTCCTCCATCACCCGGTTGCACTGGGCGGGGTACTTCTTCAGCGAGTGGCCCTCCGAGTCCTGGATCTCGCCGATCGGGCGGCTCTCGCAGTGCACGCCGCGTGCGGCGAACGTCGCGTAGGCCTCGGCCATCTCCAGGGGGCTCACGTCGGGGATGCCGAGGGTGAACGTGGGCACCCGCTCGGGCGAGCCCGGCTTCTTGCCGGTCGGGTTGTCGAGGTCGAGTCCCATGTCCCGGGCGAGCTTGAACGGCTTGCAGATCCCGGTCATCGCCTCGAGCTGGGCGTAGAAGGTGTTCACCGAGAGGCGGGTGCCGGTGTAGAGGTTCATCGTGCCCGAGCTGGTGGAGTTGCCCAACGTCCAGGAGCCGTACCCGTAGGGCTCCCCGTCACAGTCCTCGAAGCGGCTCTCGCTGATCGTGATGCTCTCCGGGGACGAGATGGTGGTCCCCAGCGAGATGCCCTGCTCGATCGCCGCGGCCAGCACGAACGCCTTGAACGTCGAGCCGCCCTGGAAGCCCTTGGAGTCGCCGTACTTCTGGTTCACCGCGTAGTTCAGGAACGTCTCGCCGGCGGCCTTGTTGCGGCCCATCGGGCGCGACTGCGAGACGGCCTTGACCGCGCCGGTGCCCGGCTCGACCATCGTCAGGCCGCCGATGGCCTGGTCGGTGGGGTAGACGGCGTCCTCGACCGAGGCGTCCGCAGCGTCCTGGTAGCGCTGGTCCAGGGTGGTGCGGATGGTGAGGCCGCCGGTGTAGAGCAGGTTGCGGCGGTCCTGCTCGGTCTTGCCGAGCGAGGGGTCCTTGAGCAGGTACTGCACGACGTAGTCGCAGAAGAACGGCGCGGTCGAGTTCACGCAGCCGTTCTTGGCGGTGACCGTGCGCAGGCCGAGCTTGGACGCCCGGGCCTTGGCGTGCTGCTCGGGGGTGATCACGTTGAGCTCGGCCATCCGGTCCAGCACCACGTTGCGTCGCGCCAGCGCCCGCGAGGGGGAGTTGGTCGGGTCGTAGCCGGTCGGGTTCTTCACCAGGCCGGCGAGCATCGCCGACTCCTTGATGTTGAGCTGCTTGGCGTTCTTGTCGAAGTAGTGCCGAGCGGCCGCCTGCACGCCGTAGGCGCCGTCGCCGAAGTAGGCGATGTTCAGGTAGCGCTCGAGGATCCAGTCCTTGCTGTAGTTCTCCTCGACCGCGATGGCGTAGCGAAGCTCGCGGAGCTTGCGCGCGTACGAGCGGTCCGTGGCCGCCTTGCGCTCCTCCTCGGTCTCCGCCTGCTGGACCAGCGTCAGCTTGACCATCTGCTGGGTGATCGACGAGCCACCCTGGACGACGCCGCTGGCGGCCTGGTTGGTCACCAGTGCGCGCAGTGTGCCCTTGAGGTCGAGGGCGCCGTGCTCGTAGAAGCGGTAGTCCTCGATCGCGACGATCGCCTGCACCATGTTCCGCGAGATCTGGTTGAGGGAGACGTTGACCCGGTTCTCGTCGTACAGGGTCGCCACGACCTTGTTGTTGGCGTCGAGGATGCGGGTGCGCTGGGGCAGCGCCTTGGTCTCCAGCTCGGCCGGCAGCGCGTCCATGCTGTTGGCGACGTCACGGGCGCCGAGCCCGACCACCCCCGCGAAGGGGATCATCAGGCCGGCGGCCACCACCCCCAGGACGACGGAGACAGCCGCCATCACCCCGAGGTGGGACAGGACTCGGGATGCGGTCAGGCGCTCGGGCGCAGGCGCGGACATGGCACCAATGTACGGGAGCCGCTGGCAACGTCGGCATCCATGACTAGGTGGGACTAGTCCGTTTGGACTATGGCAATTGGGTCAAAGGTGCCTCGCCTGAACCATCTCGGGGCCGTAGGGTCTCGCCCAGGGGACGAGCTGGCAGTCATGGGGGTTGCCGTGCACTCGCCCCTGGGATGGGGACCGTTTCATGTGGGTTGAGGACTGGACGACCGCTGCTGCCTGCCGCAAGGCCCAGCCGGATCAGCTGTTCGTGCGTGGGGCCGAGCAGAACAAGGCCAAGCAGGTGTGCGCCGGCTGCCCCGTGCGCAGCGAGTGCCTCGCCGAGGCCCTGGACAACCAGATCGAGTGGGGGGTCTGGGGTGGGATGACCGAGCGTGAGCGCCGCGCCCTGCTGCGCCGCCGGCCGACCGCCTCGTGGCGCTCGGTGCTCGAGGCCGCCAAGAACGGTCACGAGGACCTGACCGCCGCCGTCTGAGCCTCGAGCCGTCCGGCGAGCTGCCGGACGGCCCAGCCCGCGGGCCGAGCCCTCGGCTCAGCCCTCGGCTGACTCCTCGCCGGTCTCGTCGGCCAGCAGCGCGCCGACCCGGCGCAGGCCGTCGAGGTCGTGCACGTCGGTGGACAGCGCCGGCACGACCGCGGTCTGCACGTCCGGGTGCGCCGCGGAGAACCGCTCGCACAGCCGCGCCTCGCGCTCGACCATCCGGGCGCGGTCGGCGTGCAGGCGCAGCAGCCCGGCGGTGAGCGAGACGGGGTCCTTCTTGAACAGCCGCTCGGAGGCCGTCATCGCCTCGTCGGCCGACAGCGGTCCCTTCGGCACGGGAGTGGCCCGGTTGACCACGAGCCCCGCGAGCGGCATCTCGTCCTCACCGAGGCGCTCGACGAAGTACGCCGCCTCGCGCAGCGCGTCCGGCTCCGGAGCGGCGACCACGAGGAAGGCCGTGCCCTCGGCCTGGAGCAGCGCGAACGTCTTCTCGGCCCGCTGCCGGAAGCCGCCGAAGACGGTGTCCAGAGCGGCGACGAAGGTCTGCAGGTCGCGCAGCACCTGACCGCCGAGGATCTTGCTGAGCGCGTTGGTGATCACCCCGAAGCCGGCGGTCATCAGCTTGGCCGGCCCCCGGGCGGGAGCCAGCAGCAGTCGGATGAAGCGACCGTCGAGGAAGCTGGAGAGCCGCTCGGGTGCGTCGAGGAAGTCCAGCGCCGAGCGCGAGGGAGGGGTGTCCACCACGATCAGGTCGTAGCTGCCGTCGGCGTCGGCGTCGGCGCGGATCTGGCCCAGCTTCTCCATCGCCATGTACTCCTGCGTGCCCGCGAACGAGCTCGACAGCGCGATGTAGAACGGGTTCTCCAGGATCTGGCGCGCCTTGTCCGGGCTGGCCTGGCTCTCCACCACCTCGTCGAAGGTGCGCTTCATGTCGAGCATCATCGCGTCCAGGCTGCCGGTCGAGTCCTCGCTCAGCCCGGTGACGGGGCGCGGGGTGTTGTCCAGCCGCTCGATGCCCATCGCCTGCGCCAGCCGCCGGGCAGGGTCGATGGTGAGCACCACCACCTTGCGTCCCCGCTCGGCCGCGCGCAGTGCCAGCGCGGCCGACGTGGTGGTCTTGCCCACGCCCCCCGAGCCGCAGCAGACGATGATGCCGGTGGCGGGGTCGTCGATCAGCGCGTCCACGTCGAGACCGGGGGCACGCTCCCCGGTCGCCGCCAGCGGGCCGAAGCGCGGCCGGTCATGGGTGCGCCTGCTCATGCCATCCCCTGCTCTCTCAGCGTCGCGGCCAGCTCGTAGAGGCCGCCGAGGTCGATGCCCTGCGGCAGCCGGGGCAGCTCGTAGGTCGCGACGCCGAGCTCGCCGACCAGGACGCGCTGCTCGTCCTCGAGGCCGCGCCGCTCCGCGTGGTCGCGGGCCTCGGCGAGCAGTCCGTCCACGAGCGTGTCGTCCACGTCGATGCCCGCCTCGGCGAGCTCCTCGACGATGCGGGTGCGGTCGATGGCGCCGGCCCGGGCAGCGGCGAGGTCCTCGCTGGACAGGTCACGGGGTCGGACCAGGTTCACCACGACCCCGCCCACCGGCAGCCGCGCCTCGCGCAGCTCGGCGATGCCGTCCGCGGTCTCCTGGACCGGCATCTCCTCCAGCACCGTCACCAGGTGCACGGCGGTGCGCGGCGAGCGGAACAGCGTCATCACCAGGTCGGCCTGGCTCTTGATCGGGCCGACCTTGGCCAGCCCGGCGAGCTCGCCGTTGACGTTGAGGAACTGCGCGATGCGTCCCGTCGGCGGCGCGTCGAGCACGACCGCGTCGTACTGGATCGCGTTCTTGCCGCGCCGTCCCGCCTTGGCCGCCTCGAAGACCTTGCCGGTGAGCAGCACGTCGCGCACGCCCGGGGCGATGGTGGTGGCGAAGTCGATCACCCCGAAACGGTCCAGGGCCCGGCCGGCGCGCCCCAGGCGGTAGTACATCGAGAGGTACTCCAACAGCGCGGCCTCGGCGTCGATGTGCAGCGCATGCACCGTCCCGGCGCGGCCGTCCTCGCCGGGCAGGCCCTGGGCGATGCGCCGCTCCTCGTAGGGCAGCGGGTCGACGTCGAACATCCGGGCGATGCCCTGACGGCCCTCGACCTCGCAGAGCAGGACGTTCTTGCCCGTCGAGGCCAGCGCCAGGGCCAGGGCGGCGGCCACCGTGGACTTGCCCGTCCCGCCCTTGCCGGTCACCACGTGCAACTGCACGTTCGACCAGTCGGGGCGCTGGGCCTGGGCTGGGGTCTCGGACGCTGGTGGAGGCACATTCGCAGCCTACGGCTTGATCCTGGCGTGGGCGGGAGACTGTGTGACTAGAGTCGCACCACGAGCGATCGAGGAGGTCGGGGTGGACAAGGTCGTGGCGACGGCGGCGCAGGCGGTGGCCGACATCGCGTCGGGCTCGCGGTTGGCGGTGGGCGGGTTCGGGTTGTGTGGGATCCCGTCGGTGCTGATCGAGGCGGTGCTCGAGCAGGGTGCCGCGGAGTTGGAGGCGGTGTCGAACAACTGCGGGGTCGACGATTGGGGTCTGGGGCGGCTGTTGGCGGCGCGCCGGCTGCGGCGGATGGTGTCGTCCTATGTGGGGGAGAACAAGGAGTTCGCTCGGCAGTACCTCGGCGGTGAGGTCGAGGTGGAGCTGACCCCGCAGGGCACGCTGGCTGAGCGGATGCGCGCCGGCGGGTCGGGGATCCCGGCGTTCTTCACCGCGACCGGGGTCGGCACCCAGGTCGCCGAGGGTGGTCTGCCGTGGCGCTACGACGACGCGGGCAACGTGGTGGTGGCCTCGCCCGCCAAGGAGGTACGCCGCTTCGCGACGCCCGAGGGCGAGAAGGAGTTCGTCCTGGAGGAGGCGATCATCGCCGACTACGCCCTGGTGCGGGCCTGGAAGGGTGACCGGCACGGCAACCTCGTCTACCGCGACTCCGCGCGCAACTTCAACCCGTTGGCTGCGATGTGCGGGCGGGTCACGATCGCGGAGGTCGAGGAGCTCGTGGAGCCCGGCGAGCTGGACCCCAACGAGGTCCACACCCCGGGGGTCTACGTGCACCGGGTGGTCGCGTTGAGCCCCGAGCAGGCGGGCGACAAGCGGATCGAGAAGCGGACCGTGCGTGCGCGCGAGGAGGCCTGAGATGAGCTGGACCCGGGAGCAGATGGCCGCCCGCGCGGCATCGGAGCTGCATGACGGCTCGTATGTGAATCTGGGGATCGGGTTGCCGACGCTGGTGCCGAACTACGTCCCCGACGGCGTGGAGCTGGTGCTGCAGTCGGAGAACGGGATCCTCGGCATCGGCCCCTACCCCGTTGAGGGGGAGGAGGACGCGGACCTGATCAATGCGGGCAAGGAGACGGTGACGCTGCGCCGGGGTGCGTCGTTCTTCGACTCCGCGACGTCGTTCGCGATGATCCGTGGCGGCAAGGTGGACGCCGCGATCCTGGGTGCGATGCAGGTCTCGGCCGCTGGTGACATCGCCAACTGGATGATCCCCGGGAAGATGGTCAAGGGGATGGGCGGCGCGATGGACCTGGTGCACGGCGCGAAGAAGGTGGTGGTGTTGATGGAGCACGTGGCCCGCGACGGTTCGCACAAGATCGTCGAGGAGTGCTCGCTGCCGCTCACCGGCAAGCGGGTGGTGCAGCGGATCATCACCGACCTCGCCGTCATCGACGTACGCCCCGACGGGCTGCACCTGGTCGAGCTCGCGCCCGGCATCGGTGAGGACGAGGTCCGCGAGAAGACCGGACCGCGGCTGGTGACGGCCGCGGTGCCGGCCGAAGCGGCCGGGGAGGGATAGCCGGCGTCCGACCCTCCCTCCCCGACGCGCCGCTCAGTCCAGGGCCAGCCCG
Organism: Nocardioides sp. Z21_20; assembly: GCF_059766585.1. NCBI lineage: Bacteria > Bacillati > Actinomycetota > Actinomycetes > Propionibacteriales > Nocardioidaceae > Nocardioides > Nocardioides sp. Z21_20. The sequence continues at coordinate 30,795 of NZ_JCBAJX010000007.1, forward strand.
GCAGCCGGGGCCACCCGTGCGGCCCGCCGGGCCGGCAGCACCCCGGCGGCCAGCCCGGCGAGACCGGCGATCGCGATCACGGCGCCGAGCTGCCCCCAGGGCAGGACGAGCGACACCTCCTCGACGGCCGTGTCGAGCAGCGTGCGCACCGCGACCCAGGCGAACACCACGCCGATCAGCGTGCCGAGCACCGTCGCCACTCCCGAGAGCAGCAGCGACTCCACGGCGAGCATCCGGCGCAGCTGGCGCCGGGTCAGCCCGAGCGCGCGGAGCAGCGCGTTCTCCCGGGCCCGCTCGAGCACCGAGAGCCCCAGGGTGTTGCCGATGCCGACCAGCGCGATCAGCACGGCGATTCCGAGCAGCGCGACCACCGCGCCGGTGAGCACGTCGAGCTGCAGGTGGACCCAGGCCCGCTCGCCGAACCCGCTGGTGACCTCGGCGCCCGCGCCGCTGGCGACCGCGGTGAGGTCCCCGGTCAGGTCCTCGGCATCGGCGCCGTCCTCGGCGCGCACCCACACCGCCCGCGGGCCGGCCGTGTCGCTGAGCGCCGCCAGGGTGGCCGGCGCCACCACGGCGGTGGCCCCCCACGCGTCCCCGTTGCTGACCGACAGCGTGCGGGTCCGCTCGCCTACCCGGATCTCGACCCGGCTGGGCACCTCGCCGTCCAGGGCGTCACTGGGCAGGAACACCTCGCCGGGGCCGGGTGCGGCCACCCGCGCCGCCCCGCGCGCGACGTCGGCCGCCGCGGGCGTCGCGGCCACCACCTGGAGCTGACCGATGCCCTCCGACACCTCGGCGTCAACGCCGTCGAGGACGACCGCGTCGGCGACCCCGTCCGTGGCGCGTACCTCGGCCAGCAGCGAGGCGGGCAGGGCCGCCTCCACGGAGATCAGCGCCGCGTCGATCGGATGGCTGGCGTCCAGGTCGGAGGAGACGGCGCTGCGCGAGCTGGACAGCCCGGTGAGCACCGCCGTGGTCAGGGTGACACCGATCAGCAGCGACGCCGTGGTGGCCGCGGTACGTCGCGGGTTGCGGACCGCGTTGCCGGTGGCCAGCCGGGCGGGGGCGCCGCCGAGCCGGCCGGCGGCGCCGCCCGTCAGCGAGATCAGCGCCGGGACCAGCAGCGGACCGAGCAGCAGCACGCCGGTGAAGGCGACCATCCCTCCGGCCACCATCAGCTGGGGGGAGTGCCCGCTGATCGCCCCGGCCAGCAGCGCCGCTCCGAGCACGACCAGCCCGCCCCCGCACGCCGTACGCAGGCGGCCGGCGCGGGTGTCCAGGCCGGCGGGGTCCTCGGGACGCAGCGCGGCCAGCGGGCTGATCCGGGCCACCCGGCGGGTGGGCAGCCAGGCGGCCACCACGGTGACCAAGATGCCCACCGCGGCGCCGCAGGCGTACCAGGTGGCGGAGAGCTCGACGGCCCCCATCGTGCCCGGCGCGAACTGTCGTGCGGCGAGCGCGACCAGGCCGTACCCGACGGCGGTGCCGACGGCCAGGCCGAGCAGGGAGGACACCACCGCGAGCACCACCGACTCGGCCCTGACCGACCTGATCAGCTGGCGGCGGGTGGCGCCCACGCAGCGCAGCAGGGCGAAGTCGCGGCTGCGCTGGGCGAACAGGATCGTGAACGTGTTGGCGATCACCAGCACCGAGACGAACACCGCGACGCTGGCGAAGACCAGGAGCAGGATCGCGATCAGGTCGACGTCCCGGTTCAGGTCGGCCTGGCGCTGCTCGACGAACTCGTCGCGCGGCGCCACCTCCGCCCCGGTCAGCTCCGAGAGCTCGCGGATCTGCTCGGCGGCGGACCCGGAGCCGGCGTAGGCCACCGAGTCCACCCACAGGCTCGAGGCCCACGGGCGGATGGTCTCCCAGGGCAGGTACAGCCCGGCGCCGACCGAGGCCGACGGGGTGTCGGCCAGTCCGACGATCGTGGTCTCGACGGCCCGGGCCCCCGTGCCGATGCGGACCACGTCGCCGACGGCGAGGTCGCGGACCTTGGCGGTGTTGCGGTCGGCCAGCGCCTCGTGCGCGCCCCGGGGCCAGCGGCCCTCGCGCAGCTCCTGCCAGCGCAGCCGCTCGGCGTCGGCGAAGGGGGCGACGTCCATCCGGTCGGTCACCAGGCGCCCACCGGAGGTCACCGTCTGGGTGCTCCAGCCCAGCACCGCGGCGGTGTCGCCCTCGCGTCGGGCGTGCTCCATCACCTCGACGGCCTGGTCACCGCTCATCGCGGAGGCGACCACGTCGGCGTGGCGGTAGGGCAGCTCGACCCCGGAGACGAGGCCGTTGCGGGTCGCCGAGGCCAGGGCCCCGGTGACGATGATGAACGCGACCCCGATGACGACCGCCAGCATGGCGGCGACGTAGCGCCGGGTGTGGGTGCGCAGCGAGGCGAGCAGGACCGTCCTCATCGCTCACCGCGCAGCGTCGCGAGCAGCTGGTCGGTGGTGGGGGAGGCCAGGTGGACGCGGATGCTGCCGTCGGCGAGGACCAGCACGTCGTCGGCGTACGCCGCCGCGTCGAGGTCGTGGGTCACCATCACCACCGTCTGCCCCAGCTCGCGCACCGAGGTGCGCAGCAGGCCGAGGACCTCCGCGGAGGAGGCGCTGTCCAGGTTCCCGGTGGGCTCGTCGGCGAAGACGATCGCCGGGTCGGTGATCAGCGCGCGGGCGATCGCCACCCGCTGCTGCTGACCGCCGGAGAGCTCGCCGGGGCGGTGGCTGAGCCGGTCGGCCAGCCCCAGCGTCTCCACGAGGCGGTCGAAGCGGGCGCGGTCCACCCGGCGACCGGCCAGGTCCAGCGGCAGCAGGATGTTCTGCTGGGCGGTGAGCATCGGCAGCAGGTTGAAGGACTGGAAGACGAAGCCCAGCTGCTCGCGGCGGAACACCGTGAGCTGGTCGTCGTCGAGCCGCTCCAGCGAGCGGCCGGCCACGCTGAGGGTGCCGGTGGTGGGATGGTCCAACCCCGCGAGGCAGTGCATGAGCGTCGACTTGCCGGAGCCGGAGGGCCCCATGATCGCGGTCAGCCGGCCGGCGGGGAGGTCGAGGTCGACGCCGCGCAGGGCATGGACCCCGGTGTCGCCGCGGCCGTAGGTGCGGGTCAGCCCGCGGGCGCTCGCGGCGAGTCGGGAGCCGTCGGGGGTGGGTGCGGCGCCGTGCCGCAGGGGTGCTGTCGTCATGGCCCCGACGCTTCCAGCCGGGGGCCACCCACGTCGTCAGCCCAGGGGCCGGACCCGGCGTACGACCGGGGGTGGAGCTCAGCCGGGGGCGACCAGCCCGCAGTCGTAGGCCAGCACCACCAGCTGCACCCGGTCGCGGGCGCCGGTCTTGGCCAGCAGACGGCTGACGTGGGTCTTCACGGTCGCCTCCGCGACCACCAGGTGCCGGGCGATCTCGGTGTTGGACATCGCCCGGCCGATGAGCACCAGGACCTCGCGCTCGCGCTCGGTCAGTGTCGCCAGGCGCTCGTCGGTGCCCGCGGGACGCGGGTCGGGCAGCGCAGCGACGAAGTGCTCCAGCAGCCGGCGGGTGGTGCTCGGCGCGACCACCGCGTCGCCGCGGTGCACCGAGCGGATCGCGCCGAGCAGGTCGGGTGGGGCCGCGTCCTTGAGCAGGAAGGCCGAGGCGCCGGCGCGCAGCGCGCTGAAGGCGTACTCGTCGAGGTCGAAGGTGGTCAGCACGATCACCCGGGGCGCCCCGGGCCGGGCGGCCAGCAGCCGGGTCGCCTCGACGCCGTCGAGACGCGGCATCCGCACATCCATCAGCACCACGTCCGCGCGGGTCACCGCGAGCCGCTCCAGCGCCTCGCGGCCGTCGCCGGCCTCGCCGACGACCTCGAGATCCGGCTGGCTGCCGACGAGCATCGCGAACCCCGCGCGCACCATCTGCTGGTCGTCGACCAGGAAGACCCGGATCGGGCCGTCCGCGCACCGGCTCGGCGGCCCGTCGGCGGGTAGGTCGGGGAATGCCTCGCTCACAGCGGGATCCTCGCCGACACCCGGTAGCCGCCGTCGCGCCGGGGTCCGGCGACCAGGTCGCCGCCGTGCACCAGCACCCGCTCCCGCATCCCGACCAGCCCGAGGCCGCGGCCATCGTCGAGGCTCGCCGCGCCCCGGCCGTCGTCCTCGACCAGCACGCGGAGGTCGGTGCCCACGCACACCTCCACGCGGGTGGAGGCGGCCGGGCCCGCGTGCTTGCGGACGTTGCTGAGCGCCTCCTGCACGACGCGGTACGCCGTCAGGGCCACGCCGGGCGGCACCTGCGTCCCGGGCGCCGGCAACCGGGCCTGCACCCGGCCGCGCTCCCCGGCCGCCTCCTGGGCCTCGGCCACCAGCACCGCGATGTCGTCCAGGCGCGGCTGCGGACGGGTGCCGGTGTCGCCTCCGGTGCGCAGCAGCCCGAGCAGGCGGCGCATCTCGGTGAGCGCCTCCCGGCCGGTGGCGGCCACCGTCTCCAGGGTGCGGGTCGCCACCTCCGGGTCGTGCGCCGCGGCGTAGCGCGCCCCGTCCGCCTGGACGACGATCACCGAGAGCCCGTGCGCGACCACGTCGTGCATCTCGCGCGCGATCCGTGAGCGCTCCTCGGTGGCGGCCAGGGCGACGCGCTGGTGCGCCTCCCGCTCGATCCGCTCGCCGCGCTCGACCAGCGCCGCGACGTACGCCTCGCGGATGCGCCCCAGCGTGCCTAGCGCCCAGGCCGCCAGCACGATCACCGAGATCGTCACGAAGTAGGACAGGAAGGCGTTCAGGGTGCCCGTGGTGTAGGAGATCAGCCAGCGCCACGAGGCGACGAGGGCGCCGCACACGCCGACCGCGAGCGCCACGGCGGAGGGCACGGCGCCGCATCGGCGGGCCAGCGAGTACGTCGCGATCGGGAACGCCACCTGGCCCCAGGTGGGCTCGGTGAGGACCACGGCCTGCAGGGCGCTGGCCGCGGCGACGGCGGCGAACACCGCGACCGGGCGGCTGCGGCGCCACAGCAGCGGGATCAGCTCCGCGGCCGAGAAGACGGCGGAGGTGCCCATTCCGCTGATCATCAGCACCGGCACCGGCAGCAGCAGGAAGGCCACCAGCAGCCGGTCGAACCACCGGCGCCCGCGCTCGTCGAGCCGCCAGGGCTGGCGGGGGGTGACTGGCTGGTCCACGAGGGCCACCGTAGATGGCGCCGGGCGGTGGACGCGTCCACCCACGGGATGACGTGTGCCGGACGCGGGTGCCGCTCGGAGTAGGGTCGCCCCCATGACGAAGTGGGAGTACCTGACCGCACCGATCCTCACGCACGCCGCCAAGCAGATCCTGGACAACTTCGGAGCCGATGGCTGGGAGCTCGTCCAGGTCGCGCCGGGGATGAACCCGGAGAACCTCGTCGGCTACTTCAAGCGCCCGATCCAGGGATGAGCGTCGCGCAGCGGCTCGCTGAGCTCGGGTTGGAGGTGCCGGAGGTCGCGGCGCCGGTCGCGTCGTACGTGCCGGCCGTGCGCAGCGGCATCCACGTCTTCACCTCGGGCCAGCTGCCGATGCGCGGCGGTGAGCTGATGTACACCGGCAAGGTCGGCGGCGAGGTCACCGCCGAGGAGGCGACCGAGTGCGCCCAGCAGTGCGCGCTCAACGCGCTCGCCGCGGTGCAGGCCGAGATCGGCGACCTGGAGCTGGTCAAGCGGATCGTCAAGGTCGTCGTCTTCGTCGCCTCGACCCGGGACTTCACCGGCCAGCCGTTCGTGGCCAACGGTGCCTCCGAGCTGCTCGGGCACGTCTTCGGCGAGGCCGGGCGCCACGCCCGCTCGGCGGTGGGCACGCCGGTGCTGCCGCTGGACGCTCCGGTCGAGGTCGAGCTGATCGTGGAGGTCTGATGCTCGACTTCACGCGCGCCCTGCCGGGGCGGTTGGCCGAGCAGGCCCGCGACTTCGCCGAGGGGCGCCGTACCCCCGCCGAGCCGCGCAACGCCGCCACGATCGTGCTGACCCGGGGCGCGCGCTCGCAGGAGGCGGGCCCGGGATCGCTCGAGGTCTACTTCCTGCGGCGCCATGTCGACATGGCGTTCGCGGCGGGGATGGCCGTCTTCCCCGGCGGCGGGGTGGACCCGCGTGATCACGACTGCGACGACGACGCGCTGCCGTGGGCGGGACCGTCGGCCGAGGAGTGGTCCGCGCGCCTCGGCGTCGAGGTGGGCCTGGCCCGCGCCCTGGTCTACGCGGCCGTGCGGGAGACGTTCGAGGAGTCCGGCGTACTGCTGGCCGGCCCGTCGCCCGACTCCGTGGTCGCCGACACCACCGGGGACGACTGGGAGGCCGACCGGGTGGCCCTGGAGCAGCGCGAGCTGTCGTTCACCGAGCTGCTGCGCAAGCGCGACCTGGTGGTCCGCTCGGACCTGCTCACGCCGTGGGCGTGCTGGCTGACGCCGGTCTTCGAGCCGCGCCGCTACCGGACCTGGTTCTTCCTCGCCGACCTGCCCGAGGGACAGCGCACCCGCGACGTGTCCTCGGAGTCGCAGGAGGTGATGTGGCTCTCGGTGCGCGACGCGCTGGGCGCCGCCCACCGTGACGAGCTGCTGATGCTGCCGCCGCAGTACTACACCTGCGTCGAGCTCTTCGCCGCCGGCGACCCGGCGCACGCCGTACGCATCGGGCGTGAGCGGGAGGTGGCGCTCGTCGAGCCCACCGCCCGGTTCGCCGGCGACGAGGCGCACCTGGAGATCCCCGAGCGGCTCGTGGCGCTGGGCGAACGGGTGCGCGCGGAGATGGAGATGGAGTCGTGACCTGGGCAGGAGGGTCCTTCGGGGAGCGAGCGCGGTGCGTGCTCGCCCCGAACCCCGGCATCATGTCGCTGGACGGCACCAACACCTGGGTGCTGCGCGAGCCCGGCGCCCGACGCTCGGTGGTCGTCGACCCCGGGCCGTCGATCCTGAGCCACCTCGACGCGGTGGCCGAGGCGGCCGGCGAGGTCGCGACGGTCCTGCTCACCCATCACCACGCCGACCACTCCGAGGCGGCCCGAGAGTTCGCCGAGCGGATGGGCTGCGGCGTGCGCGCCCTCGACCCGGCGTACCGGCTGGGCACCGAGGGCCTCACCGACGGCGACGTCGTCGAGGTCGACGGCCTCGAGATCCGCGTCGTCGCGACCCCGGGACACACCGCGGACTCCCTGTCGTTCCTGGTGCCCGGCGACGGCGCGATCCTGACCGGCGACATGGTGCTCGGCCGCGGCACGACGGTGGTGGCGCACCCCGACGGTCAGCTCGGCGCCTACCTCGACTCCCTCGACCGGCTGCACCGGCTGGCCGAGGCGGGCGAGGCGCAGGCCGTCTGGCCGGGCCACGGCCCCGTCATCGACGACGCCCTGACCGTGCTCGACTTCTACATCGCCCACCGCCGCGAGCGCCTGGCCCAGGTGGAGGACGCCGTCGACCGGATCGCCGCCACCGACCACCCCGAGGGCATCTCCATCGACGAGCTGCCGCGCCGGATCGTGGAGATGGTCTACGCCGACGTCGACCCCGTGCTCTGGGGCGCCGCGGAGCTGTCCGTGCGCGCCCAGATCGCCTACCTCAACGAGCAGCGTCTCCCGCACGTCTGACCCCGCGCCGCCCGCGCGCCGCCGTCGCGCGCGCCCAGGCCCCTTGTAACGCGGGGTTATGCCCACCATCGCAGCGAAATAACGCTGTGGCAGTGGGCATAACCCCGCGTTACAAGTCGGGGGTGCGGCGCGCGCGGAGGCGCGGCGCGGCGACGCGGCGACGCGGGGCGCGGGTACGGCGGGGGAGGGTCAGCGGGCGCGGCGGCTGAGGCGCTCGATGTCCATGATCACGACGGAGCGGGGCTCCAGGCGCAGCCAGCCGCGGGAGGCGAAGTCGGCCAGAGCCTTGTTGACGGTCTCCCGGGAGGCGCCGACGAGCTGGGCCAGCTCCTCCTGGGTGAGGTCGTGGTGGACGTGCACGCCGTCGTCGGCGGTGCGGCCGAACCGGTCGGCGAGGTCGAGCAGCGCCTTGGCGACCCGGCCGGGCACGTCGGAGAAGACCAGGTCGGCGACGACGTCGTTGGCCTTGCGCAGTCGCGCGGCGAGCTGGGAGAGCAGGCCGCGGGCGACCATCGGGCGCCCCTCGAGCCAGCGCAGCAGGTCCTCGTGGGACAGCGAGGCGAACGTCGCGTCGGTCACGCAGGTGACCGTCGCGGAACGGGGACCGGGGTCGAAGAGCGACAGCTCGCCGAACATCTGGCCGGGGCCGAGGATCGCGAGCAGGTTCTCGCGTCCGTCGGAGGAGGTCCGCCCGAGCTTCACCTTGCCCTCGAGCACCACGTAGAGCTTGTCGCCGGAGTCGCCCTCACGGAACAGCACCTCGCCACGGCGCAGCCGGCTCTCGGCCAGCGAGGCCTGCAGAGCGGTGGCGGCCTCGTCGTCGAGGGCACTGAACAGGGGGGCTTGGCGCAGTACGTCGTTGTCCACGACACCTCCATCGTCGTCAACACCACCCGGGGACCGCGCAGTGACATAGTGCATCCTAGCCGTGGGCCTCGTCACAGGCGTACTCCCTCCCCCGTGTCCGCGCCACGTCAGGCGTGTGCACAGCAGAATCGGCACCCTCGCTTCCTCCCCCGTAGTCTGGGCGCCGTGCCTGACACGTCCCTGGTCCGCCGCGCCCGCAAGATCGACCGGGTGCTCGCCGAGACCTACCCGGACGCCCGCTGCGAGCTGGACTTCGACGACCCCTTCCAGCTGCTCGTCGTGACGGTGCTGAGCGCGCAGACCACCGACCGGCGGGTCAACGCCGTGCGCCCCCTGCTCTTCGCGACCTACCCCGACGCCGCCGCGATGGCCGGCGCCGAGCGCGAGCGGCTCGAACAGATCATCGGGCCGCTGGGCTTCTTCCGGGCCAAGACCGATGCCCTGCTCCGGCTCAGCCAGGCCCTGGTCGAGCGCCACGGCGGCGAGGTGCCGCCTCGCCTCGACGACCTGGTGCAGCTGCCGGGCGTGGGACGCAAGACCGCCAACGTGGTGCTCGGCAATGCCTTCGACATCCCTGGCATCACCGTCGACACCCACTTCGGGCGGCTGGTGCGCCGCTTCGGGTGGACCGAGGAGACCGACCCGGTCAAGGTCGAGCACGCCGTCGCGGAGCTCTTCCCCAAGCGCGACTGGACGATGCTCAGCCACCACGTGATCTGGCACGGCCGGCGCATCTGCCACGCCAAGAAGCCCGCCTGCGGGGCCTGCCCGGTCGCCCGCTGGTGCCCGGCGTACGGCGCGGGGCCCACCGACCCGATCGTGGCCGCGGCGCTGGTCAAGACCCAGGGCCCCGCATGAGCCGGACCCTGTCCGCGGCGCTGGCCGCCGCCGTACTCGCGCTCAGCGGATCCGCCTGCGCGCCGGCCTCCGACGACGGCGACGAGCAGCGCGGCTGGTCGGTGCCCTCGGTCGGCCCCGCCGACGTCGACGTCGACACCCCCGAGCTGCGCAAGACCAAGACGAGCCTGGGCGTCGAGCCCTGCACGCCCGGCGCCGGCAGCCCGGGCGAGGGGCCGCTACCCGAGCTGACCCTGGAGTGCCTCGGCGGCGGCGAGTCCGTGGACCTGTCGCGCCTGGAGGGCCCGCTGGTGCTCAGCTGGTGGGCCCAGTGGTGCGCTCCGTGCCGCACCGAGATGCCGATCCTGCAGGCCTTCCACGAGAAGTACGGCGACCGGGCGCCGATCGTGGGCATCGACTCCCAGGACGACCCCGAGCGCGCCCTCGCGCTCGTCGAGAGGACCGGCGTGACCTACCCGCTGCTGGCCGACCCGGGCGGCGAGACCAACCGCGCCGGCGACCTGCAGGTCCGCGGGCTGCCGCACTTCGCCTTCCTCTCCGCCGACGGCGAGCTCAGCCAGGTGGCGGTGCCGCTGAGGTCCGAGGAGCAGCTGGTCGAACTGGTCTCCGAGCACCTCGGGATCGACCTGTGATCCCGGCCTGGCTCGAGCCGGTACGCCGCGCGGCCGAGGAGATCACCGTCGACCACCTGACCCGGTTCCAGCCGCCGGAGGGCGGCCGGGCGCGCAAGGGCGCGGTGCTGATGCTGTTCGGCGAGGGGGAGCGGGGGCGTGAGCTGCTGCTGACCGAGCGCGCCCACGACATGCGCTCGCACCCCGGCCAGGTCTCCTTCCCCGGCGGCGCGCTGGACCCCGGCGAGACGCCCGAGCAGGCGGCGCTGCGCGAGGCCGACGAGGAGATCGGGCTCGACCCGGCCTCCGTCGAGGTGTTCGGCCGGCTCCCGGAGCTGTGGCTGCCGCCGAGCAACTTCGCGGTCACCCCGGTGCTCGGCTGGTGGCGCGAGCGCGGCAGCGTCGGCATCGCGAGCCGCGACGAGGTGCACGCCGTCCACCACGTGCTGATCGACGACCTGCTCGACCCCACCCACCGGATCCGGGTGCGCCACCCCAGCGGCTGGCTGGGCCCCGGCTTCATGATCGGGGAGGACAAGGACGTCATCCTCTGGGGCTTCACCGGCGGCATCATCGCCCGGCTCTTCGACTTCCTCGGCTGGACCCAGGAGTGGGACGAGGCGCAGGTGCGCGACCTGCCCGGCTACATGCTCCAAGGCGAGCCGGCCCACCGCCCGCCGCCGAACACGCGGTTGCTCGACATCGAGGACGCCGACCAGAACGACGACCAGGACGCCGACGAGAGCGAGACGCGCGGATGAACGTGCTCGACTGGCTGCTCGTCGTCCTCGTCCTGGCCTACGCGCTGTCGGGCTACTGGCAGGGGTTCGTCACCGGAGCCTTCGCCACCACCGGGCTGCTGCTCGGCGGCCTGCTCGGCGTCTGGCTCGCCCCGACCGCGCTGGGGGAGGCGGAGCCCTCGGTGTGGGTCTCGCTCGGCGCGCTGTTCATCGTGATCCTCTCCGCGACCCTCGGCCAGGCGCTGCTGCAGTACGCCGGCGCCCGGATCCGCGACCGGATCACCTGGCAGCCGGTGCGCGCCGTCGACGCGGTGGGCGGCGCGGCCCTGAGCGCCGTCGCCGTCCTCCTCGTCGCTTGGGCGCTGGGTGTCGCGGTGTCGGGCTCGCGGATCGGGGCGGTGACGCCGATGGTGCGCAGCTCGCAGGTGCTCAGCCACGTCGACGAGGCGCTGCCCGCCGCCGCCGGTCAGGTCCTCCAGGCGTTCAACAACGTGGTGGGCACGACGTTCTTCCCCCGCTACCTCGAGCCGTTCGCGCCCGAGACCATCGTCGAGGTCGCCCCGGGTGACACCAAGACCCTGCGCCGCCCGGCGGTCCAGGAGGCCCAGCAGAGCGTGCTGAAGGTCCGGGGTCAGAACGTCTGCGGCCGGGGTGTCGAGGGCACCGGCTTCCTCTACGACGACGACCGGCTGATGACCAACGCCCACGTCGTGGCCGGCGTGCGGGACCCGGAGGTGGTGATCGGGGACGACACGGTCAGTGCCGAGGTCGTCCACTACGACCCCCAGCTCGACGTCGCGGTGCTCGCGCTCGACGACGCCGGCCGGCCCGCGCTGCGCTTCGACAGCGCCGAGGACGAGCAGAGCATCGCGATCCTGGGCTATCCGCAGGACGGCCCCTTCGACGCGCAGCCCGGCCGGATCCGCTCGCAGCAGCGGCTGCGCTCACCCGACATCTACGGCGACGGCTCGATCGTGCGCGAGGTGTACTCCGTGCGCGGGCTGGTCCGCCCGGGCAACTCCGGCGGGCCGCTGATCACCGGGTCGGGCGAGGTCGCCGGGGTGGTGTTCGCGGCGTCGGTGACCGACGCCGAGACCGGCTACGCGCTCACCGCCGACGCGGTCGCGCAGAGCGCGCGACAGGGCAGTCTGAGCGACACCGAGGTGGACACCGGCAGCTGCGCCGGCTGAGCGACGTACGCGGGACGGGTGCTCATTGGGGTCACGCTGGCCTCGGGAACCCCACGTTAACTCGTGAAACCCGCACTTCCCACGCGAAGGAACACGTGGGAAGTGCGGGTTTCGTGAGGTCAGTACGTCGCCGCGCCGGGCGCCCGGGAGCCGGCGAACCAGCGGCGGGGTCAGCTCCGCTTGAGCAGGGTCTTGCTCTCCTGGGCCTGGCGGATGGCGCGCTCGGGCGCCTTCACCTTCTTGACCTTCTTGATGCCCAGGAAGACCAGCAGGCCGGCGAGCAGCAGGTAGAACGCGAACACGATCAGGAACGCCCAGTGCAGGTCGAGCCCGCTGCCGTTCCAGTGGATCAGGTAGGCCAGGGCGACCGAGAACATGATGATCGCGAGCACACCGAGCAGGGCGGCTCCGGCGAAGAAGCCGGCTCCGGTCGCGCCGTTCGTGACGCTGACCTTCAGCTCGGACTTGGCGAGCTTGATCTCGTTGGAGATCAGCGACGAGATGTCGCGGCTGGCGTCCGAGACGAGACGGCCGATGGTCGGATCGGTGTCCTTCACCGGTTCGGATGCCATGGATCTTCCTCCGCTGGTTGGTCAGGTCCGGGTTGACCTGCCTGACCTTACAACGCCTCTTGGTAGGCTCGAGCATGGTGAGCCGGGAAGTCTGGTCGGCACGTGCTGTGCCCTGCCGTCCGAACCCCCGAAGGATTCCTCTGCGATGAGCTCCCGTCCCCCTGCCCCCTCGACCTCCAAGGTCCTGTCCCGGCCGAGCTGGACCGAGTACCAGCGGGTCGCCGACATCCTGCGCACCGAGACGATCGGCGGTCTGCTGCTCATCGCCGGCGCGGCGATCGCGCTGATCTGGGCCAACTCGCCGTTCGGCGACGAGTACTTCGCGCTGCGCGACCTGCACGTCGGCGGCGAGGTGCTCGGCTTCGACCTCGACCTCAGCCTGGGGCACTGGGCGGCCGACGGACTGCTGGCCCTGTTCTTCTTCCTGGTCGGCCTGGAGCTGAAGAAGGAGTTTGTCGCCGGCGACCTGCGCACGCTCGACCGGGCGATCGTGCCCGTCGCCGCCGCGTTCGGGGGTGTCGCGGTGCCGGCGCTGATCTACGTGCTGCTCAACCTCGGCACCGGGGGAGAGATGCTGCGCGGGTGGGCCATCCCGACGGCGACGGACATCGCCTTCGCGGTCGCGGTGCTCGCCGTGATCGGCTCGAAGCTGCCCTCGCCCCTGCGCCTGTTCCTGCTGACCCTCGCGGTGGTCGACGACCTCATCGCGATCTGCATCATCGCGATCTTCTACTCCACCGACCTGCAGCTGCAGTACCTGCTCGCGGCGCTCGTGCCGATCGCCGTCTACGCCGTGCTGGTGCAGCGCTTCCCGGCGTTCATCGGGGGGCACTGGTGGGCGCCGTGGGTGCTGCTGTTCCCCCTCGCGGTCCTCACCTGGGTCTGCTTCCTCGAGTCCGGCGTGCACGCCACCATCGCCGGTGTGGTGCTCGGCTTCACGGTGCCGGTGCTGCGCAAGCAGAACGCCGAGGGCCCGGGTCTGGCCGACCACCTCGAGCACCGCTTCCGCCCGATGTCGGCCGGCTTCGCCATCCCCGTCTTCGCGTTCTTCTCCGCGGGCGTGTCCCTCACCGACGGAGGCGGGCTCGGCTCGCTGCTCACCGACACGGTGTTCTGGGGCATCGTCGCGGGCCTGGTGCTGGGCAAGCCGATCGGGATCATGGCCTCGACCTGGCTGGTCACCCGCAGCCGGCATGCCAACCTCGACGAGGACATCGCCTGGCGCGACCTGTTCGGGATGACCCTGCTCGCCGGCGTCGGGTTCACGGTCTCGCTGCTGATCTCCGAGCTCAGCTTCGGGGCCGAGTCGGCGCACGGCGATCACGCCAAGATCGCCGTCCTCGGTGCCTCCATCCTGGCCGCCGCGCTGGCCGCCGTCGTCCTCGTCCCGCGCAACCGCCACTACCGGGACATGGAGCGCCGCGAGCAGGTCGACGACGACCACGACGGCATCCCCGACCTCTTCCAGCCTCCCCACCGCTGACGCGAGCCGGCGCAGGCCCACGACGTGGTGTCGTGAGGCTGCGCGGCTCGGCGTGGGGAACGCGTCGACCCGAGGGGTCAGTCGGTGGCCTGCCCGGAGGTCAGCTTGCCCTGGATCAGATCCATCACCGTGGAGTCGGCCAGCGTGGTCACGTCGCCGACCTGGCGGTTCTCGGCGACATCCTTGAGCAGGCGGCGCATGATCTTGCCCGAGCGGGTCTTGGGCAGCTCGGGGACCACCATCACCTGGCGCGGCTTGGCGATCGCGCCGATCTCCTTGGCGACGTGGCGGCGCAGCTCCTCGACGATGTCCTCGCCACCGTCGCCCGCCTCGTCGCGCAGGATCACGAAGGCGCACACGGCCTGGCCGGTGGTCTCGTCGCTGGCGCCGACCACGGCCGCCTCGGCGACCTTGGGGTGTGAGACCAGCGCCGACTCGATCTCGGTGGTGGACAGCCGGTGGCCCGACACGTTCATCACGTCGTCGACGCGGCCCAGCAGCCAGATGTCGCCGTCCTCGTCCTTCTTGGCGCCGTCGCCGGCGAAGTAGAACCCCTCCTCGGCGAAGCGCGACCAGTAGGTGTCCTTGTAGCGCTGGTCCTCGCCCCACAGGGTGCGCAGCATCGCCGGCCAGGGCTCGGTCGCCACCAGGAAGCCGCCGGAGCCGTTGGGCACCGACTTCCCCCGGTCGTCGACCACGTCGACGCTGATGCCGGGCAGCGCCTTCATCGCCGAGCCGGGCTTGCCGGCGGTGACGCCCGGGAGCGGCGAGATCATCATCGCGCCGGTCTCGGTCTGCCACCAGGTGTCGACGATCGGGCAGCGCTCCGCGCCGATCACCTCGCGGTACCACATGTACGCCTCGGGGTTGATCGACTCGCCCACCGAGCCGAGCAGCCGCAGCGAGGAGAGGTCGAACCCGTCGGGGATCTCGCGGCCCTGCTTCATGAAGGTGCGGATCGCGGTCGGCGCGGTGTAGAAGAGCGTCACGCCGTACTTCTCGATGATCTCCCACCAGCGGCCCTTGTGCGGGGTGTCGGGCGTGCCCTCGTACATCACCTGGGTGGCGCCGTTGGCCAGCGGCCCGTAGACGATGTAGCTGTGGCCGGTCACCCAGCCGACGTCCGCGGTGCACCAGTAGACGTCCGTCTCGGGCTTGAGGTCGAAGACCGCCCAGTGCGTGTACGACGAGCCGACCAGGTAGCCGCCGGTGGTGTGCAGGATGCCCTTGGGCTTGCCGGTCGTGCCGGAGGTGTACATCACGTAGAGCGGGTGCTCGGCGTCGAAGGACTCGCAGGCGTGCTCCGCGGAGGCGCTGTCGACGGCGTCGTGCCACCACACGTCCACGCCGTCCTCCCACGCCACCTCCTGGCCGGTACGGCGCACGACCAGCACGTTGCGCACGTCGAAGCCCTTGGCGTGGGTCTTCTCGCGGGCCTCGTCGACGGCCGGCTTGAGGGCCGAGGCGGCGCCGCGGCGGTAGCCGCCGTCCGCGGTGATGATCACCTTGGCCTCGCAGTCCACCACCCGCGAGGCGAGGGCGTCGGAGGAGAAGCCGCCGAAGACCACCGTGTGCGGAGCCCCGATCCGCGCGCAGGCGAGCATCGCGATCACCGCCTCGGGGATCATCGGCAGGTAGATCGCGACCCGGTCGCCGGCCTCGACCCCGAGCGCGAGCAGCGCGTTGGCGGCGCGGGAGACCTCGGCCTGCAGGTCGGCGTAGGTGAGCGTGCGCTCGTCGTCGGCGGGCTCGCCCACCCAGTGCAGCGCGACCCGGTCGCCGTTGCCGGCCTCGACGTGGCGGTCCACGCAGTTGTACGCCGCGTTGAGGCGGCCGCCGACGAACCACTTCGCGAAGGGAGCGTCGTCCCAGTCGAGGACCCGGTCCCACTTCTTGTCCCAGGTCAGCCGGTCGGCCTGGTCGGCCCAGAACCCCTCCCGGTCCGCCGCGGCCCGCTCGTAGGCCTCCGCGCCCACGTTGGCCGAGGCGGCCAGCTCGGCCGGGGGCTCGAAGCGGCGCTCCTCGTGCATCAGGTTGGACAGGGTCTCGTTCTCGTCGCTCACGGTCTCTCCCGGGGTGTCTCAGGTCGGGGCTGGATCGGCTTCACGGCCACCCTAGGGGCCCTGTGGTGTGGGTCACCACAAGGCCCCTCGGGTCACCCGGCTGGGTCAGTGCACCACCGCGCCCTCGGCTCCGGCGCCGGTGAGGGCGCGGACCTCGAGCTCGGTGTAGCGCTCCTCCGCCTCGGGCTCCCGGGCGCTGATCGTGCCGAGGAAGCCGAACAGGAACCCCAGCGGGATCGACACGATGCCCGGGTTCTCCAGCGGGAACCAGGAGATGTCGACGCTGGCCGGGAGCAGGCTCTGGTTCACACCGTCGACGACGCCCTTGCCCGACATCACCGGGGAGAAGAAGACCAGGCCCAGCGAGGAGATCAGGCCGCCGTAGATGCTCCAGGTGGCGCCGCGGGTGTTGAAGCGCCGCCAGAACATGTTGTAGACGATCGCCGGCAGGTTGGCCGAGGCGGCCACCGCGAAGGCCAGCGCCACCAGGAACGCGATGTTGAGGTTCTGCGCCGGGATCGCCAGCAGGATCGCGATCAGGCCGATGGTGAGCGCCGCGATGCGGGTCACCTTGATCTCCTCCTTCTCCGTGGCGGTGCCCTTCTTGATCACGTTGTTGTAGATGTCGTGGGCCACCGAGGCCGACGACGTCAGGGTCAGCCCGGCGACCACCGCGAGGATCGTCGCGAAGGCCACCGCCGCGATCAGCGCCAGCAGGATCGCGCCGCCGGTCGACCCGGCTCCGCCGCCCACCGCCTCGGCGAGCAGCGGGGAGGCCAGGTTGCCCTTGCTGGTGGCCACCTCGGCGGCCTCGTCGCCCTTGAGCAGCGCCGCGGCACCGAAGCCGAGCACCAGCGTGAACAGGTAGAAGACGCCGATCAGGCCGATCGCCCAGAGCACGGACTTGCGGGCGTCGCGCGAGGTCGGGACGGTGTAGAAGCGGATCAGGATGTGCGGCAGCCCGGCGGTACCGAGCACCAGCGCGATGCCCAGCGAGACGAAGTCGAGCTTGCTGGTCAGGTCCACGCCGTAGCGCAGGCCGGGCTCCAGGAACGCCTGGCCCTTGCCGGTGTTGGACGCGGCGGTGCCGAGCAGCTCGGAGAGGTTGAAGTCGAACTTCGCGAGCACCATCACGACGATCAACGCGGAGCCGAGCATCAGCAGGACGGCCTTGACGATCTGCACCCAGGTGGTGCCCTTCATGCCGCCCACGGTGACGTAGAAGATCATCAGCAGGCCCACCCCGAAGATCGTGAGGTTCTTGATCGCCTGGCTCTCGACGTCGAGGAGCAGAGCCACCAGCGAGCCCGCGCCGACCATCTGGGCGAGGAGGTAGAAGATCGACACCGCCACGGTCGAGGTGGCCGCCGCCATCCGGACCGGGCGCTGCTTCATCCGGAACGCCAGCTGGTCGGCCATCGTGTAGCGCCCGGAGTTGCGCAGCATCTCCGCGACCAGCAGCAGCGCCACCAGCCAGGCGACGAGGAAGCCGATCGAGTACAGGAAGCCGTCGTAGCCGTAGAGCGCGATGGCTCCGGAGATGCCGAGGAACGAGGCGGCCGACATGTAGTCGCCGCCGATCGCCAGCCCGTTCTGGAACCCGGAGAAGCCGCGCCCGCCGGCATAGAAGTCGTCGCTGCCGCTGGTCTGGCGGCTCGCCCAGAAGGTGATGGCGACGGTCAGCGCGACGACGCCGAGGAAGAGGACGGTGGTGAGGACCTGGTTGGTGTCCATGGATCAGTGCCTCTTCCCGTGCTCGTCGGCGACCGTGGCGTTGTACTCGTCGTTGAGGTGGCGCGCCAGGGGGTCGAGGCGGGCGGTCGAGAAACGGCTGTAGACCCA
This sequence comes from Nocardioides sp. Z21_20, assembly GCF_059766585.1. Taxonomy (NCBI): domain Bacteria; kingdom Bacillati; phylum Actinomycetota; class Actinomycetes; order Propionibacteriales; family Nocardioidaceae; genus Nocardioides; species Nocardioides sp. Z21_20. The sequence continues at coordinate 48,591 of NZ_JCBAJX010000007.1, forward strand.
CGCGAGCGCGAAGGTCGTCACGAACTGCAGGAGGCCGAAGATCAGGGCCACGTTGATGTTGCCGATGACCTTGGTGTTCATGAAGTCGTTAGCCCAGTTCGACATGATGACGTAGAGCAGGTACCAGACGAGGAACGCGACCGTGGCCGGAAAGACGAAGCCGCGGTACTTGCTGCGGAGCTCGGCGAACTCGGGAGTCTCGGCGAGCCGGTCGTAGACCGGGTCGTGGCGCGAGGCCTGCGCGTGGGGTTTGGTGCTCACGGTGGCTGCCTTTCCTGAGAATGTGATGTGGGTCACCGTAGGAGCGGGCGGGGACACCCGGCAGTGGACGGCCCGGACCGTGCGCCCGGCGGGCGGCAGACGTCGCCCAACGGCACGTACGGCGCGACGAGCGGTCGCCCGACGGAGCCCGCCGGTCAGCCGCGGTCGAGGTCGACGGCCTCGGGGGTGTGCAGCCGCACCATGAACCGGCCGGCGTGCTGCGGGACCCGCGCGCGGGTGGCGAGGCTGCCCAGCACCATCGCCAGCAGCGCCGCGGGAACGCTCCAGGCGGCCGGGTGGCCCAGCAGCACCGAGCTCCAGCCGGTGCCGGCAGGCTCCGCGAGGGTGTGGATCACCCCGGCGCCCGCACCGACGCCGCCAACGACGAGCCCGCACACGGCGCCGACGTCGGTGAGCCCGCGCCACCAGATCCCCAGCAGCAGCAGCGGGCAGAACGTCGACGCCGCGACGGCGAAGGCCAGGCCGACGGTCCGGGCGACCCCGACGTCCGGGCTGGCCAGCGCGAGCACCGCCGGCACCAGCACAGCCAGCACCGCCGCGGCCCGGAAGGCGGTGACGCCGGACAGCCGGCGCCCGGCGAAGAGCGTGCCGAGGCGGTGCCCGGTCACGTCCTGGCTGAGCACGCCCGCGACGGCGATCCCCAGCCCCGAGGAGGTGGACAGGAACGCCGCGAACGCGCCGGCGGTGACCAGGCCGGTGAGCACCTCGCCGGCCACGCCGGGGACCATCAGCCGCGGCAGCTCCAGGACCAGCACGTCGGCGTGCCCGGAGGCGGCCAGCTCCGCGGCGTAGACCCGGCCGAGCGCGCCGTACACCGGGGGCAGCAGGTAGAAGAGCCCCAGCAGCACCAGCACCACCAGCGTCGTGCGCCGCGCGGCCCGGCCGTCGGGGTTGGTGTAGAAGCGCACCACCACGTGCGGCAGCCCCATCGTGCCGAGGAAGGTGGCGATGATCAGCGAATAGGTGACGTAGAGCCCCTGGCCGCTGCCGCCGTCGCCGAGCGGCAGCGACCACAGGTCGCTGCCCGGGGGCGTCACCCGGGCGCCCGGGCCGGGGCGGCCGTCGCCGAGCCAGACCGCGACCAGGACGGCGGCGGGGATCAACAGGGCGGTCAGCTTGAGCCAGTACTGGAAGGCCTGCACGAAGGTGATCGAGCGCATCCCGCCGGAGGTGACGTTGATCAGCACCACGACGGCGACGATCAGCGAGCCGGCCCACGGCGGCGCGCCGATGGCGGACTCCAGGGTGAGCCCGGCGCCCTGGAACTGCGGCAGCAGGTAGAGCCAGCCGACGGCCACCACCAGCAGCGAGCAGACGGCCCGGACCCGGCGCGAGCCGAGCCGGGCCTCGGCGAAATCGGGCAGCGTGTAGGCACCCGAGCGGCGCAGCGGTGCGGCCACCAGGGTCAGCAGCACGAGGTAGCCGGCGGTCCAGCCGACCGGGTACCAGAGCATGTCCGCGCCGAAGGTGAGGACGAGGCCGGCGACGCCCAGGAAGGAGGCCGCCGAGAGGTACTCCCCGCCGATGGCCGAGGCGTTCAGGCGCGGGCGCACGGTGCGCGAGGCCACGAAGAAGTCGCTGGTGGTGCGCGAGAACCGCAGCCCCCAGGTGCCGATCGCCAGGGTCGCCAGCGTGACCAGGACGACCGCGACGATGCCCGGCAGCGAGGTCACCGCTCGGCCTCCTCCACCAGCGCGGCGAAGTCACGCTCGTTGGCCTCGGCGCGGCGGACGTAGAGCCAGCCGAGCAGGACCAGGTAGGGGTAGACGAGCACCCCCAGCAGCAGCCAGGGCAGGGGCACCCCGAGCACGTGGTGGGCGGCGAGCCCCGGCAGGAGGTGGAACAGCAGCGGCAGGAGCCCGACGCCGAGACCGAGCGCGGTCAACACGCCCAGGGCCAGGCGCAGCTGCTCGCGCAGCAGCGAGCCCATGTAGACCGCCCCGAGCCGGGTGCCGGCGTCGATCTCGCGGGCCCGGGTGGCCGGCGCCGGGGTACGCCGTCGCGCGGGGCCGGTGACGCGGACCCGGGTGGGCGGGCCGGTGGGCCCCGGCGCGTTCACGTCTCGCGTCCGGCCGGACCGCGGCGCAGCAGCAGCTCGCGCAGCTGGCGGGTGTGGCGACGGCTGACGCCGAGCTCGGAGCCGGCGACGAAGACCGTGCAGCGCCCACCCTCCATCCGGACCTCGCTGATGTGGGCGAGCGCGACGAGCAGCGAGCGGTGGATCCTGACGAAGCCGGCCGAGCCCCACTCCTCCTCCAGCGCCGACAGCGGCGTGCGCAGCAGGTGGGAGCCGCTGGGGGTGTGCAGCCGGGCGTAGTCGCCCTGGGCCTCCACGTGGGTGATCTCCGAGCGACTCAGGAACCGGGTGACGCCGCCACGCTCCACGGGGACCTGGTCGCCGCCCGCCACCGGGGGGCGGACGCCGCCGGCGACGACGCGTCGTACCGCCTCGGCCAGCCGCTCCTCGCGCACCGGCTTGAGCACGTAGTCGACCGCACGCAGCTCGAAGGCCTCCACCGCGTGCTCGTCGTGGGCGGTGACGAAGACGATCGGGGGTGGGCTCTTGAAGCGGGCCAGCACCTGGGCCAGGTCCAGCCCCGAGAGCCCGGGCATCTGCACGTCGAGGAAGACCGCGTCGACCTCGAGGTCCTGCAGCATGCGCAGCGCCTCGGTGGCGGTGTCGGTCGCCAGCACCTCCCGCACCCGCTGGTCGCGCTCGAGGAGGTAGGTGAGCTCGTCGAGGGCCGGGCGCTCGTCGTCGATCAGCAGGACCCTGAGTCGGGGCGGTGCGGTCGTGCTCACGTGTGCACCCCCGGCGCGAACTTGGGGACCCGGACGATGACCTTGGTGCCGGCACCCGGTGCGGTCTCCACGACCAGACCGTAGTCGTCGCCGAACGAGTTGCGCAGCCGCTCGTCCACGTTCCCCAGGCCCACCGAGTCCGGGTGGGACTCGCCGGCCAGCGCGCCGCGTACCCGCTGGGGGTCCTCGCCGGCGCCGTCGTCCTCCACCTCGATGACGCACTCCTGGCCGAGGTCGCGGGCCACGATCGTCACCCGGCCCGACCCCGCCGCGCTGTCGTGGGCGCCGGCCAGCCCGTGCCGCACCGCGTTCTCGACCAGCGGCTGGATGCACAGGAACGGGACGGTGACCCCCAGCACCTCGGGGGCGATCCGCAGGGTCACCTGCAGCCGGTCACCGAAGCGGGCCTGCTCGAGCAGCAGGTACTGCTCGATGGAGCGCAGCTCCTCGGCAAGCGTGGTGAACTCCCCGTGGCGGCGGAACGAGTAGCGGGTGAAGTCCGCGAACTCCAGCAGCAGCTCGCGGGCCCGGTCGGGGTCGGTGCGCACGAACGACGCGATCGCGCCGAGCGAGTTGTAGATGAAGTGCGGGCTGATCTGGGCGCGCAGCGCGCGCACCTCGGCCTCCATCAGACGGGTCCGTGAGGCGTCGAGCTCGGCGAGCTCGAGCTGTCCGGAGACCCAGCCGGCCACCTCGTCGGCGGCCCGCACCAGCCCGCCGGTCGGGTAGGGCGTGAACACCTGCAGGGTGCCGATGATCCGCTCCTCGACGACGAGCGGGCTGACGATGGCGTGGCGCACCGGGCAGCCGGGCTGATCGCAGGCGACCTCGCGCGGATCGGCCACCAGCGTGCCGCCGTGCTCGAGGGCGCGCTCGGTGAGCCCGGAGACCTGGGCGCCGTGGTGGTGGACCCCGACGCCGTCCCAGGCGAGCAGCCGGGTGGTGTCGCTGAGCGCCACGGCGGGCGAGCCGAGCAGCACCCGCAGGTGCCGGATGCTGCGCTCGGCGCTGGAGTCGGTCAGGCCCTCGCGCAGCGCGGGCGAGGCGAGGGAGGCGGTGTGCAGGGTGCGGAACGTCGCGCGGTCGGCCTCCGTGCCCAGGTGGGTCCGGCGGGCCCCGCGGCCGCGCCGCGCGATCTGGCGCCAGACCCCCACCGGGTCACCGGAAGTCGATCAGCAGGACGTCGGTGACCTGGCCCTGGGACTCCACCACGACGCGGATTCCGCCTGTCTCGTCGGGATGGGAGGCCTCCCCGAGGCCGGCGCGCGGCTCGGGGCTTCCCGTCGTGGCCCGTGCGTCGCCCGAGCCGTCGCCGGTGTGCGGAGTCCCGTCCGTGGGCACCGGGTCCGGCTCGTCGGCGGACTCGGCGGACTCGGCGGCGGAGGTCGGCTTTGTGGGGCCGTCGAGCACGGTCGCCCGGTAGCAGCGGCTCAGCCAGGGCAGCTGCATCCCGTCGTTGCCGCGGCCGTAGTCGTCGTAGAGGGCGAGGGCGCGCTCGATCCGCTCGGCGCGGGTCTGCGCGTCGGTGAGGTCGAAGATCTCGGGCAGGCCGGCCAGCAGCGCGGTCAGCCGGGTCCGGTTGACGCTCTCCCAGAAGCGGAAGGTGGTGTCCTCCACGAAGCCGAACAGCCCGGAGCGGACCAGCGCCCGGGTGGGCGCCTCGTCGTCGGGGGCGCTCTGCTCGGGGTCGAGGATCCGGTCGAGCTTGCGCACCCAGGGGATCCGGCGGTCGCGCTGGTTGACGACCAGGGAGAGTCGACCGCCCGGCCGGAGCACCCGGGCGATCTCGCGGAGGTCGGCCGGCAGCCGGTGGACCACGACCACCACGTCGACCGAGGAGTCGGGCAGCGAGAACGACGCCTCCTCGCTGTGACGCACGTCGTGGCCGAGCTCGCTGAGCGTGGTGCACAGGGAGGCGGCGGCCAGCGGGTGGCCGAGCGCGACGACGGTGCGGGCCGCGCCGGGGCGCCGGGGCGCGTCGGTGGTGTCCGGGTCGTCGTCGGTCAGCCACAGCGCCGGGGCGGTGGGGTAGGACGTCGCCTCGGGGAAGTGATCGCGCCCCCGGTTGGTCGGGGCTCCGTGCGTGTCCATCCTCCGCAGGTTACTCCGTGTCGGGCGCGTGCACGGGCGGCGCGCGGCGAGTCGACCTCGGTCAACTAGCCTTCGGCCCATGACTGCCGACCCGCTGGCCGGGCTCACCTCGCTCGAGGGCGTCGCCTCGGCGTACGCCGCGACCCGCGACGGCATCGACGCGATGCTGCGCGACCGGGGCCTGCGGCGCACCACCCCCGAGACCACGGCCGAGTCCCTGCTGCGCGGGGCGCACGCCAGCGCGGTCCTCGAGGGCTCGGCCTCCACCCTCGCCCAGGTGCGCACGGGGGAGGGCGACGCGGTCGCCCAGGACTCGCTGCGCCTCTCCTCCGAGCTGCTCGGCCTGGCCCCGCTGCTGCAGTCCGCCCCGCTGCAGGCGCTCGCCCGGATCCACGCCCTGGCCGCCGCGGCCAGCCTGCCCCACGAGCGCCTCGGGCGGCCCCGCGACGCCGAGGGCGCGGTGCGGCTGCGCGGGGTCGCGGACCTGCTGCTGGCCCCGACCCAGGCGCCCGCGCTGCTGATCGCGGCGGTGGTGCACGCCGACATCGCCACCGGCGCGCCGTTCGCCTCGCACAACGGCATCGTGGCGCGGGCGACCGAGCGGCTGGTGCTGGTGGCGCGCGGCGTCGACGAGAAGTCGCTGGTCGTGCCCGAGGCCGGACACCTCGCCCTGCGCGCGCAGTACGAGTCGAACCTGCGCGGCTTCAGCCAGGGCGGGATGGCAGGGGTGCACTCCTGGCTCCTCTACACCGCCGAGGCGTACGCCGCCGGGGCCGAGGCGAGCCCGCTGCGCCGGGGCACCGAGGAGGGCTGACTCCGCAGCGAGCGGCACCCGCCTCGCGTAGATTCAGGTGCCGCCGCCGACACTCGAGTCCTCGGGTTACCAGGCGTGCATCATCTAATTGCTGCCCCGGGAATATCCCGTGTGGCCAGCGCCCTGAACAAAGGGAGATCGCCGCGTGGGTGCCCGGACTCGGGTGCGCTTTGTGCGGTTGTGCTGCCTTCCGTTCTACGCCGATCAGGGGGGACTATCAAGGCTTGACACGCCGGTGCGGCCTCACGATGCCCGGCGGCGGCTGCTCAGGTAGATCGCGGAGCCGACCGCCACCAGACCCCCCACCGCCAGGGCCGCGAGGGTGGGCTTGGCGGGGGTGGTGAGCCGGGAGCGCAGGGTGACCGGTTTGGTGAAGACCAGCACTGGCCAGCCCCGGGCCGCCGCCACCTTGCGCAGCTCCTTGTCGGGGTTGACCGCGTGCGGGTGGCCGACCGCCTCGAGCATGTGCACGTCGGTGATCGAGTCGGAGTAGGCGAAGCACTCGTCGAGGTCGTAGCCGCGCTGCTCGGCGAGGTCGCGGATCGCGCGGGCCTTCTCCTCGGCGTAGGCGTAGAACGCGATCTCGCCGGTGTAGCGGCCGTCCTCGATCTCCATCCGGGTCGCCACCACGTGGTCGGCCCCCAGCATGGCGCCGATCGGCTCGACCACCTCCGCCCCGGACGCCGAGACGATCACCACGTCGCGACCGGCCAGGTGGTGCTCCTCGATCAGCGAGACGGCCTCGTCGTAGACGATCGGGTCGACGATGTTGTGCAGCGTGTCGGCGACGACCTCGCGGACGGTGGCCACGTCCCAGCCGGCGCACAGCTGGGACATGAACGCGCGCATCTTCTCCATCTGATCGTGGTCGGCACCACCCACCAGGTAGACGAACTGCGCGTAGGCCGAGCGCAGCACGGCGCCCCGCGAGATCAGACCACCTGCCTGGAACGGCTTGCTGAAGGCCAGGGTGCTGGACTTCGCGATGATCGTCTTGTCGAGGTCGAAGAAGGCCGCTGTCGGGCGGTACGCCATGGGGTCAGCATAGGAGGCGCCCGGCAGCGAGCGGGCCAGCCGGCGTCCACAGGCGTCGGAATTCCGGCTGTCGTCCACAGGCTCGGCGTCACGGGGTGCCGATGGGGGCGGGCTTCGGCATCGTCGCAGCCATGACCGCGCCCCTGCTGATCACCGCCGACGACCTCCTGCTCGACGAGCTGCTGCGGCTGGCCGCGGCGGCCGGAACGACGCCCGACGTGGCGCGCGACGCACCGGCGGCGCTGCGCCGATGGGCTGCCGCCCCACTGGTCCTGGTCGGTGCCGACCTGGCCGGCGAGCTGGCGCAGGCGGGGCCCGGACGCCGCGACGGGGTGCATGTGGTGGCGTGGGGCGCCGTCGCCGACGACCTGTTCCGCCAGGCCCTGTCGCTCGGCGCGGAGAACGTCGCGGAGCTGCCGCGCTCGGACGCCTGGGTGGTCGAGGCGCTGACCGACCTGGGCGACGCCGGCGGTGGCCGGGCCAGGGGACTGACCATCGGTGTGCTGGGCGGCAGCGGTGGAGCGGGGGCGACCACCCTGGCGTGCGCGCTGGGGCAGGTGGCCGGGCACGGGGCGGCGTCGGTGGTCATCGACGCCGACCCGTGGGGGCCGGGGGTGGACCGGCTCCTCGGCCTGGAGGACTCCGCGGGTGTGCGGTGGGACGCTCTGCAGCAGACGACCGGTCGGCTCAGCGCACGCTCGCTGCGCGAGGCGCTGCCCCGGCGCGACGGGGTCGGCGCCCTGTCCTGGGGGCCCGGTCCCGCGGGCACCTTGCAGGCGTTCGCGGTCCGGGAGGCGCTCTCGGCCGCTCAGCGCGGCCACGACACCGTGGTGCTCGACCTGCCGCGCACCGGCGACGCGCTCGTCGAGGAGCTGGCCGCGCGCTGCGACCGGCTGCTGGTGGTGTGCGTGGCCACGGTGCCCGCGGTGGCCTCCGCGGCCCGGGTCTGCGCCCGGTTCGAGGACCCGGCCGTGCTGCGCCTGGTGGTCCGCGGTGGCGCCGTCGTCCCGGAGGCGGTGGCTCGGGCGGTGGGGGTGCCGGTGCTCACCGCGATGGCCGACCAGCGGGGTCTGGGCGAGGCCGTCGACCTGGGTCTCGGGCCGGTGCGCTCGCGCCGGGGCCCGCTGGGCCGCGCCGCCGTGCGGGTGCTGGACCAGGTGGCGGCCGAGGTCCGAGACTCCGGGGCCGCGGCGTGAGCGAGTCTCTCCCCCCGGCAGTGCTGGAGGCGGTCCGCGACCGCTTGGCGCGCGAGCCGGGCGAGCTGACCCCGCACCGGGTGGCCGAGGCGCTGCGGGGAACCGGGGTGCCGGTGGGCGACGCCACGGTGCTCGCGGTCCACGAGACGCTGCGCCGTGACGTGGTCGGGGCCGGCCCCCTCGAGCCGCTGCTGCGCCTGTCGGGGGTGACCGACGTCCTGGTCAACGGCCCCGACCAGGTGCTCCTCGACCGCGGCGCGGGGCTGGAGCCGACCGCCGTGCGGTTCACCGACGACGCCGCGGTGCGGCGGCTGGCTCAGCGGCTCGCGGCCGCAGGCGGTCGCCGCCTCGACGACGCCACCCCCTACGTCGATGTGCGACTGCCCGACGGCACCCGCTTCCACGCCGTGCTCGCGCCGGTGGCGCGGCCGGGGACGGTGCTGTCGCTGCGGGTCCCGGGCCGCCAGGCGCTGTCGATGAGCGACCTGCTCGAGGCGGGCACCCTGACGCGGGCCGGGGCGCGGCTGCTGGGCGAGGTGATCGACGCGCGGTTGGCGTTCCTGGTCAGCGGCGGGACCGGGTCGGGCAAGACGACCCTGCTGGCCGCCCTGCTCTCGCTGGTGCCCCCGCACGAGCGGCTGGTGCTGGTCGAGGACGCCAGCGAGCTGCGTCCGGCGCACCCGCACGTGGTCGGGCTGGAGGCCCGACCGGCCAACATCGAGGGGACGGGTGCGATCGACCTGCGCACCCTGGTGCGTCAGGCGCTGCGGATGCGTCCCGACCGGCTGGTGGTCGGCGAGGTCCGCGGTGCCGAGGTCGTCGACCTGCTGGCGGCCCTCAACACCGGGCACGAGGGCGGTTGCGGGACCCTGCACGCCAACTCGGCGGTGGACGTGCCGAGCCGGGTGGAGGCGCTGGCTCTGCCGGCCGGCCTGCCCCGGGCCGCGGCGCACAGCCAGTTCGCCTCCGCCGTCGACGTGGTGCTGCACATGGCGCGCCGTCCCGACGGTCGGCGGGTGCTCAGCCAGGTGGCGGTGCCGGTGCGCGAGGCGGACGGGCTGGTGAGGATGGTGTCGGCCGTCGAGTTCCGCGACGAGCAGGCGGGCGCCGGGGAGGGGGCCGACCTGCTCGCCGCCCGGCTGGGCCGCCGATGACCGCCGCATTGACGGCTGCCGCGTCGCTGCCGGCGCTGATCGCTGCCGGTGCCACCCTGGTCGCGCTGCTGCTGGCGGTGCCGCCTGCCGAGGTGCTGCCGGTCGCCACCGGAGCGCGGGTGGGGCCGCGCACGGTGATCGCGGTCGCCGGAGGGCTCGCCCTGCTGCTCACCACGCTCTCCGCGCGGCTGGTGCTGCTGGCCGTGCTGGCCGGCCTCGTCGGCGCGGCCGCGGCCGCGCTGCTGCACCGCAGGCGGCGACGGCGGGCGGCTGCCGCAGCCGCCGGCCGGGTCCTGGAGACGTGCGAGCTGCTCGCCGCCGAGCTCGCCGCGGGTCGGCCTCCGGGGGCCGCGCTGGACCGGGCGGCGGGGGTCTGGGAGCCGCTCGGTCCGGTGGCGCGGGCCCAGCACCTGGGATCGGACGTCCCGGAGGCGCTCCGGGCCCTGGCGCGCACCCCGGGCTGTGCGGACCTGCGCCACGTGGCCGCGGCCTGGCAGGTCGCGCACCGCACGGGCCAGGGGCTGGCCGGGACCCTCACCGGAGTCGCGCGGGGGCTGCGGGCGGGACAGACGACCCGCCGGGTGGTGGAGGCGGAGCTGGCCTCCGCGCGGGCCACGGCGCGGCTGCTGGCGGGGCTGCCCCTGGTCGCCCTGGCCATGGGCTCGGGCACCGGCGGCAACCCGTGGCAGTTCCTGATCACCCAGCCGCTCGGCCTGGCCTGCCTCACCGGTGGGCTCGGGTTCGGCTTCGCCGGCCTGTGGTGGATCGAGGCGATCGCCGAGGGTGTCGAGTCGGGGGTCGGGTGAGGGCCACGGCGCTGCTCGCCGCGCTCGCCGCGGCCGCCGCGGTGGCGCTGGCCCTTCCGCGTGGCCCGGCGAGCGGTGTCCGGGCGGGCGCCGCGCCCGGGTGGCAGTCCGCGGCGCCGCCCGGGGTGCAGGCGGACGGCGAGCGGCGCCGGCGGTGGCTCTGGGCCCTGCTGGCGGGCCTGGGGGCGGCCGCCTTCGTGCGGGGACCGGCGGGGCCGGTGGTGGGGGTGTTGGTGGCCGGTGGCGTGCAGCTGCTGCTGGCCCGCGCGGAGCCACCCGCCCAGCGGCGGGCGCGGGAGGCGGCGCGCCGTGACCTGGCCTGCCTGGTCGATCTGTTCGCGGCCGCGCTCGCCGTCGGCACCCCCGCGGCCGAGGCCGTCAGCGTGGTCTGTGCCGCTCTGCCCGGCCCGGCGGCCGACCGGCTGCGCGGGGTCCGGGCCCGCCTCGACGTCGGGCTCGACCCCGAGACGGTGTGGGAGGGGCTGGCGGCCGACGCCGTGCTCGGCCCGCTGGGCCGCACGCTGGCGCGCGCCCACGCCACCGGTGCCCCGGTGGTGGGAGCGGTGCAGCGGCTCGCCGACGACCTCGCCACCCTGGCCCGCGCCGAGGTCGAGGACCGGGCCCGGGCGGTCGGGGTCAAGGCCGCGGTGCCGTTGGGACTGTGCCTGCTGCCGGCCTTCCTGCTGCTGGGCATCGTGCCGCTGGTCGCCGGGCTCCTCGGCGGCATCGCGCCCTGAGCGTCGTCGGCCCAGGAACTGTCCACCGGTCGCCGCGCGCGGGCGGTTCTCCACAGCGCGGCGCAGGCCCCGTGCCACCGGCGCCCGGAGGGCGAAGAGTCAGCCTCGCAGGTCGCATCGGGCGGCCGACGGAGTGGAGGAACCATGAGGCGACGAGACGCAGCACCGGACCCGCGCGGACCCGAGGCGGGCCGCGGGCCGAGCCGGGTCCGCTCGAGGCGGACGGCGGCCGAGGACGGGATCACCACGGCCGAGTACGCGGTCGGGACAGCGGCCGGGGCCGGGCTCGCCGGCCTGCTCTACCAGCTGCTCACCGGCGGCTTCGGCGACCGGATGCTCAAGAGCCTGTTCAACCACGTGCTCGGCCTGCTGGGCATCGGGTGAGCCTTCGGCGCAGCCAGCGCGGCGCGGTGACGGCCGAGCTCGCGATGGGGCTGCCCCTGCTCGTCGCGGTCACCGTGGGCCTGGCCTGGCTGCTGGCCGTGGGTGCCGCTCAGATCCGGGTGGTGGACGCCGCGCGGGAGACCGCCCGGGTGGCGGCTCGAGGAGACGTGGACGCCGACGCGGTGGCGCTGGGGCGGCGGGTGGCTCCCGAGGGGGCCCGTGTGCGGGTCTCCCGCGAGGGTGAGCTGGTGCGGGCCACGGCCGAGGGGTGGGTGCGCGGCCCCGGTGGGCTCTTCGACTTCCTGCCGGGGGTGCGGGTCCATGCCGAGGCGGTGGCGAGCGCCGAGGAGCAGCCGTGAGTCGACCGCGCCGGCCGGAGCCGCGGTACGCCGCGCCTCGCCGCGGCGGTGGCGAGGCGGGGGGCGCCACCCTCTTCGCGGTGGCGATGGTGGCGGTGCTGCTCCTCCTCGGCGCGGCGCTCGGCGTGGTGGCGGCGATCGTCACCGCGCACCGCACCGCTCAGGGGGCCGCGGACCTGGCCGCGCTCGCCGGAGCGTCCGCGGTGCAGCGGGGCCGCGACGGGTGCGAGCGGGCGACGACGGTGGCCGAGGCGAACGGCGCGCGGCTCGCCGGGTGTCGCGTCGACGGCGTCGAGGTGTGGGTCGACGTGCGGGTGCGTGGGCCCCGCTGGCTGGGCCAGAGCGGCGACCTCAGTGGCCGGGCGCGGGCGGGTCCTGCTGGGTGAGCGGCGGCTGGGCCGGGGGGTCGCCTGCCGGCGCCTCCGCGGCCGGCGCCGCGGTGGCCGGGCGAGCCCGGCGGGGTCCCCGTGTCTGCCGGCGGGCCACGCGTGCCTCGCGGCGGATCTCCAGCTCGCGCTTGGTGCCGTACTTCAGGATCCCGAACCCCCACAGGATCGCGGCCCCCGCCGCGACGCCGACCAGGAAGATCGACAGGGCGCTGAGGTCGATGCCCAGCAGTTCGGCGCTGCCCTCGCTGATGAAGACCGCCGCGAGCACAGCGAGCGCACCGAGCGCGATGAGGAGGATTCCGAGAGCGACCATCTCCCGAGGCTACTGCGCCAGGAGGACGTCGAGAAGACGCACGGCGCCCTGCTTGTCGAGCGGGTTGTTCTGGTTGCCGCACTTGGGCGACTGGATGCAGGAGGGGCAGCCGTCCTCACAGCGGCAGGCCGCGATCGTCTCGCGGGTGGCGCTCAGCCAGTCCCGGGCGGCGCGGAACCCCCGCTCGGCGAAGCCGGCGCCGCCGGGATGGCCGTCGTAGACGAAGACGGTCAGCTGGCCGGTGTCGGGGTGCAGCGCGGTGGAGACGCCGCCGATGTCCCAGCGGTCGCAGGTGGCGAACAGGGGCAGCAGGCCGATCGAGCAGTGCTCGGCCGCGTGCGCGGCTCCGGGCAGGTCCTGGGCGGCCAGTCCCGCCTCCTCCAGCGCGTGGGCCGGCACGGTCCACCACACGGCGCTGGTGCGCAGGGTCCGCGCCGGGAGGTCCAGCGGCTCCTCGCCGAGCACCTCTCCACCGGGCTGGCGCCGCCGCAGGAACGCGACGACCTGGTGGGAGACGTCCACCTCGCCCAGCGCCAGCCGGCAGTCGCCCCAGCGGCGGTGCTCGCGCTCGGCGACCACGGTGATGTCGGTGAGCTCGCGTGCGGTGGTCGAGTAGTCGACGAACGTGGGCTCGATGACCGCGACGTGCTCGTCGAGGTCCAGGGAGGTGACCAGCCAGGTCTCGCCGCGGTGCACGTAGACGGCTCCCTGGTGCGCGGTGGCGTGGGCGCTGGAAGCGTCGACCGTGCCCACCACCCGGCCGGTGGCCGCCTCGACGAGCGAGACCGGCGAGCCGCCGCTGGAGCGGATGTCGGCGAGGTCGCTGGCCCGCCGGCGATCGGCCCAGAACCAGCCCCGCGGGCGCCGACGCAGCAGCCCCAGCTCGGTCAGCTGGTCGGTGATCGCCGCCGCGGTCGGGCCGAAGAGCTCGAGGTCGGCCGGCGTCAGCGGCGACTCGTCGGCGGCTGCGCACAGGTGGGGCGCGAGCACGTAGTGGTTGGTCGGGTCGAAGACCGAGGCCTCGACCGGCTGGCCGACCAGGGCCTCGGGATGGGTGACCAGGTAGGTGTCGAGCGGGTCGTCGCGCGCCACCAGGATCGCCAGCGCGTCCCGGGCCCCCCGCCCGGCCCGCCCGACCTGCTGCCACAGCGCCGCCCGGGTGCCGGGGAACCCCGCCATCACCACCGCGTCCAGACCGCTGATGTCGATGCCCAGCTCCAGGGCGTTGGTCGCGGCGAGGCCGAGCAGCTCGCCGTTGCGCAGCGCCTCCTCCAGCGCCCGACGCTCCTCGGGCAGGTAGCCGCCGCGGTAGGCGGCCACCCGCCGGGGCAGGGACGGGTCCACCTCGGCGAGCAGCTCGGCAGTGGTCAGCGCGACCTGCTCCACCCCGCGCCGCGAGCGCACGAATGCCAGGGTGCGGACGCCGCCGCTGACCAGGTCCGCGAGCAGGTGGGCGGTCTCGGTGGAGGCGGCGCGGCGTACCGGCGCGCCGTTCTCGCCGCCGTGGTTGACGAACGGCGGCTCCCACAGCGCCAGCGCCACCTGGCCGCGCGGCGAGGCGTCGTCGGTCACCGCCCGCACGTCCAGGCCGGTGAGCCGCTGGGCCGACACCGCGGGCTCCGCCACCGTGGCCGAGGCCAGGACGAACGTCGGGGACGCGCCGTACAGGGCGCAGATCCGCCGCAGCCGGCGCAGCACCTGGGCCACGTGGGCGCCGAAGACCCCGCGGTAGTGGTGGCACTCGTCGACCACGACGTACTGCAGCGACCCCAGGAACGAGGCCCACCGAGCGTGCCCGGGCAGCAGCGAGCGGTGCAGCATGTCGGGGTTGGTCAGCACGTACTCCGCGTGGTCGCGCGTCCAGTCGCGCATCTCCCGGCTGGAGTCGCCGTCGTGGGTGGAGACCCGCACGTCGAGGCCGAGCGAGGTGATCGCGCTGAGCTGGTCCTGCGCCAGCGCCTTGGTCGGGGCCAGGTACAGCGTGGTGGCCGCGCGCCGGCGGCGCTCGCCGCGAGCGCGGCGGATCGAGGCCAGCGCCGGCAGCTGGTAGGCCAGCGACTTGCCCGAGGCGGTGCCGGTGGCCAGCACGACGTGCTCGCCGGCGTGCGCGGACTCGGCCGCCTCGACCTGGTGCAACCAGGGCTCCCTCACGCCGCGGGCGACGTACGCCTCCCGCACGTCGTCGGGGACCCACTGCGGCCAGGCGGCGTGCCGGGCGGTGCGCGGCGCGAGCACCTCCAGGTGGGTGAGTCGTTCGTCACGTCCCGGCGCGGCGATCAGCCGGTCCACCAGCGAGGCGGCCCTCGACGGCGTGGAACGGGTCGCGGATGACATCGGGCCAGTGTCGCAAACGCCGCCGACAATCGCCGTTGTGTGGAGGTGTTCATGCACTTCGGGGAAGACCGTGGTTTGATAACGCTGGCAAAGATCGGGGGAGGTGCCTGCCGATGCCGGAACCGCAGAACGTGCCCGAGGAGCGAAAGTGGACCTGACTCTTGCGACACGCGAGATCGATGGCAAGACCATCGTCGCGGTCGGGGGCGAGATCGATGTCTACACCGCGCCCAAGCTCCGTGACCGCATCACGGAGCTGGTCGGGGACGGCGTCTATCACCTCGTGATCGACATGGAGGCCGTGGAGTTCCTGGACTCCACCGGCCTCGGCGTCCTGGTCGGCGGCCTGAAGAAGGTGCGGGCCCACGACGGCTCGCTGGAGCTGATCTGCAACCAGGAGCGGCTGCTGAAGATCTTCCGGATCACCGGTCTGGCGAAGGTCTTCACGATCCACGCGTCCGCCGACGCCATCGTCGCCGGCTGACCCCACCCCCTCCGCGCGCCCGCCCGTCCCCGGGTGCGGCGCGCCTTGGCGAGCCCGCGGAACCCTGTGTGTGCAGGGCCCTGGCCCCCTGGCCGGCCGCTGCGATCGACGCCCGGCTCTGGCGCAGTGCGCCCAACTGCGCCAGACTCCGGCTCAGCAGTGAGACCCGCGTCACATCAGGGAGTCGCGCATGAGCCTGTCCGCAGCCGTCGTTGTGTCCTCAGCCCCGCCCCAGAGCGTCGAGGTCTCCGGGGGGAACCTGGTCCTGGTGGCGGTGGTGGCCGTGATCGCGCTGGCCGCGCTGGCACTGGCGATGATGTTCCGCCGCGAGGTGCTGGCCGCGCCGGAGGGCACCGCGCGGATGCGCGAGATCGCGGTGGCGGTCCAGGAGGGGGCCAACGCCTACCTCGCTCGCCAGTTCCGCACCCTCGCGGTCTTCGCGGCGATCGCCTTCTTCGTCCTGCTGGCCCTGCCCGCCGACGACCTGACGGTCCGGGTGTTCCGCTCGATCTTCTTCCTGGTCGGCGCCGGGTTCTCCGCCGCGATCGGCTTCCTGGGCATGTCCCTGGCGACCCGGGCCAACCTGCGTGTCGCCCACGCCGCCAACACCACCGGCCGCGACCCCGCGATGAACGTCGCCTTCCGCACCGGCGCCACGGTCGGCATGGCCACGGTCGGGCTCGGCCTGCTGGGCGCGAGCGTGGTGGTCATCGCCTTCCAGGACAAGGCCGCCCACGTGCTCGAGGGCTTCGGCTTCGGCGCGGCGCTGCTCGCGATGTTCATGCGCGTCGGCGGCGGCATCTTCACCAAGGCCGCCGACGTCGGCGCGGACCTCGTCGGCAAGGTCGAGCAGAACATCCCCGAGGACGACCCCCGCAACGCCGCCACCATCGCCGACAACGTGGGGGACAACGTCGGCGACTGCGCCGGGATGGCGGCCGACCTCTTCGAGTCGTACGCCGTCACGCTGGTCGCCGCGCTGATCCTCGGCGCCGCGGCGTTCGGCGACAAGGGGCTGGTCTTCCCGCTCCTGGTGCCGGCCATCGGCGCATTGACCGCGGTGATGGGCGTGTTCCTGACCAAGTCCCGCCCCGGCGAGGGCGCGCTGACCGCGATCAACCGCTCCTTCGTCATCTCCTCGGCGGTCGCCGCGCTGGCCTGCGTGGTGCTCGCCTTCGTCTACCTGCCCGGCGACTTCGCCGACCTGAGCGGCCGCGACCCGAACAACCCGATCGACTCGCTGGCGGGCGGCGCCCAGCCCGAGGGCAGCCCGGCGCTCATCGCCGCGGTGGCGGTGGTGATCGGGATCGTGCTCGCCGCGGTGATCCTGGGCCTCACCGGCTACTTCACCAGCACCCACACGCGCCCGGTCCGCGACATCGGGCGGACCTCGCTGACCGGTGCCGCCACCGTGATCCTGGCCGGCCTCTCGGTCGGCTTCGAGTCGGCCGTCTACACCACCCTGGTCATCGGCTCCGCCGTCTTCGGGGCGTTCCTGCTGGGCTCCGGGTCGCTGTCCATCTCGTTGTTCGCCGTCGCGCTGGCCGGCTGCGGACTGCTGACCACCGTCGGGGTGATCGTGGCGATGGACACCTTCGGGCCCGTCGCCGACAACGCTCAGGGCATCGCGGAGATGTCGGGGGAGGTCAGCGAGGAGGGGGCCAGGATCCTCAACGAGCTCGACGCCGTCGGCAACACCACGAAGGCGGTCACCAAGGGCATCGCGATCGCCACCGCGGTGCTCGCCGCCAGCGCGCTGTTCGGGTCCTACATCGGCTCGGTGTTGGACGCGGTCGCGGACGTGTCCCTGGTGGAGGCGGACCTCAGCGCGCTGACGTTCTTCGTGTTCAGCCCCGACATCCTGGTCGGCCTGCTGATCGGCGTGTCGGTCGTCTTCCTGTTCTCGGGGCTGGCGATCAACGCGGTGGGCCGGGCCGCCGGCGCGGTCGTCTACGAGGTCCGCCGCCAGTTCCGCGAGCACCCCGGGATCATGGAGGGCACCACGCGCCCGGAGTACGGGCGGGTCGTCGACATCGTCACCCGCGACTCGCTGCGCGAGCTGTCCACCCCCGGCATCCTGGCGATCCTCTCGCCGGTGGCGGTGGGCTTCGGGCTCGGCGTCGGTCCGCTGGCCGGGTTCCTGGCCGGCGCCATCGGCGCCGGCGCGCTGATGGCCGTCTTCCTCGCCAACTCCGGTGGGGCCTGGGACAACGCCAAGAAGCTCGTCGAGGACGGCCACCACGGCGGCAAGGGCTCCGACGCGCACGCGGCCACGGTCATCGGCGACACGGTCGGTGACCCCTTCAAGGACACCGCCGGCCCGGCCATCAACCCGCTGCTGAAGGTGATGAACCTGGTCTCCCTGCTGATCGTGGGGGCGGTGGTGAGCCTCACCCTCGGCGAGGACGCCAACCGTCCGCTGTCGGTGGTCATCGCCCTGGCGGCCACCGTGCTCATCGCCGGCTCCGTGTACATGTCCAAGCGCCGCTCGATCGCGGTGGACCAGGAGGCGCCGACCGCGGCCGAGTCCGGCGCGGCCCGTCCACCCCAGATCTGAGTCGCCCGCCCGGGCCCGGGTCCCCGGCGGGGGGAGGGGGCTCGGGCGGCTGACCTAGAGTCGTGCGGTGACCACCGCCGACCTTGCCAGCCGCCTGCGCGCCGCCCTCGACGAGGCGGACTTCACCTACGACGCGGTCGCCGACCTGCTCGGAGACCAGGCACACGCGGCGCTCGCCCGCAACGAGACCACCCCCGGCCTGCGCCGGACCACGGGCGGCTCCGCGCTGGAGACCCTGACCCGCCTGTTCCTGTTGCAGAGGCCGGTGCCGCGCGCCGCCGCCGAGCAGGCGCTGCCGGGGCTGCTCGACCGGATGGCCGCCCAGGGCCTGCTCGAGCAGAGCGTCGGCGAGGTCGCGGCCCGCCTGGACATCCGCCCCTACGCCGCGCCGGACGCGCGCGGCGACCACGACTTCTGGGTGGTCAGCGACCTGACCCCCGGCCTGGACGGCCGGCCCAACCGGGTCGGAGCCGACCACGTGCTCGGCATCAGCTCCGCGTCCACGTCGCTGGCCCAGCTCACCCGGCGCGAGCCGGTGGGTCGTGCGCTCGACCTGGGCACCGGCTGCGGCGTGCAGGCCCTGCACCTGGCCACCCACAGCGCCCAGGTGGTGGCCACCGACGTCAACACCCGGGCGTTGTGGATGGCCCGGTTCAACGCCGCGCTCAACGACCTGCCCGGGATCGAGGTGCGCGAGGGCTCGTTCTTCGAGCCGGTGCGCGGTGAGGGCTTCGACCTGATCGCCACCAACCCGCCGTTCGTGATCTCGCCGGCGACCGGTGAGCGGCTGGTCTACCGCGACTCCGGGCTGCCCGGGGACCGGGTGGTCGAGGACATCGTCCGCGCCGCCCCCGCGCACCTGAACCCCGGCGGCTGGTGCCAGGTGCTGGCCAACTGGGTGATCGTCGAGGGCGCCGGCTGGGACGAGCGGCTGGCGGGGTGGCTGGACCCCGGCTGCGACGCGTTCGTGGTCCAGCGCGAGGTCGTCGACCCGGCGTCGTACGTCGAGCTGTGGCTCAAGGACGCCGGCGTGCAGGGCACCGAGGACTACCTGCGCCGCTACGACACCTGGCTGTCGTGGTTCGAGGAGCAGCGCATCGAGGCGGTCGGGTTCGGCTGGGTCAACCTGCGCCGGCGCGCCGAGGGCACCGGCAACGTCCGCCTGGAGGAGTGGCCCTACGAGGTGGAGCAGCCGGTCGCCCCCGTCTTCGGCCAGTGGGCCGACGCGGTCGAGTCGCTGGCCGGCATCCCCGACCTGGCGTCGGCCCGGCTCGTCGCCCGCTCCGACGTGCAGCAGGAGACGCTGGGGGCGCCCGGTGCGGCGGACCCCCAGACGGTGGTGCTGCGTCAGCAGCGCGGCCTGCGCCGGGCCAGGCGGGCCGACACCGTGGAGGCCGCGCTCGTCGGCGCCTGTGACGGCGAGCTGAGCATCGGCCAGATCCTCGACGCGCTCGCGCAGATCCTGGAGCTCGACCCGGCCGAGCTGCGCGCCACCCACCTGCCGCTGGTGCGCGAGCTGGTCGTGGAGGGGTTCCTCTCGCCGCGCCCGGAGTCCTCGGGCGGCCCGTCGGCGCCGGGAGCCCCCGGGCGCCGCCGTCACCGAGGCTGATTGACCGCCCAGGAACACCCGGAGCGACGGGGTGCTCGGCGGCACGCGCTACCGTAATCGGCCGTGAGCCCCGTCTGATCTCCCGACGGGGGCACCCAGAGGCAGGAAGTAGGTCCCGTGGCACACAAGCTGGTGATCGTCGAGTCGCCCACGAAGGCCCAGAAGATCGGTGGGTACCTCGGCAAGGGCTACGTCGTCGAGTCCTCCATCGGCCACATCCGCGACCTCCCGAGCAGTGCGGCGGACACGCCGGCGAAGGTCAAGGACAAGCCGTGGGGTCGTCTCGCCGTCGACGTCGACAACGACTTCGAGCCCTACTACGTCGTGCCTCGGGACAAGAAGGCGCACATCACCAAGCTGAAGAACCTGCTCAAGGACGCCGACGAGCTCTTCCTGGCCACCGATGAGGACCGCGAGGGCGAGGCGATCGCCTGGCACCTCCTCGACGAGCTGAAGCCGAAGAACATCCCGGTCAAGCGGATGGTCTTCCACGAGATCACCAAGCCGGCCATCCTCGCCGCGGCGGAGAACCCGCGCGAGCTCGACATGGACCTCGTCGAGGCCCAGGAGGCGCGCCGCATCCTGGACCGCCTGTACGGCTACGAGATCTCGCCGGTGCTGTGGAAGAAGGTGATGTCGGGGCTCTCGGCCGGACGCGTGCAGTCGGTCGCGACCCGTCTGGTCGTCGACAAGGAGCGCGAGCGGATGCGCTTCCGCGTCGCCTCCTACTGGGACCTCGAGGGCACCTTCGACGCCGGCAGCAAGCACGAGCAGCGGATGTTCCCCGCCAAGCTGTACTCCGTCGACGGCGCCCGGGTCGCCCGCGGCTCCGACTTCGGCCCCGACGGCCTGCTCAAGGCCTCCAGCGACGGCAAGGTCGTCCACCTCGACCGCCCGCGGGCCGAGGCGCTGGCCTCGGCGCTGCAGGACGCCACCTACGCCGTGCGCTCGGTGGAGTCCAAGCCCTACAAGCGCTCGCCGTACGCGCCGTTCCGCACCACCACCCTCCAGCAGGAGGCCAGCCGCAAGCTCGGGATGAGCTCGTCGGTGACCATGTCGGTCGCCCAGCGGCTGTACGAGAACGGCTTCATCACCTACATGCGTACCGACTCGACCACGATCTCGGAGGCCGCCGTCGGGGCCGCCCGCGAGCAGGTCCGCGAGCTGTACGGCGCGGAGTACCTGCCCGACGCGCCGCGCACCTACGCCTCCAAGGTCAAGAACGCCCAGGAGGCGCACGAGGCGATCCGGCCCTCGGGCGACACCTTCCGCACCCCGGCCCAGACGGGCCTGCGCGGCGAGCAGTTCCGCCTCTACGAGCTGATCTGGATGCGCACCGTCGCCTCCCAGATGAAGGACGCGGTGGGCAGCACGCTGACCATCCGCCTCGGCGGCACCGCCAGCACCGGCGAGGACGTGGTGTTCTCCGCCAGCGGGCGCACGATCACCTTCCACGGGTTCCTCAAGGCCTACGTCGAGGGCACCGACGACGCGGCCGCCTCGCGTGACGACCAGGAGGCCCGGCTGCCGAACCTGGTCGAGGGCGAGCCGGTCTCCGCGGCGTCGGTCAGCGCCAGCGGCCACGAGACCAAGCCCCCCGCGCGCTACACCGAGGCCACGCTGGTCAAGGAGCTGGAGGAGCGCGAGATCGGCCGGCCCTCGACGTACGCCTCGATCATCGGCACGATCCTGAACCGCGGCTACGTCTACAAGAAGGGGACCGCGCTGGTCCCGGCCTGGCTGGCCTTCTCGGTGACCCGGCTGCTGGAGGAGCACTTCCCCCGCCAGGTCTCCTACGAGTTCACCGCCACCATGGAGGACGTCCTCGACGAGATCGCCGCGGGCCGCAAGGACCGGGTCACCGAGCTCGGCGAGTTCTACCACGGCTCCGACGACGTGGCCGGCCTGAAGCGGCTGGTCAACGAGCTCGGGGACATCGACGCCAAGGAGCTGGCGACCTTCCCGGTCCCCGGCCCCGGCGGCGAGGAGGACACCGGCATCCACCTGCGGGTCGGGCGCTACGGCCCCTACCTGGAGGGCCCCGACGAGGACGGCACGCCGTTCGCCGTGCGCGCCAACGTCCCCGACGACCTGCCCCCCGACGAGCTGACGCTGGAGAAGGCCCGCGAGCTGCTGGCCAACCCCGCCGGCGAGGAGATCGAGCTCGGCCGGCACCCCGAGACGGGCCTGGTGGTCGTCGCGAAGAACGGCCGCTTCGGGCCCTACGTCACCGAGCTGCTGCCCGAGGACGCCCCCAAGTCGGCCAAGCCGCGCACCGGCTCGCTGTTCAAGACGATGTCGCTGGACACCGTCACCCTCGACGACGCGGTCAAGCTGCTCTCCCTGCCCCGGGTGGTCGGCACCGACGCCGAGGGCGTCGAGATCACCGCCCAGAACGGGCGCTACGGGCCCTACCTGAAGAAGGGCACCGACTCGCGCTCGCTGGCCAGCGAGGACCAGCTGTTCACGATCACCCTCGACGAGGCCCTGGCGATCTACGCCCAGCCCAAGCAGCGCGGCCGCGCCGCCGCCGCGCCGCCGCTCAAGGAGCTCGGGGAGGACCCCGTCTCCAAGCAGCCGATCGTGGTCAAGGCGGGCCGGTTCGGTGAGTACGTCACCGACGGCGAGTACAACGCCACCCTGCGCAAGGACGACACGATCGAGGAGCTGACCCTCGAGCGGGCCGCCGAGCTGCTCGCGGAGCGACGGGCCAAGGGGCCGGCGAAGAAGTCGGCCAAGAAGACCACGGCGAAGAAGAGCACCGCCAAGAAGAGCACGGCGAAGAAGGCCACCGCGAAGAAGAGCACCGCCAAGAAGAGCACCACGAAGACGGCCAAGAAGACCACCGTCAAGAAGTCCTGACCCCGGGCCGCGCGGCCCGGGTGTCGGTGCCGTCTCGTAGCGTCGGTCCCGACAGCGCGCGGGCCGGCACCGCGGCACCGACATCGAGAGGCACTCCGCTGAGCGAGCACAGCACCACGACGGGGCGCTACGCGGCGTCCGGCGTCTTCGTCTGCTTCGAGGGGGGCGACGGCGCGGGCAAGTCCACCCAGTCGCGCGCCCTCGGGCAGTGGCTGGGCGCCGAGGGCTTCGACGTCGTGCTCACGTTCGAGCCCGGTGACACCGAGGTGGGGCGCCGGCTGCGCGAGATCGTGCTCGACCCGGCGACCGGCCACCTCTGCGACCGCACCGAGGCGCTCCTCTACGCCGCGGACAAGGCCGAGCACGTCGACTCCGTCGTGCAGCCGGCGCTCGACGCCGGCCGGGTCGTGATCACCGACCGCTACGTCGACTCGACGCTGGCCTACCAGGGCGCCGGCCGCTCCCTGGACGTGCGCGAGGTGGAGCGCGTGGCGCGCTGGGCGACCGGCGACCTGCGCCCGCACCTGACCGTGGTGCTCGACCTGCGGCCCGAGCAGGGCCTGGGACGCTTCGAGGGCCGCGACCGGATCGAGGGGCAGTCGTTGGAGTTCCACCGTCGGGTGCGCGAGGCGTTCCTGGCGATGGCCGCGGCCGACCCCGAGCACTACCTGGTCGTGGACGCCCGGCAGCCGCGCGAGCAGATCGAGGCGCTGGTCCGGGATCGGGTGCGGCCCCTGCTCGCCCTCGCCGCCCGTGAGGCGGAGCGGTGAGTCAGCCGGGAGGCGTCGCCCTGCCCGCCGCCGGCACCGTGTGGGACGGCCTGGTCGGGCAGCGTGCGGTCGTCGACGCGCTGCAGCCGGCCGTGGCCGGTCAGGGGATGACCCACGCGTGGCTCTTCACCGGTCCACCCGGCTCGGGGCGCTCCAACGCAGCGCTCGCCTTCGCCGCGGCCCTGCAGTGCGAGGCGGGCGGCTGCGGACACTGCCACGCCTGTCGCACGACGCTGGCCGGCTCCCACGCCGACGTGGGCGTGGTGCGCACCGACAAGCTCTCGATCGGCGTCGACGAGATCCGCGACCTGGTCCGCAGCAGCGCGCTCGCACCGGTGGGTCGGCGCTGGCAGATCCTGATCGTCGAGGATGCCGACCGGCTCACCGAGCGCGCCTGCAACGCCCTGCTCAAGGCCATCGAGGAGCCCACCGAGCGCACGGTGTGGATGCTGTGCGCGCCCACCGTGGAGGACCTCCTGCCGACGATCCGCTCGCGCTGCCGGCTGGTCACGCTGAGCACCCCCACGGCCGAGGCGGTGGCCGGGTTCCTGGTCCGCACCGAGGGCGTCCACGAGGGCATCGCCGCGTACGCCGCCCGCGCCAGCCAGGGACACATCGGCCGGGCCCGGGCGCTGGCCCGCGACGAGGCGACCCGCAACCGGCGCCGCGAGATCGTGGGCATCCCGACCCGGCTGACCACGCTCGGCGCGTGCATGACCGCGGCCGCCAACCTGCACGACGTGGCCAAGGAGGAGGCCGAGGTCATCACCAGCGAGCTCGACGCCCGTGAGCGCGCCGACCTTGACAGCTCCTACGGCGTGGTGGAGCGCGGTCGCCGCCCCCGCGAGTACGCCCCCGCTCTCAGCCAGCTGGAGAAGGCCCAGAAGACCCGCGCCAAGCGGCGGGTCCTGGACGTGGTCGACCGGGGCCTGATGGACCTCGCGTCGGTCTACCGCGACGCTCTCGCGCTGGCCACCGGGGCGCCGGGGACGCTGGTCAACGAGGAGCTGCGCACCGAGATCGAGCAGATCGTCCGCTCCTCGACCCCCGAGCTCAACCTGCGTCGCATCGATGCGATCTTCGAGGCCCGACGCCAGATGCTCGAGTTCAACGTGCCTGTCATGCTGTCGCTGGAGTCGATGATGGTCGCCCTGAAGGTCCCGGAGAGGAGTCGCGCATGAATCGGAAATACCTTGCCGTGGCAGGTGTGGTGGTCGGAATCCTGCTCGTGCTGGGCATCATGTTGATCATCGGCGTCGTCCGTGACGACGAGACCGACATGGAGGACCAGCCCGTGAACCAGAACACCGAGTCGACGCAGCTGGTGCCGGGCGACTCGCTCACGCTCGACGCGGCCTGAGGGCACGCGGGTGACGGGGACGGGTCCGGTCGGCGCGCCCTCGGCCGGCTCCGGCCGAGGCCGGGTCGCAGCCCTGGTGGTGGTGATCGTGGCGATGGGCGTGCTCACCGCGACGGTGCTGGGCATCGGTCTGGGAGTCGTCCTCTCCGACGACGGCGTCAACTCCGTGGGGCCCCGGGAGCAGGTGCCGTCGGTCGTGCGCAGCGTCGCCCCGGGCTCCACCGACGCCCCGGAGCCCGCCCTCGAGCCGTTCTACTCCCAGGTGGTCTCCTGGGAGCCGTGCCGCGGGGACTTCGAGTGCGCCCGGATGGAGGTGCCGCTCGACTACGCCGAGCCCGACGGTGAGCGCATCGAGATCGCGCTGCTCAAGGTGGCCGCGCAGGAGCCCTCGCAGCGGGTCGGCTCGCTGGTGGTCAACCCCGGCGGGCCGGGCGCGCCCGGCACCCAGTACGCGGCCTCCGCGGAGCTGGTCTTCGGCCGGCCTCTGCTCGCGCGCTTCGACATCGTCGGCTTCGACCCGCGCGGCACCGGGGACAGCGACGCGATCGACTGCCTCAGCGACGAGGAGCTCGACAACTACGTGGCCGGCGACCCCGATCCCGACAACCCCGCCGAGGTGCGGCAGTACGCCGACTCCCTGGAGGGATTCGGGCGGGGCTGCGCCGAGCACAGTGGCGAGCTGACCGGCCACGTCACGACCGTCGAGGCAGCCCGCGACATGGACGTGCTCCGGGCGGTGCTGGGCGAGGAGAGGCTCAGCTACCTGGGAGCCTCCTACGGCACCAAGCTGGGCGCCACCTACGCGGACCTCTTCCCCACCCGGACCGGCCGGCTCGTGCTCGACGGCGCCGTGGACCTCACCCTCACCAGCCGCCAGCTCGCTCTGGAGCAGGCCGGCGGCTTCGAGGTGGCGCTGCGCGCCTACGTCGAGGACTGCGTCGAGGGCGGCGACTGCTTCCTCGGCGACACGGTCGGGGCCGGCCTGGCCGCGATCGACACCCTGATGGACAGCGTCGACGACTCGCCCATGGAAGCGCGGGGGGATCGTGAGCTGGGGGCCGGCAACGCGTTCTACGGCATCGTCGCGCCCCTCTACAACCGCGACTACTGGTTCCTGCTCAGCCAGGCGCTGGAGTCGGCGATCGACGACCGCGACGGGACCGGGCTGCTGATGCTCTCCGACCTGTACAGCTCGCGCGGCGAGGACGGCTACACCGACAACAGCATGGAGGCCAACTACGCGATCAACTGCCTCGACGACCCGTGGTCGATCCCGGTCGAGGAGGTGCCCGCGCACCTCGACGAGTTCGTCGAGGCGTCGCCGACGTTCGGCGAGGTCTTC
Organism: Nocardioides sp. Z21_20; assembly: GCF_059766585.1. Lineage (NCBI taxonomy): Bacteria > Bacillati > Actinomycetota > Actinomycetes > Propionibacteriales > Nocardioidaceae > Nocardioides > Nocardioides sp. Z21_20. The sequence continues at coordinate 74,271 of NZ_JCBAJX010000007.1, forward strand.
GCCTGGGGGCTGACCACCTGCCAGGGCGTCCAGGCCGAGGCCGCCGAGCCGGCACCGGAGGTCACCGGCGCCGGAGCGCCGCCGATCCTGGTGATCGGCACCACGCGCGACCCCGCCACGCCGTACGCCTGGGCCGAGGCGCTCGCCGAGCAGCTCGAGTCGGGCGTGCTGATCAGCCGCGACGGTGACGGCCACACCGGCTACAACGTGGGCAACACCTGTGTGAACGACGCCGTCGAGGACTACCTCCTCGACGGCGTCACCCCCCAGGCCCCCCTCACCTGCTGACCCACCCCACCCCCACCCCCACCCCAGCCCAGCCCCCACCCCAAGCCCAGCCCCACCCCAGGCCCGCCGACCCGTCACTCCCTCGACCATTTCTGCGGCGTGTCGCGGCGCCCCTGACGACTCACCGAGCCAGGCGGCGGCGCTCAGCGCGGCGTGACCGGCTCGATCAGCGACTGGATCCGCCGGGTCGCGAGCTCGGTCATCAGCCGCGCCGCGGGCGACAGCGTGGCGTGGGCGCGGTGCACGATCGCGAGGGTGTCGTACTGTCGCGGCCGCAGCGAGACCCACCCGGCGGACGGCGCGAGCCGGGGCAGCAGCTGCTCGGCGGCGGCCTTCGGCACGACCGAGTCGACGAGCCCCATCCCTACGAGCTCCACCGCGGTCTCCACGTCCTCGACCTCGATCCGGGTCTGCGGGTTGCGACCGGTCTCGTGCAGCATCCGGCGCAGGATCAGCCGGTTGGAGTCGGTGGCGCGCCAGGTGGTCTCCGACATCACCAGCGAGGCCTGGGCCAGCCGGTGGGCGGTGACCGGCGACTGCAGCCGCTCGGGGTCGGCACTGATGTAGACCAGCTCGTCGCGCGCGATCGGGGTGACCTGGAGCCCCTCGGCCTGCACGGTGGGTACGGCGATCATCGCCGCCTCGATCCGGCCCCGGCGCAGCTGGTCCTGGACGTCGGTGGAGTTCTGCCCGATCAGCTCCACGCGGACCCCGGGGTGGCGCGCCAGCACGTCGGCGACCAGGCCGGCGCCGGCATAGAGCCGGGCGATGCCGAACATCCCGAACCGCACCGTGCCGGTCTCCAGGGTGGTGACGGCCTGGGCGGCGCGGCGGGCGTCGTCGGCGGCGGCGAGTACGCGCTCGGCGTACGGGCGCAGCGACTCGCCCGCGGCGGTCGGGACCACGCCGCGCCCGACCCGCACGAACAGGTCGCTGCCCAGCGACTTCTCCAGGGCGCGGATCTGCTCGGAGACCGACGGCTGGGCGTAGCCGAGGTGCTCGGCCGCCGCCGTCAGCGACCCGTGCTCGTAGGCGGCGAGGAAGCAGGTCAGCTGGTGCAGCGACAACATAGGTCAAGCCTATGACTTATGAAGGAAAATGAGACTAGCCCTATGGGTCGGGACGGCCGAGGATTGGTGTGTAGCTCCCTGCCCGTCCCCGAGAGGCCATGCCCATGCTCGTCCACGTCTGCACCGCCTGCGCCAAGCGCCAGCTGATCTTCCCCTCCCAGTTCACCGGCGCCTTCGAGGGTGCGCAGGGCGGCGTCGAGGTGAGCTTCAGGTGCTGGTGCGGCGCTGAGCAGCGGGCGCCGCTCGACTGGGCTCCGGCGGCTCCCGCCCGCGAGGAGCAGCCGTCGGCGCACGCCGCCTGACCCCTCGGTTTCACTCCGCCGACGCGGAGTCCCTATACTTCCTCGCGTTGCCCGGACAGGTCTTCGGATACCACCCGGTCGGCACGCCGCCTTAGCTCAGTCGGTAGAGCGAATCACTCGTAATGATTAGGTCGTCAGTTCGATTCTGACAGGCGGCTCCGGACGGCGGCCCACGGTCGCCAGCGGAGCTCACGACGGGCCCGTCCTCGCCAGCGAGGGCGGGCCTTCGTCGTCGCCGGGCCCGCCGCCCCGGGTGCTCACGCCAGCAGGGTCCGCGTCCACACGTCGCGGACCAGCTCGGCGTAGCGCGCCCCGCCCCGGCCGGCCCGGGCCAGCGACAGGTAGTAGGCGGCGCCGTTCATCGACCACACCAGGTCGGCGACCGCGTCGTCGTCGAGGTCCGCGCGTAGCTCCCCGGTGGCGCGCAGGTCGGCGGCGAGCAGGCGCATGTTGGAGGCTCGGCGCTCCTCGACGGCCTCCCAGACGGTGCGGCACGCGTCGTCCTCGGTGCCGGCCTCACGCAGGGCCTCGAGCAGTGGCGCGGTGCGGGGGAGCAGGCGCCCGAGCGCCTCGGCGTACGTCGCGATCTTCGCGCGCGCCCCGGGAGCGGCGCGTACCTCCGCGACGTAGCGGCGCTGCAGCGCGGGCACCGGCGCCCCCTCGTCGTCGACGGCACGCTCGCCGAGCGCCAGGTCGTGGGCCGCGAGCAACAGCTCGGGCTTGCGGCCGACGGAGGCGTAGACGGTGTCCACCGCGACACCGGCACGCTCGGCCACCTGCGCGACCGAGGTGCGCGCGTAGCCCTGCTCGCCGAACAGCTCCAGCGCGGCCTCGATCACCGTACGACGGCGGAGGGCCGCGGCCGCGCGCCGTCCCTCGCCGCGGTAGGGGCGGGCCTTGACCGGGGCAGACATGCGTCCTAGCGTAGTTCGATCCGAATCAGGTTCGGATGAATTCGTCGAGGATGTGGTTCCGATGACGCAGACAGCCCCCCGTGCGGTGATGGCGGAGCCGGGACGAGGCCGCGCGACCTGGGCGATGGGATCGCTCTTCGAGCACCTCCTCGAGTCCGAGGACGGCGACGGCTCGCTGGGGGCGGCGATGGTGACCCAGCCGCCGGGCATCGCCACCCCGCTGCATCGCCACACCCGGGAGGCGGAGGCGTTCCTGCTGATCGAGGGCCGGATGAGCTACCAGGCGGGCGAGGAGCTCTTCGAGCTCTACGACGGCTGCTTCATCTTCCTGCCGCTCGGCCTGCCGCACGCGTTCCGGATCCGGGGAGACACCCCCGCCCGCCTGCTGGCGCTGACGCTCCCGGCCGGCCTCCTCGGCCTGTACGACGAGGTGGGGCTGCCGGCGGCCGAGCACCGGCTGCCCGGGGCCGACGCCCTGACGCCCGAGGTCGAGATCCCGAGGTGGGCGGAGGTCGCTCCGCGCTACGGGCTGGAGGTCGTCGGCCCGCCGATCCCCGCGTGAGCGCGCGCCCGCCCCGGCCTGGCCGGGCTTCCGCTGGGCGGAAGTCGGGGGTGGCGCGCGGCGGGCCCGCCGGGTGAGGGTCCACCCCATGCCCACGACCCAGCACGTCCCCGTCGCCATCGTCGGCGCAGGACCCGCGGGGCTGCTGCTCTCGCACCTGCTCGACCGGGCCGGCATCACCTCCCTCGCCATCGACATTCGCACCCGCACCGAGATCGAGCAGACCCATCGCGCCGGCATCCTCGAGCACGCCAGCGCCCGGCTGCTGGTCGACAGCGGTGTCTCGGACCGGGTGCTGCGCGACGGGGTCGAGCACCACGGCATCGAGCTGGCCTACGGCGGGCACAGCCACCGCGTCGACTTCCAGGCGCTGGTCGGCGCCTCGACGTACCTCTATCCGCAGACCGACGTCTTCATCGACCTCGCCGACGCCCGCGCCCGCGACGGCGGCGACGTCCGCTTCGGGGTGCGCGACGTGGAGGTCGACGACCTGCGCGCCGAGCGGGCGCTGCTGCGCTTCACCGACGCCGACGGGGTGCGCCACCAGGTGAGCTGCGACCACCTGGTCGGCGCCGACGGCTCGCGCAGCACCTGCCGGCGCCAGGTGCCTGCCGACCAGCGCCGCCAGTACCAGCGCGAGTACCCGTTCGCCTGGTTCGGGATCCTCGCCGAGGCCCCGCCGAGCGCGCCGGAGCTGATCTACAACCACTCCGAGCGGGGCTTCGCGCTGATCAGCCAGCGCACCGAGACCCTGCAGCGGATGTACTTCCAGTGCGACCCCGACACCGACGCCGACGCCTGGTCCGACGACCGGATCTGGGCGGAGCTACAGGCCCGGGTGGGCGCCAACGGCCACACCCTGAAGGAGGGCCCGATCACCTCGCGCACGGTGCTGCCGTTCCGCTCCTTCGTGCAGGAGCCGATGCGCTACGGGCGGATGCTGCTCGCCGGCGACGCCGCGCACACCGTCCCGCCCACCGGCGCCAAGGGTCTCAACCTGGCGCTGGCCGACGTGCGGGTGCTCGCCGAGGAGCTCGAGCGCGCGATCCGCGGCGGCGATCCCTCGAGCCTCGACGACTACACCGAGCGGGCGCTGGACCGGGTCTGGCGGGCCCAGCACTTCTCCTACTGGATGACCACGATGCTCCACCGCCTGCCGGACGCCTCCGACTTCGACGTACGGCGCCAGGTCGGCGAGCTCGCCTCGCTGAGTGCCTCGAGCGCCGGCGCCACCTACCTCGCCGAGGGCTACACCGGCTGGCCCACCACCTCGAAGGGACGCCCATGAGCAGCACCGCACCGTCCGTCGCGGACTCCGACGCCGCGGCCAGCAGCCAGCGCGAGGTCAGCGCCGAGATGGAGGCGGTCACCGCCGCCTACCAGGCCGCGGGCGGCCCGGACGGCGCCGGCGAGACCCAGCCGCGCCTGGACTACCCGCCGTACCGCTCGAGCATCCTGCGCCACCCCACCAAGAGCCTGCACCACCCCGACCCCGAGGGCATCGAGCGCTGGTCGCCGGTCTTCGGTGAGCGCGACGTCGACCCGCTCGAGGCCGACCTGACCATCCAGGACGGCGGGGAGCCGCTGGGCGAGAAGCTCGTCGTCACCGGCCGCGTGCTCGACGGCGACGGGCGCCCGGTGCGCCGCCAGCTCGTGGAGGTCTGGCAGGCCAACTCGGCCGGGCGCTACGTGCACAAGCGCGACCAGCACCCGGCGCCGTTGGACCCGCACTTCACCGGCGTCGGGCGCTGCCTGACCGACGACGAGGGCCGCTACGCCTTCACCACGATCAAGCCCGGCCCCTACCCGTGGCGCAACCACCGCAACGCGTGGCGCCCGGCGCACATCCACTTCTCGCTGTTCGGCACCGAGTTCACCCAGCGGCTGGTCACCCAGATGTACTTCCCCGGCGACCCGCTCTTCGCCCTCGACCCGATCTACCAGTCGATCGTGGACCCGCGGGCGCGCGCCCGGCTGGTCGCCACCTACGACCACGAGGTGACCCGACCCGAGCGGTCCACCGGCTACCGCTGGGACATCGTGCTCACCGGCAGCGCGGCCACCCCCCTGGAGCAGGAGGACCACCAGTGAGCGAGCCGCTGCAGCCCACCCCCGGCCAGACCGTCGGGCCGTTCTTCCACTACGCCCTGCCCTACGACCACGACCGCGACCTGGTGCCGCCCGGCTCGCCCGGGTCGGTGCGGCTGACCGGGCTCGTCCTGGACGGCGCCGGCGACCCGGTGCCCGACGCGCTGCTGGAGATCTGGCAGCCCGACCCGGCCGGCAACGTGGTGCGCGAGCCGGGCTCGCTGCGCCGCGACGGGCACACCTTCACCGGGTTCGGGCGCGCCTCGACCGACCGGGCCGGGCGCTACACGTTCACCACGCTGGAGCCCGGGCCGCTGGCCGAGGGGCGTGCGCCGTACGTCGCGGTGGCGGTCTTCGCCCGCGGACTGCTGCACCGGCTGCTGACCCGCTGCTACCTGCCCGGGCCGCAGGTGGACGCGGACCCGTTCCTGGCGGGCGTCGACCCCGCCCGGCGCGCCACCCTGCTCGCGCGACGCGACGAGCGCGGCTACGTCTTCGACGTGCGGCTGCAGGGCGAGGGGGAGACCGTCTTCCTGGCCGACCCGGCACACTGAGCCCCGTGGGTGATCTCTTCTGGCCGGGCGCCGAGCGTGCCGGTGACGCGTCCGGGGCCGGCCCGTTCAGCCAGGACGGCTTCCTCGCGGCGATGGTCGCGGTCGAGCAGGCCTGGCTCGACGTGCTCGGCTGCCCGCGCGAGCTCACCGGCCTGGTCGGCGCGGACGACCTCGACCGGATCTCCGGGGACGCGGAGGCGGCCGGCAACCCCGTGCTCGGGCTCGTCCGCCTGCTGCGTGAGCGCTCCGGCGAGGCGGCGGTGCATCGCGGGCTGACCAGCCAGGACGTGGTCGACACCGCGCTGGTGCTGATGCTGCGCGAGAGCGTCCGGCGGGTGCGGGCCGAGGTGCGCGCGCAGGTGGGCGCCCTGGCCGTGCTCGCCGAGGAGCACCGCGCCACCCCGATGGCCGCCCGCACGCTGACCCAGCACGCCGTGCCCACCACCTTCGGGCTCAAGGCGGCCACCTGGCTCACCGGGCTGCTCGACGCCGACGACGACCTGGCCGGGCTCACCTTCCCCGTCCAGCTGGGCGGCGCGGCCGCGACGATGGCCGCCGCCGTCGAGCTCGGCGTCGACCCCCGCGCCGCGCGGCAGCGCCTGGCGACGTTGCTCGGGCTGGCCCCGGCCGCACCGTGGCACACCACCCGCCGCCCGGTGACCCGCGCCGGGGACGCACTGGTGGCCTGCACCGACGCCTGGGGGCGGCTGGCCAACGACGTCCTGGTGCTCTCGCGCCCGGAGATCGGTGAGCTGTCGGAGGACGAGGCCGGCGGCTCCTCGACGATGCCGCACAAGCAGAACCCGGTGCTGTCGGTGCTGCTGCGCCGCGCCGCCCTGGCCGCGCCGCCGCTGGGCGCCACGCTGCACCTGGCCGCCGCCGACCAGGTCGACGAGCGGGCCCTCGGTGGCTGGCACGCCGAGTGGGACGCGCTCGGCGTCCTCGCCCGCCGTACCGTCGTCGCGGCCGAGCAGGCCACGGTCCTGCTGGGGCGGCTGCGCGTGCACCCGGACCGGATGCGGGCCACGGCGGCCGCGGCCGCGGCCGACCTGCACGCCGAGCACCGGAGCATGGCCGCCCTCGCCGGCCGGGAGCCGATCGGCGACTACCTCGGCGCCGCCGACGACCTCGTCGGCGAGGTGCTCGAGCGTGCCAGAGACCACCAGTCCCACCCGAGCCAGCCCGACCCCCGCCGGAGGAACCCATGACCGCCCTGACCGCCGTCCGCCTCGGCGGGCGACCCGACCTGCCGCTGCTGGTGCTCGGCCCCTCGCTCGGCACCACCGCGAGCACCCTGTGGGCCGAGGCCGCCGCGCTGCTCGCCGACGACTTCCAGGTGATCGGCTGGGACCTGCCCGGGCACGGCACCAACCGGGTCGCGGTGGAGGGACCGGTCAGCGTCGCCGGCCTGGCCGCCGGGGTGCTGGACCTGGTGAACACCATCGGTCAGGGGATCCAGCCCCCGAGCTTCCACTACGCCGGGGACTCCGTGGGCGGAGCGGTCGGCCTGCAACTGCTCCTCGACGCCCCGGCGCGGGTGGAGTCGGCCACCCTGCTGTGCACCGGCGCCAAGGTCGGCGAGCCGGAGGGGTGGGCCGAGCGGGCCGAGGCGGTACGCCGCGCCGGCACCGCCTCGATGGTCGCCGGCTCCGCCGAGCGCTGGTTCGCGCCTGGGTTCCTGGAGCGTGCGCCCGAGCGCGGCTCCGCGCTGCTGAACGCGCTCACCGAGGTCGACGACGAGGGGTACGCCGCGGTCTGCGGCGCGCTGGGCGCCTTCGACGTACGCGGCCGACTGGGCGAGATCGCCGCGCCGGTGCTCGCCGTCGCCGGGGCCGGGGACGTCGCCACGCCGCCGGCCAACCTGCGCGAGATCGCCGACGGCGTGCGCGACGGGCGGCTGGTGGTCCTTGACGGCGTCGCGCACCTGGCGCCGGCCGAAGCCCCCGAGGCGGTCGCGCGGCTGATCCGCGAGCACGTCTTCGGCCCGAGCCGGGACGTGATGAGCGTTGCGGAGGTCCGGGCCGCCGGGATGCAGGTGCGCCGGGAGGTGCTCGGCGACGCGCACGTGGACCGGGCGGTGGCCCGCACCACCGACCTCACCCGCGACTTCCAGGAGCTGATCACCGAGTACGCCTGGGGCAGCGTGTGGACCCGGCCCGGCCTCGACCGGCGCTCGCGCTCGATGGTGACGCTGACCGCGCTCGTCGCCCGGGGCCACCACGAGGAGCTGGCCATGCACGTGCGGGCCGCGCTGACCAACGGGCTGAGCGTCGAGGAGATCAAGGAGGTGCTGCTGCAGACCGCGATCTACTGCGGGGTCCCCGACGCCAACACCGCCTTCCGGATCGCCCAGCAGGTGCTCGAGGAGTCCTGAGCAGGCGCCTGCCGCGCACTGCCTAGGCTGGCCCCGTGACCTCCGCGCAGCCTGCTCCGCCCACCGGCCCCTCCGCCCACGCCCCGTCTCCCCAGGACGCGGTGCCGCTGCACACCACGCAGGTCGGTGACGGCGGCGCCCGCGTCGCCTTCCTGCACGGCCTGTTCGGGCAGGGCCGGAACTTCACCCAGATCGCCAAGGCGCTGCAGCCGGAGTACCGCTCGCTGCTGGTGGACCTGCCCAACCACGGCCGCTCGTCGTGGACCGAGGAGTTCAGCTACGAGCTGATGGCCGACCTGGTCGCCGAGGAGCTGCGCCGGGGGTTCGCCGCCGACGGCCCGGTCCACCTGGTCGGTCACTCGCTGGGCGGGAAGGTGGCGATGGTGCTGGCGCTGCGCCACCCCGAGCTGGTCGCCCGCCTGGTCGTGGTCGACATCTCCCCGGTCGTCTCCGAGGGCGCCGGCGAGTTCGAGCACCTCCTCGACAGCCTCACCGCGCTCGACCTGGGCAGCCTGGAGCGCCGCGCGGACGCCGACGAGCGGCTGGCCGCCCCGATCGACGACGCCGTGGTCCGCGGCTTCCTGCTGCAGAACCTGCGCTCGGGGCGCGAGGGATTCCACTGGCAGGCCAACCTCGCCCTGCTGCGCCGCGAGCTGCCCGCGATCGGGGGGTTCCCCGAGGTCGGCGCCACGTTCGACCACCCCACCCTGTGGATGGGAGGCGAACGGTCGCGCTACATCCAGCCCGAGCACGCCGCCACCATGCGCCGGCTCTTCCCGCGCACCACGGAGGTGACCATCAAGGGGGCCGGACACTGGGTGCACTCCGAGCAGCCGGAGGCGTTCGTCTCCGCGCTGCGGGTCTTCCTGGGTGCCGCCGGGCGCTGAGCCGGCGGACGCCGTACGGTCCGGCGTCACGGGTTCACTACCCTCGGCGGATGTGACCCCCTCCAAGAGATGGATCAACCGCGCCCTGCTCGCCGCCTGGCGCTGGGCGGAGCGCTCCGGCGAGATCGTCCCGGGCACCCGCGCGGGCGACGCCTTCGGTGCCCTGGGCGCGGGCAGCTGCATCGGCTTCCCGAGCGCCACGCTGATGGGGGAGGAGTCGATCCACATCGGCGCCCACACCCTGATCGGGCGCCAGGTCACCCTCTCGGTCGGGTACGGGCCGCTCGACACCCGGATGCCGGCCCGGGGCCTGGTGATCGGGGATCGGTGCGTGATCGGCGCGCGCACCAGCCTGACCGCCCACGAGTCGATCGTGATCGGGGACGACGTGTGGTGCGGGCAGGACGTCTTCGTCTCCGACGCCAGCCACGGCTACCAGCGCCTCGACGTGCCGATCGGCCGGCAGTTCGGCACCCACCAGCCGGTGGTCGTCGGCTCGGGCTCCTGGATCGGTCACGGCGCGATCCTGCTGCCGGGTACGACGATCGGGCGCAACGCCGTGGTGGCCGCCGGGTCGGTGGTGCGTGGCGAGGTGGCCGACAACGCGATCGTCGGCGGCTCGCCGGCGCGGGTGATCCGGCGCTTCGAGCCCGGCCTCGGCTGGGTCACCGCGTCCGGCGGCGTACGGCCGGTCCTGTCCGACGGCACGGTCCCTGACAGGGCTGGCTCGGACGGGGGAGGCGCGGAGGGTGGTGCGGAGGGTGGCGCGCTCCGCGACCTCGTCGTGGGCTGAGCCACGACCTGGCTCCGACTCAGCCGCTCGCTCCCGCGGTGGACGTACCACCGTGGAGAGCGAGCGGCTGGAGTCGGCTCAGCTCAGCTGGGGGACTGGCCCTCGGAGACGCGACGCTTCAGCGCGGCGGCCGGCTTGAAGGCGGGCGCGACGCTGGCGGCGATCTCCAGGGGCTCACCCGTCTGCGGGTTGCGGCCCGAGCGAGCGGCCCGCTCGCGGATCTCGAAGTTGCCGAAGCCGGCGAGGCTGACGCTCTCGCCCGCGGCCAGGCGCTCGCCGATGGTGTCCAGGACGGCGCCGATGACGCTGTCGGCCTGGGCGTTGGTGAGCCCGGTGGACTCCGCCACGGCGTTGCGGAGGTCGGTGCGGTTCATGGTTGGTCTCCTCTGTTCGATAATCGTTCTCATTGTCAACCTAGAACATCGCTGATCGCGTGTCACGGTAGCCCCACCCCGCGCCGCTCGGCGCGAGTAGGTTGACCCGGTGAGCAATCGCGACCTGGACGACGTACCCGCCATCGCCAAGTCGACACGGCAGCGACGCGCCGTGGTGGCCGAGCTGCAGGCCTCGGAGGACTTCCGCAGCGCCCAGGACATCCACGACGCCCTGCGCCGCACCGGGGACCGGGTGGGGCTGGCCACGGTCTACCGGGCCCTGCAGTCCCTGGTGGACGTCGGCGAGGTCGACGTGCTGCGCACGGCCGGTGGTGAGGCCGTCTATCGCCGCTGCAGCTCCACCCATCACCACCACCTGGTGTGCCGCGTGTGCGGACGCACCGTCGAGGTGGAGGGGCCGGCGGTCGAACGCTGGGCCAGCACGACGGCCGACGCCCACGGCTTCAGCGACGTGAGCCACACCCTCGAGCTGTTCGGGAACTGCCCGGCGTGCCCGGGCGCCGCCGATAGCGCCTAGCCCGACCTGGGGGCGTGCCTAGTGCTGCTCGTGTCCCTCGTCGTGCTCGATCGTGGCCTCGTCCAGGAACTCCGCGGCGATGCGCAGGAGCTGAGCGGCCACCACCGGGTCGACGCCGCCCATGGTGATCTTCAGGGCCAGGTCCGCGGTGGGGTCGAGGTCCCACTCGTCGTCCTGCGGCTGGGGGTCGTGAGCCTGGTCGACCAGCTCCAGGACGATGCCGGGCTGGGCACCGCCCACGGTGGCGACGTGGTGCATCTCGGGGTCGTTGATCAGCTGTGCGGCGACGCTGAGGGTCGCTTCTTCCTCGGTGCTCATGAGCGTCCTTCCAACGGTTGCCGCGAGCCTAGCCGCGCCACCCCACCCCCGCCCCGCCCGCCCCCGGCGCCCCCGCCGTACGGCCGCCGCCCGGCCGCCGTACCGCCCCCGTCCGGCCGCCGTACCGCCCCCGTCCGGCTGTAACGCGGGGTTATGTCCACTACCCCAGCGTTATTTCGCTGTGGTGGAAGGCATAACCCCGCGTTACAAGCCGGCGGGGGCCGCGGGGCGCGGGGCGCGGGCGGGCCGGGACTCCCGGAGATCGGCACGGGGGCGGCTGGGCTGGGGGATCGGGCCTAGAGTCCGGAAGGTGAGTGTCCCCACCAAGCACGCGATCTCCCCGGACTCGGGGCAGCACTGGACCGAGCCGGGTGCTTGGCCCGTGGCCCCCGGGGTCTACCGGGTCCCGCTCCCGCTGCCGATGGACGGGCTGCGCGCGGTCAACGTCTACGTGCTCGAGACCGACCGCGGGCTGACCCTGATCGACGGCGGCTGGGCGATCGAGGTCTCCCGGACGCTGCTGGAGAAGTCGCTGGCCGAGATCGGCCACGGCGTGCGGGACATCACCCGCTTCCTGGTCACCCACGTGCACCGCGACCACTACACCCAGGCCGCGACGATCAGCAGGGAGTTCGGGGCCCACGTGAGCCTCGGTCTCGGCGACAAGCCGACGCTCGACCTGATCCACGACCCCGGGGACCTCGACGAGAACCCGCACCTGCAGATGCTGCGCGACGCCGGCGCCCACGACCTGGTGGAGCAGTGGCAGGCCTTCGACAAGAGCAGCCCCGAGCTCGACCTGTGGGGCTACCCGGACGCCTGGCTGGAGGACGACCACCCCATCGACGTCGGCTCGCGCACCCTGCAGGCGATCTCCACGCCCGGCCACACCCAGGGGCACTTCGTCTTCGCCGACCAGACCGCGCAGCTGCTCTTCTCCGGCGACCACGTGCTCCCCACGATCACGCCCTCGATCGGCTTCGAGCCGGTGCTCGCCGCTCAGCCGCTGGGTGACTTCCTGGCCTCGCTGGCCAAGGTGCGCGCGCTCCCGGACGCCCGGCTGCTGCCGGCGCACGGCCCGGTCGCCGACTCCGTGCACACCCGCGTGGACGAGCTCGCCGCCCACCACGACGAGCGCCTCGACCTGTGCCGAGCCGGCGTCGCCCCGGCCGGCAGCACGGCCTGGCAGGTCGCCGGGGAGCTGCCGTGGACGCGCCACGAGCACCGCTTCGACACCCTCGACGCCTTCAACGGCGCGCTCGCGACGCTGGAGACCAAGGCGCACCTCGAGCTGCTGGTCGCGCGCGGCGAGCTGAGCCGGTCAGGCTCCGAGGCCGGGTTCGTCTACGCCCCGTCGGCCGCGGCGCCCGGCGTGGGCTGAGCCCCCGCCCGCACCATCGGCAGGTGGGGGATCGCGTCCTCCTCGTACTCCGCGCCGTCCACGACGAACCCGTGCGACTCGTACCAGGCACGCAGCGGGCTCTGCGCCTCCAGACGCACCGTCCGGGCGTCGGCGAGCTGCAGCGCGGCGTCCATCAGCGCATCGGCCAGCCCACGCCCGCGGGCCTCACGGCGCAGCAGCACCCGCCCGATCCGCAGGTGCGGGCCGTCGTCGAGGACGCGCAGGTAGCCGAGCAGCGTCGCGTCCTCCTCGAGCAGCACGTGCCGGGTCGCCGGCTCCAGGTCCCGACCGTCCAGGTCGAGGTAGGGGCACTCCTGCTCGACGACGAACACCTCCTGGCGCAGCCGCCACACCTGGTACGCCGTACGGGCGTCGAGGTCGTCGAAGGCGAGCGTCCGGATGCCCCTCACCGCGGGGCCGGTCCGTGCAGCAGGAAGTCCCGGGTGACCCGCCACGCCTGGGCCGCCTCGGGCACGCCCGGCAGCAGCGGGAAGACGTGGATCAGCTCCGGCCGCTCGAGGTAGGTCAGGTCCCACGTCGAGGTGATCGCCCGGTCGGCCAACTGGCGACAGGCCGGCGCGAGCGTGTCGCGACTGCCGCACAGCATCAGCGCCGGCGGAAGCCCGTCCAGCTCGCCGAGGCCCGGGCTGACCTCGGGGCGGGCGAGGTCCTCGGCGCAGCCGGCCCACCACCGGGCGTAGGCGCGCAGCTTGCCCAGGAAGAGCCACGTGTCGCGGGTGCTGAACGCCTCGGTGTCCGGGGCGCTCGCGGTCAGGTCGACCCACGGCGAGATCAGCAGCAGCCGGTCGGGCTGGCGCGCACCGGTCGCCCGGGCCCGGTCCCGCAGGCTCTGCGCCAACGCCAGCGCGAGCCCCCCGCCCGCGGAGTCCCCGGCCAGGATCACCTCCCCGCCTCCCGAGAGCAGCCGCTCGGCCAGGGCGACCAGCGCGTCGTGGGAGTCGCGCCAGGTGTGCTCCGGTGCCAGCGGGTAGTCGGGCAGCACGACGCGCGCGTCGAGCCCGACGGCCAGACGCGCGGCATAGCGGGTGTGGAAGGGGTCGATCGGCGCGACGTAGCCGCCCCCGTGCAGGTAGAGCACGGTGCGCGAGGGGCGCGACCCGCGCCGCGACAGCGAGTACGACGTGAAGCCGGGGCCGTCCCCGTGCGCGATCTGCTCGGCGAGGACCATGAACCGCCGGTCGAAGCGGGGGACCGCGCCGGTGGGCAGCGAGTGGTCCAGCCCCGTGTGCCAGCGCTCGATCCGCGCCCGCTCGGTCTCCTCCGAGTCCAGCTCGCGCGAGCCGCGGAGCCGGGGCACGAGGTGGGCGAGCAGCTCGTGGCGCAGGCTCGGACGGTCGGCGCGGGGGGCCAGGTGGTGGGGCATGGGGCAAATGTAGGGCCAGCGCCGCGGCGCGCGGCTAGGGTCACGCGCAGGCAGCGGCTGTCCAGGTGGGCGCCGCCCGACCACGGGGGAACGAGATGACAGACCCAGCCATCGGCGCGGCGCGCCGGCACCGCCCCACCGCCCGCCTCGTCCTCACGCTGGTGACGGCCTGGGCCCTGGCCGCCGGCGTCCTGGCCGGCACGAGCCTGGCAGCCCCGCCGGCGGCAACCGGAGCCTCCGCCGCCCTCACTGCCGCCGCGGACCCGGTCTCCGGTGTCGACGTCGCCGGTCACCAGCACCCCGGCGGCGCGCCGATCGACTGGGCGGCGGTGGCCGCCGCCGGACACTCCTTCGCGTTCGTCAAGGCCACCGAGGGGGCGACGTTCGTCAACCCCTACTTCGCCGCCGACCTCAGCGCCGCGGCGAGCGCGGGTCTCTACCGTGGGGCCTACCACTTCGCGCGCCCCGGCCCCGGCACCGCCACCGCGCAGGCGGAGCACTTCGTGGCGACCGCCGGGCTGCTCGCCCAGGTGGGCGACCTGCCGCCGGTGCTCGACCTGGAGGTGACCGGAGGCCTGACGCCCGCGCAGCTCGCGGCCTGGACGCGCGAGTGGCTGGGTGCGGTGGAGCGGCGCACCGGCCGGGTGCCGGTGCTGTACACCTCGCCGGCGTTCTGGGCGGAGAACATGCCCGCCGGCACCGGCTTCGCCCGTTATCCGCTGTGGATCGCGCACTACACGAGCGCCGCGGCGCCTCGGGTGCCGGCCGGCTGGCCCCGCTGGAGCTTCTGGCAGCGCACCAACCAGGGCAGCGTCGCGGGCATCGAGGGGCCGGTGGACCTCGACGTGTTCCAGGGCACGCCCGCTGCCCTCGCGACCCTCGCCGGCGCCGGGCCGGCCCAGCCGCCGACCCCGCAGCCGACCCCGCCGCCGGTCCCCGAGCAGATCTCGACCAGCCTCACGCTGCGCCCCGACCGGGCCCAGGTCCGCCGCCGCGCCACCGTCCGCCTGCGCGGACGGCTGACGGCGGCCGGGCGCGGCGTGGCGGGCAGCACCGTCCAGCTGCTGCAGCGCGCGACGGGCAGCAAGCGGTGGAGCGTCGTGCGCCGGGTGCGCACCGACCCGCGGGGGCGCCTGGTGATCGCCGTGCGCCCCGGCCGCACCACCGCCTACCGGGTGGCCTTCACCGCGACGGCCGAACGGCGCGCCAGCGTCTCCGCCACGGTGCGGATCCGGGTCCGCTAGGACGCCCCGGCCCGGGGGTGTCACAGATCGGCGCCGGCCGGTGTCTCACGTGCAGGACCGGCCCACCGGCGGCCGGGGCGAGACCCAGGAGGATCCGATGACCAGCAGCTTCCGCATCCCACCGGCCACGATGACCGGCCCCGTCGCCCGCGCGGTGAGCGCCTACGCACGCCGTACCTGGGGCAAGGTGCCCGACAACCTCCTGGTGCTCTGGCACCACCGCCCGGCGCTGCGCGCGGTGCTGGCGCTGGAGGGCAGGGTCGCCCGGCTCGACCGGCTCGACCCGCACCTGAAGTCCTTCGCGCTGCTCTCCTCGGCGGCGACGATCGGGTGCTCGTGGTGCCTGGACTTCGGCTACTTCCTGGCCCACGACGAGGGGCTCGACGAGGCGAAGGTCCGGGAGGTGCCCCGCTGGCGCGAGTCCGAGGTGTTCACCGACCTCGAGCGCGACGTGATGGCCTACGCCGAGGCGATGACGCTGACCCCGCCCACCGTCACCGACGAGATGGTCACCGCGCTGTCCGGGCGGCTCGGCACCCAGGCCGTCGTCGAGCTGACGCTGATGGTCGCGGTCGAGAACGAGCGCTCGCGCTTCAACAGCGCGATGGGACTGGCCAGCCAGGGGTTCTCCGACGTCTGCGAGCTCCCGCTCGTCGACCTCGCCTCCGCGCGCGAGTGATGATGGCGGGTGTGACCGCCACCGACGAGTTCGTCGCGCATCGCAACCTGCTGTTCACGGTGGCCTACGAGATGCTCGGCTCGGCGGCCGACGCCGAGGACGTGATCCAGGAGACCTGGCTGCGGTGGGTCGAGGTCGACCCGGCCGAGGTCCGCGAGCCGCGCGCCTACCTGGTGCGGATCGCCACCCGGCTCGCGCTCAACCGGCTGCGCACGCTGCGGCGACTCCGCGAGAGCTACGTCGGGCCGTGGCTGCCCGAGCCGCTGCTGACCGCGCCGGACGTGGCTGAGGACGTCGAGCTCGCCGACGGCGTCTCGACGGCGATGCTGCTCGTGCTGGAGACGCTGGGCCCGGTCGAGCGGGCGGTGTTCGTGCTGCGCGAGGTCTTCGCCCTGGAGTACGACGAGATCGCCGCGGCCGTGGACCGGACGCCGGCGGCCGTGCGACAGGTGGCGCACCGGGCGCGCGCCCACGTGCAGGCCCGCCGCCCCCGCGAGCGGGTGGACCCGACCCGGCGCGACGCCGTGGTGGAGCGGTTCCTGGCGGCGACCGCCACCGGCGACCTCCAGGGGCTGATGGACGTGCTCGCGCCCGACGTCGTGCTGCTCACCGACGGGGGCGGTCTGGTCAGCGCCGCGCTGCGGCCGATCACCGGGCGCGACAAGGTGCTCCGGTTCCTGGCCGCGGTCATCGCCCGCGGGCTGGGCGGCGACGGTGTCCAGGTCGACGTGTGTGACTACAACGGCGCTCCGGCGCTGCGCGTGATCGAGCACGGCCGGGTCACGCTGGTCGCCTCGATGCTCGTCGAGGACGGCCTGGTGAGCGGGCTCTACCTGGTGCGCAGCCCCGAGAAGCTCGCCGGCGGACAGCGCGAGGTGGCGCTCACGAGGTAGCCGGCACCCGGCGGTGGGGGCGTAGGGTGGGCCTTCGATGACAGGGGAGCACGCTCGTGCGTGCTGAGAGTGCGGAACAGCCGCAGACCCTCCGAACCTGCTCCGGTTAGCACCGGCGAAGGGAGTCCGATGATCAGCGAGCGTGCGTGCCGACGACCGACCAGATCCGTCACCAGGGGGCCGCTGCGGTGGGGGGCCGTCGTCCTCGCTAGTGCCCTGCTCGCCGGGTGCTCGGTGCTCGGCGGCGGCGACGAGGGAGGCGATGCGGCGGGGAGCTCGCAGGAGGTCGTGCTGGTCACCCACGACTCCTTCGCCCTGCCCGACGAGGTGCTCGCGCGCTTCGAGGAGGAGAGCGGCTACCGGCTCACCACCCGACCCAGCGGCGACGCCGGCACCCTGACCAACAAGCTGGTGCTCACCAAGGAGTCGCCGACCGGCGACGTCGCCTTCGGGGTCGACAACACCTTCGCCTCCCGCGCGATCGAGGACGGGGTCTTCGCGCCGCTCGACGTGGAGCTGCCGCCGGGGGCGCAGACCTACGCGCTGCCCGGCGACGGCGCGCGGCTGGCACCCGTCGACGTCGGACACGTCTGCGTCAACGTCGACACCACGTGGTTCGTCAAGCGCCGACTCGACCCGCCGGCCACCCTCGACGACCTCACCGAGCCGGCGTACCGCGACCTGCTCGTCCTGCCGGGGGCCGCCACCAGCTCGCCGGGGCTGGCGTTCCTGCTCAGCACGGTGGCGCAGTACGGCGCGCAGTGGCCGGACTACTGGGGCAGGCTGATGGCCAACGGCGCCAAGCTGACCTCGGGCTGGTCGGACGCCTACTACGTCGACTTCACCCAAGGCGGCGAGCAGGGCACCCGCCCCCTCGTGGTCTCCTACGACTCCTCGCCGGCGTTCACCGTCAGCGAGGACGGCGCGACGTCGACGACCACGGCGCTGCTCGACACCTGCTTCCGCCAGGTGGAGTACGCCGGCGTGCTCGAGGGCGCCGACAACCCCGAGGGGGGCGCCGCGCTGGTCGACTTCCTGCTCTCCGAGGACGTCCAGGCCGCACTGCCGGACAGCATGTACGTCTTCCCGGTGCGCAGCGACGTCGAGCTGCCCGCGGCGTGGGCCCGGCACGCCCGGCAGCCCGAGGACCCGCACACCCTGGACCCCGACCAGATCGCCGCCGAGCGCGACGACTGGCTCCAGACCTGGACCGAGGTCACGACCCGCTGAGCCGGCGGCTGGTGAGAAGGTCCGGGGCGGTCGCGGCGTGGGGGGAGGGGCGATGAGACGGGTGGTCGGGCTGGCCGCGCTGGCCGCCGGCCCGGTGCTGGTGCTGTCGGTCTTCTTCGTGCTGCCCGTGTGCGGCATGGTCGCGCGTGGGCTGTGGCCCGACGGCACCTTCGACCCCGGCGGCGTCGCGCAGGTGCTCGCCCGGCCCCGGGTGCACCGGGTGCTGGCGTTCACGCTGTGGTCGTCGGCGGCCGGCACCGTGCTCTCGGTGCTGCTCGGCCTGCCCGCGGCGTACCTGCTGCACCGGCGCGAGTTCCCCGGCCGGCGGCTGCTGCGCGCCACGCTGCTGGTGCCGTTCGTGCTGCCCACGGTGGTGGTCGGGATCGCCTTCCGCCAGCTGCTCAGCGACGGCGGTCCGCTGGGCTTCCTGGGGGCGGACCAGACGCCCGCCGCGATCGTCGCGGCGCTGGTCTTCTTCAACGTCAGCGTGGTGGTGCGCACCGTCGGGGCGGCCTGGGAGTCGCTCGACCCGCGCCCGGCCCAGGCGGCGGCGCTGCTCGGCGCCTCGCCGCTGCAGGTGCTGCGCACCGTCACCCTGCCCAGCTTGCGCCCGGCGATCGTCTCGGCGGCGAGCGTCGTCTTCCTCTTCTGCGCCACCTCCTTCGGCATCGTGCTGACCCTCGGCGGGCTGCGCCACGCCACCGTGGAGAGCGAGATCTACCTGCTCACCACCAACCTGCTCGACCTCCAGGGGGCCGCGGCGCTGTCCCTGGTGCAGCTCGCCGTGGTGGCCGCGCTGCTGATGCTCACCCAGCGTCTGCGCGCGACGCCGGACCCCACCGTGCAGCGGGTCGTGGCGCGACCGCGGCCGCTGCGCCGCGCCGACCTGCCGCTGCTGGCGCTGACCGCGCTGCCGGTGGTGTTGGTCGCCGTGCCGTTGGCGACGATGGTGGCCGGGTCGCTGCGGGTCGGCGACGGCTGGGGGCTGGGCAACTACCGCGCGCTCGACGCGCAGCCCGGCAGCCCGGGTGCCCGCTCGCTGGTGGTCCCGGTCACCGAGGCGCTCGCCAACTCGCTGCGCACGGCCGTCGACGCCACCTGGATGTCGCTGCTGCTGGGCCTGGCCGTGGCGGTGATCGTGACCCGCCGCTCGCACTCCAGCGCCGAGCGTCGCCTGCGCGGCGTGCTGGACGGCTTCTTCATGCTGCCGCTGGGGGTCTCCGCGGTGACGCTCGGCTTCGGCTTCCTGGTCACCCTGGACCGGCCGCCGCTCGACCTGCGCGACAGCCCGCTGCTGGTGCCCATCGCCCAGGCGCTGGTCGCGCTGCCCCTGGTGGTGCGGATCCTGGCGCCGGTGCTGGCCGGGATCGACGACCGCCAACGGCAGGCGGCGGCCACCCTGGGCGCCTCGCCGTGGCGGGCGATGCTGACCGTCGACCTGCCGGTGGTGTGGAAGCCGCTGCTCGCCGCGGCCGGGTTCGCCTTCGCCGTATCGCTGGGGGAGTTCGGCGCGACGTCGTTCCTGGCCCGCGAGGACCATCCCACGGTGCCGGTGGTGATCTTCCGGCTGATCGGGCGCCCCGGGGAGGCCAACCACGAGATGGCGCTCGCGGCCGCGGTGGTGCTGGCCGTGGTGACCACGACGGTGATGCTGGTGGTGGAGCGCCTGCGGGTGCCCTCGGTGGGAGCATTCTGAGATGTTGAGCCTGGATCGGGTGAGCGTGCGCTACGACGGCGTGGAGGCCGTGCGCGAGCTCTCCCTCACCCTGCCCGACGGCGAGGTCCTCGCCGTGCTCGGCCCCTCGGGCTGCGGCAAGTCCACACTGCTGCGCGCGATCGCCGGCCTGGAGCCGGTGGCCGGCGGGGCAGTCGCCTTCGACGGCGGGGACCTGGCCGGCACCCCACCGCACAAGCGGGGCTTCGCGCTGATGTTCCAGGACGGCCAGCTCTTCGGGCACCTCAGCGTGGCCGGCAACGTGGGCTATCCGCTGCGGCTGCGCCGGGTGCCGCGCGCCGCGGTCCGCGCCCGGGTCGCCGAGCTGCTCGAGCTGGTCGGGCTGGCCGGGTACGGCGAGCGGCTGCCGGGCACGCTCTCCGGCGGCGAGCGCCAGCGGGTCGCGCTGGCCCGCGCGCTCGCGGTGCGGCCCCGGCTGCTGCTGCTCGACGAGCCGCTGTCGGCCCTCGACGCCGAGCTGCGCCGTCGGCTGGCAGGCGACCTGCGCGCGATCCTGCACGCCGAGGGGACCACCGCGCTGATGGTCACCCACGACCAGGACGAGGCCTGGGCCATCGCCGACCGGATCGCGGTGATGCGCGCCGGCCGGCTGGTCCAGGAGGGACCGGTCGCGCAGGTGTGGGCCGGCCCGGCCGATGCCGAGACCGCGCTGTTCCTCGGCTACGCCCAGGTCCTCGACGGCCCGGCCGCCGCCCGGCTGCTGCGGCTGGCCGGCGGGGAGCCGGGCCTCGCCGACGGCGCCGACGGTGCCCGGGTCGCCGTACGCCGCTCGGCGTTCGTGGTCGACGAGCAGGGCCCGCTGTGCGCCACCGTGGTCTCGCTCAGCGCCACCCCCGAGCAGGCCCGGCTGGTCGTCGACGCCCCGGGGATCGGGCTCCTCGACGCGGTCGCCGCGACCGGCGTGACCGGCGGGCCGGCCCCGGTGCCGGGTGGGCCGGTGCGGCTGCGGGTGGATCCGGCGCGGCTGGCCGTGATCCACGCCCGACGCTGACCCGAGATCGCCCCGCTGGTGCCCATCCCTAGAATGGCGCCCGTGTATCGACGGGCGTACGTTCTCTTGATCGGTGTCTCGGTGATGATGGCGATCCTCGCCCTGGTCACCGCAGCGAGTCTCGATCGGAGGATCGTCGACCCCGAAGGCTTCCTGGGTCCCGCCTGGGCGCGCGGTCCGCTGCTGGTCGGCGCGGCCTTCCTGGTCGACATCGTGCCCCGGATGCTGTGGGGCTCGCGGATGCACCCCAAGCGGATGATGCCGATCGTCCGCGCCCGGGTGAAGGAGCACTGGAACCGCGAGCGGATCACCCTGGTGGTGCTGGGGATCATCTGCTTCTACGGGACCTACGTCTGCTACCGCAACCTCAAGTCGTTCCTGCCCGACGTGCTGGGCCTGGACTACAAGTTCGACCGCGAGCTGCACCTGATCGACCAGGCGCTGTTCTTCGGCCACGAGCCCGCGGTGGTGCTGCACAGCGTGATCGGCTTCGACTGGGTCTCGCACGTGCTCTCGGTGGTCTACCTGGTCTTCCTGCCGCTGGTGCCGGTGATGGTGACGATCTGGGTCGTCTGGTCGCGCAACATCTCCTTCGGCTACTGGTTCTGCACCGCGCAGGTGCTGGCCTGGACGCTGGGCACCGCGTCGTACTACGCGCTGCCCACCCTCGGCCCGGGCTTCCGCTACCCCTGGCTCTACCAGGACCTCGCCTACACCGGCACGACGACGTTGATGGACTCGCTGTTCTACGGACGTGCCGGCGTGCTGCACCGCGACCTCCAGGGAGCCGTGCAGTCCGTGGCCGGCTTCGCCAGCCTGCACGTGGCGATCACCCTGCTGGTCGCGCTGATGGCGCAGTACACGATGCGCAACCGCATCGTGCACTGGGTGCTGTGGATCAACTTCGGCCTGACCGTGATCGCCACCCTCTACTTCGGCTGGCACTACGTCGCCGACGACATCGCCGGCGTCGGCATCGCGCTGATCTCCTTCTACATCGGCGGCGTCGCCACAGGACAGAAATTCGATCGCAAGGGGCTGGCCGCCCATCCCACGACGGACACCTCCGCGGTGCCCGTCGAGATCCCGGTGGAGACCACCGCCCGCTGACCGCTGCCCGCTGGCCATCCAGAGGCCCCGCTCGTCTTCGCGAGCGGGGCCTCTTTGTGTTCTGGGGGTGTCGGTTTCCCCGGCCGACCGGGGAAACCTGATGTTGTCGGCCGAAGCTTCGCCCGACAACATCAGTAGTTGACGACCGGTACTACCTCACCGGCCCCAGGGGCCGATTCCGTCACTGAGGTCGCCGGCCGCCGACCCCCGAGCGGTCGTCTCGGGCTCGCGTACGCCGCCCCACGGCCCCGCGACGCGCCCCGCGAACGACGCGAGCCGCGAATTACATTCGTGTAGTTCGTCAAGCCGACACGCCGCGCGGCGTCGGAAAATTTGAGAAAGTTGTTCCCTTCTGTGACTGTTGCGCATTAGCGTGACCGGTGTGTCTCGGGCGATGGGGAAGTCGCCCGAGGCACGGTCTCGGTCCGGATGGCCAGCAGCCGAGGCGAAGCGAACGATTGGGGTCACACGTGCGAGCAGGTCGTCACGAGGCACGTCAGAGGCTCCGCTGTCCGGCGCCGGACCAGCAGGTCCGGGGGCCACGCGGAGCCGGCGCACCGGGCGGGCGAGGGGTACGACGTACGTCCGCCGCGGTCCTGGCCCTCACCCTGCTGGCCCTGGCCCCGCTGGGCAGCGGGGTCGCCTCCGCGGCCGACGACGACCCGCCCAGCGAGCACGAGGTAGCCACCGCGCAGCGCCAGGCACAGGCCAAGGCCCGTGACGTGGCCACGGTGCGAGCCGAGCTCGCCCAGGCCAATGCCCGCCTGGAGGAGTCCGGGATCGCCGCAGCCAAGGCGGCCGAGGCCTGGAACGGCGCGCGCTGGAAGGCGCGCCAGGCCCGGCTGGCCGCGGCGGCGGCACAGCGACGCGCCGACCGGGCCGACGAGTCGGTGGCGCGGCAGCAGGCCAGCTACGCCAGCGCGCTGGCCACGACGTACCGGATGGCGCCGGAGCTGACGGCGCTCGGCGCGATCGTCGACTCCGACGGGATCGACACCGTCGTGGAGCAGGCCACCAGCATGCGTCACGCCGAGTCCGCGCTGGGTCAGGGCTACGACCGCTTCCAGGCCACTGCGACGCTGGCCGAGCTCGCCTCCGCCGCTGCCGTGAAGGCCCGCACGCAGGCCGTCGCGCTCGCCGGCGAGGCCCGCGAGGCGCACGACGAGGCCCAGCAGCTCGCCGACGCCGCGGCGGCCGACGCCCAGACCATCGCCACGGAGAAGGACCAGCTGATCACCGAGCTGGCCCAACTGGAGAACATCAGCGTCGCGCTGGCCGGGCGCCGTCAGGCCGCCCTCGAGCGCGCCGCGCTGGAGCAGGCCGCCGCGGCGGCCCAGGCGCAGGCGGCGCAGGCCGATCAGGAGACGCAGGCGTCGGGCGGTACGGCGGCGCCGGCAGGGCCGGGCACCGGGGGAGCCCCGCAGAGTCCGTCCGTGCCCGCGGCTCCCGGCGCTCCCGCGGCTCCCGGCGGGTCGTCGAGCCCGGGGGACAGCGCGCCGTCCGCGCCGTCCGCTCCCGAGCCCGCACCGGTTCCTGCTCCGGCGCCCGCTCCGGCTCCTGCTCCGGCGCCCACGCCCGAGCCGGCCCCGGCGCCCGAGCCCAGCCCGGCCCCGCCCGCCGCGGGGGCCGCCGCCGCGATCCGCTTCGCCAAGGCCCAGCTGGGGGAGCCCTACCGCTGGGGCGCCGCGGGGCCCAGCTCCTGGGACTGCTCGGGCCTGACGATGCAGGCCTGGCAGGCCGGCGGCACCTCGCTGCCGCACTACTCGGTGGCCCAGTACGAGCAGTCCACGCCGATCAGCGCGTCGTCCCTGCGCCCCGGGGACCTGGTCTTCTGGGGCTCCTCGAGCCGGTCGTCGTCGATCTACCACGTCGCGCTCTACATCGGCGGCGGGCAGATCATCCACGCCCCCCGCGCCGGGCGCCCGGTGGTGCAGGAGTCGCTGTACTACTGGATCCCGCCGAACTTCCACGCCCGCCCGTGAAGCACGCCCGCCCGTGAAGGTGATCTGAGGCAAAGTCGCGGTTGTGAAGGCGCGGGCGTGGGTAACGTCGCGCTCATGCCATCCGACACCGACGCCTCCCCCGCGGGCGCAGCAGCGCACGTTGCGACTGACACCACCTCCGGCACGCCTCCCGAGACCGGCCGCGGCTACACCCAGCCGGTCGTCGACGTGGCGGCGTTGACGGCGCTGCTCGACGACCGCTACGCCGAGGTGCGCAACCTCGTCCGGGCGAACCTGGCCGACTACGCCTCGATCCTCACCGAGGCCGAGGAGCTCGACCGCGACGCGTTCCGCGAGCGGGTCAAGGACGTCGTCGTGGAGATGGCCCAGACCGGCCAGACGGGGATGGGCTTCCCCGAGGAGTACGGCGGCGGTGGTGACCTGGGCGCCTCGATCGCGGCCTTCGAGACCCTTGCCTACGGCGACCTGTCGGTGCTGGTGAAGGTCGGCGTCCAGTTCGGCCTCTTCGGCGGCGCGATCCTCCAGCTGGGCTCCAAGGAGCACCACGACGCCTACCTGAGCGACCTGATCACCGGGCGGCTGATGGGCTGCTTCGCGATGACGGAGTCGGGTCACGGCTCGAACGTCCAGGCGCTCGGCACCGTCGCGTCGTACGACGTGGCGACCCAGGAGTTCGTGATCACCACGACCTCGGAGTCGGCGCGCAAGGACTACATCGGCAACGCGGCCAAGCACGCCGAGCTCGCGGTGGTCTTCGCCCAGCTCGAGGTGGCCGGCAAGTCCGAGGGGGTGCATGCGTTCGTGGTGCCGATCCGGGTCGACGGCGAGCCCGCGCCCCGCGTCCGCATCGAGGACTGCGGGCACAAGATGGGCCTCAACGGCGTCGACAACGGCCGGCTGTGGTTCGACGAGGTCCGCGTCCCGCGCACCGCGCTGCTCAACCGCTTCGCCGACGTCACCCCGGCCGGGGTCTACGAGTCCCCGATCGAGAACCCCAACCGGCGCTTCTTCACCATGCTCGGCACGCTCATCCAGGGCCGCGTCTCGGTCGGCGGCGGCGCGATCAACGCCAGCAAGGTCGCGCTGGCGATCGCGGTGAAGTACGCCAACCGGCGCCGCCAGTTCGAGGCCACCGGCGACGGCACCGAGGAGCTGCTCCTCGACTACGGCATGCACCAGCGCCGGCTGCTGCCGCTGCTCGCCGACACCTACGCCCTGCACTTCGCCCAGGAGGTGGTGCGCGGCCAGCTGCACGACGCGTTCTCCGGCGAGGGTGGCGGGGACGAGTCCGCCGTACGGGCCCTGGAGGCGCGCGCGGCCGGCACCAAGGCCTACGGCACCTGGCACGCCACCCGGACGATCCAGGAGAGCCGCGAGGCCTGCGGCGGGGCCGGGTACCTCTCGGTCAACCGGTTCGCCGCGCTCAAGGCCGACACCGACGTCTTCACGACGTTCGAGGGCGACAACCACGTGCTGCTGCAGCTGGTCGCCAAGGGCCTGCTCACCGACTACGCCAGCGAGTTCGAGGACATGGACCAGTTCGGGATGGTCCGGTTCGTGGCCGGGCTGGCCGTCGAGACCGTGCTCGAGCGGACCGCGGTGCACAAGGTGCTCCAGCGCATCCGCGACGCGTTCCCCGGCGGCGACGAGTGGGACCAGGACGCCGGGCTGCTCGACTCGGACTACCAGCTCGCGATGCTGCGCTTCCGCGAGGAGCACGTCATCGGCGGCGTGGCCCGCCGGCTCAAGCGCGGCGTCGACCAGGGGATGAACCCCGGCGTGGTCTTCTCCCGGGTGCAGGACCACGTGATCCGCGCGGCGCGCGCCCACGTGGAGCGCCTCGTGCTGGAGGCGTTCGTCGCGAAGGTGCAGGCCATGGAGGAGGGCGACGAGAAGGTCGCGCTGGCCATGCTGTGCGACCTGCACGCGCTGAGCGTGATCGAGGCGGACCGGGCCTGGTTCATGGAGCACGGCCGGCTCGGCAGCCAGCGCTCCAAGGCGATCACCCGCGAGATCGGCGACCTGTGCCGCAAGCTGCGCCCGATCGCCGAGGACCTCGTCGACGCGTTCGGCGTGCCGGCGGCGATGCTGCGCTCCCCGGACCTGGTCGGTGCGGGGGCCGCTGCGGGCGGGAAGGACGAGGCGGGTGCCTGAGACGTCGGGTCGCCCGGGGCCGGTAGGGCGATGATGGAGCCGTTCGGGTGGCACCCCCGTCGCCACCTGCCGCCCGGGTCACCCGCCGGACTCGCGGTGGTCGCCCCGGGGCGCCGCTACTCCCCGGCGCGGCCGATGCTCGACCTGACCCGGATCGCCCTGCTCCAGCGCGGGTACGTCGTGCGCGAGCTCTGGTGGGACGCCCACCAGCGGCTCGCCGACCCGTCCGGCTGGGTGCGCGAGCACGTGCTCACCGAGCTCGAGGAGGAGCGGGCCGAGGTGGGAGGCGTGGACCGGCTCGTGGTCTGCGGCAAGTCGCTGGGCTCGCGGGCCTCGACGCTGGCCCTGCACCCGGACTCGGCGCCCGTCTTCGACGCCGTCTGGCTGACCCCGCTGCTGACCAACCCCGGAGTGGTCGAGGGCATCCGCGCGCTCGCCGGGGCGGGTGGCCGCCAGCTGCTCGTCGGCGGGCTCGGCGACGAGCTGTGGGACAGCGCGGTCGCCCACGACCTGGCCGGTGCCGCGGGGTGCACCATGCTGGAGTTCCCCGACGCCGACCACTCCCTCGCGGTCCCGGGCGACGTCGTGCGCACCGGCGAGGTGCTGCTCGGCGTCGCCCGCGCCCTGGAGGAGTTCCTGGCGCCCCCCGGCGCGCCGTACTGACCACGCGAAACCCCCACTTCCCACGCGTTCTTTCACGTGGGAAGTGGGGTTTTCACGAGTTAACGTGTGAAAGCCGAGGCGGCTGAAGCCAGAGCGCTCAGTGCCCGTTGGTCTTGGCGCGCTCGAACGACGCGAGGACCTCGGCCTCGGCGTCGGCGAGGCCGACCCAGTTGGCGCCCTCGACGGACTTGCCGGGCTCGAGGTCCTTGTAGACCTCGAAGAAGTGCTGGATCTCGAGGCGGTCGTACTTCGACACGTCGCCGATGTCCTTGAGGTGGCCCTGGCGGGGGTCGTGCGCCGGGACGCAGAGCACCTTGTCGTCGCCGCCGGCCTCGTCGGTCATCCGGAACATGCCGATCGCGCGGCACTTGATCAGGCAGCCGGGGAACGTCGGGGCCTGGAGGATCACCAGCGCGTCGAGAGGGTCGCCGTCCTGGCCGAGGGTGTTCTCGATGTAGCCGTAGTCGGCGGGATACTGCGTGGAGGTGAAGAGCATGCGGTCCAGGCGAAGGCGACCCGACTCGTGGTCGACCTCGTACTTGTTCCGCTCACCCTTCGGGATCTCCACGAGTACGTCGAACTCCAGCACGTTGTTCCTCCAGCGATCGTCGGCCCCTGCGTGAGGTGGCCGGAACAGGTCTCGGTCCGGCCCCGGACACGGAGCCGGGGTCAGTCTCGCGCAGAATGTTATGAACTGGAACTCGGAAGGGGGCTCGATGGGACGAGGTGACGCACCACACAGGGCCGGCGGGCTGTTCGGCTGGCTCTCGGTGGTGGTGGTCCTCGCGCTGCTGGTCGCCGCCGGCGCGGCGTACCGCTTCGACCTCGGCTCCCGCTGGCTCGGCCTCGAGGGGGCCGACCCGCGCACCGATCCGGCCGCCGTCGAGCCGCCCCCGGGACTGGATCTGCCCGAGCCCACCACGCCGCCGCCGGTGGCCCGGCCGGTGACCCGCGCCGAGTCCGGTGCGGTCGACCCGGCCGCCGTACGACGCGCGCTGCGGGCCGGCCTCGCCGACCCCGACCTGGGTCGCCACGTCGTCGCCGTGGTCGCCAACCTCTCCGGTGGCAGCCCCGTCTTCGAGTCCGGCAGCGGCCAGGTGGTTCCCGCCTCGACCCTGAAGCTGCTGACCGCCACCGCCGCGCTCGAGGCTCTCGGGCCCGAGCACACCTTCACCACCAGCGTGGTCGCGGGCGCCCGCGCCGGCCAGATCGTGCTGGTCGGCGGCGGCGATCCCTACCTCGAGCGGGGCCCGGCCGCGGACGACGAGCCGCCCTACCCGCCCCGCGCGGACGTCGCCACGCTCGCGCGGTCCACCGCCCGGGCGCTGCGCGCGGACGGCGTACGCCGGGTGCGGCTGGCCTACGACGACTCCCTGTTCACCGGTCCCACGACCAGCCCGCAGTGGCGCCCCGACTACGTCACCGACGGCGTGGTCTCCCCGATCACCGCGCTGTGGGTCGACCAGGGCCGCGGCGAGGACGGCTGGAGCCGGGTGGCGGACCCGTCCGCGGAGGCGGCGCGGACGTTCGCGGCCGCGCTGTCCGGTGCCGGCATCCGCGTGCAGGGCGCGCCGCGCCGCGCCACCGCGCCCACCGGAGCCGCCGTGCTGGCCGAGGTCGAGAGCGCCCCGGTCGAGCAGATCGTGGAGCGGGTGCTCGACGTCAGCGACAACGAGGGCGCCGAGGTGCTCGCCCACCACGTCGGCCTCGCGGTCTCCGGCGAGGGGTCCTTCGACGCGGCGGCCGCCGGCATCGTGCAGACCCTGCGCCGGCTGGGGGTCCCGCTGGCCCGCGACGTGGTCCACGACGGGAGCGGGCTCTCGCGCGCCAACCGGCTCGACGTGGAGACCCTCGTCGACGTGCTGCGGATCGCCGCGTCCCCCGAGCACCCGCGGCTGCGCGCCGTGCTCAGCGGGCTTCCCGTCGCCGGCTTCACCGGGTCGCTGAGCTCGCGCTTCGCCAGCGGCGCGGACGCCGGGCCGGGGCGGGTGCGCGCCAAGACCGGCACGCTCACCGGCGTACACGGACTGGCCGGGGTGGCCACCGACCTCGACGGCAACGTGATGGTCTTCGCGATGATCGCCGATCGCGTCGGCGAGCTCGACGCGCTGGACGCGCGCGAGGCCCTGGACAACGTCGCCGCCGAGCTGGGCGCCTGCCGCTGCTCGGCCTGAGTTCGCCGGGCGCCCGCGCGGCGCGGGCGGGCGTCGGGGCCGGATGGCCCCGCGGGCTCCCAGAGTCCACGTAGGGTCGGGCCATGAGCGCGAAGATGATCGACTGGGACCTCGCGGTCTCGCTGGGCTCGCGGGTGGCCGGGCAGGGCCCGACGGTGGCGCGCGGCGAGGCCGTCGCCGCCGTCGCCGAGCTGCGTGCGGGCGCCGAGCGCTCGACCGGGCTGGTGCGTGACTTCACCGGGCTGGTCGCGGCCGAGGCCACCGCCCCGGTGCTGGTCGTCGACCGGGCCGGCTGGGTGCAGGCCAACGCGGACGGCTTCGCCACCGTGCTGGACCCCATCGTCGAGCGGATGACCCAGAAGAAGGGAGGGCCCGGGGCGCTGTCGCGGGCCGTCGGCTCGCGGGTCACCGGGACCGAGGTCGGGCTGCTGCTCGGCTTCCTGGGCACCAAGGTGCTGGGCCAGTTCGACCCGTTCTTCGACCCCTCGGGACGGCTGCTGCTGGTGGCCCCCAACGTCGTCCACGTGGAGCGCGAGATCGGCGCCGACCCGCACGACTTCCGGCTCTGGGTGTGCCTGCACGAGGAGACCCACCGGGTGCAGTTCACCGCGGTGCCCTGGATGCGCGAGCACCTGTTCGCGCAGATGCAGACGCTGGTGGACACCCTGGAGCCCGAGCAGGGGGAGGACCTCGTCGATCGGCTGGCCGCCGCGGTGCGCGGCGTGCGCGGCGGCGGCAGCCTCATCGACATGGTCGGCACCCCCGAGCAGCAGGAGGTGCTGGACCGGGTGACCGGGGTGATGTCGCTGCTCGAGGGCCACGCCGACGTGGTGATGGACGGGGTGGGGCCGCAGGTCATCCCGACCGTGGCGCAGATCCGCCGCAGCTTCAACCGTCGCCGCCAGGGCGTCGGGGTCCTCGACAAGCTCCTGCGCCGCCTGCTCGGCATCGACGCGAAGATGGCGCAGTACCGCGACGGCGCGAAGTTCGTGCACGGGGTGGTGGACAAGGTCGGGATGGCCGAGTTCAACGCGGTCTGGGCGGCCCCGGAGAACCTGCCCTCCAAGGCGGAGATCGCCGACCCGGGTGCCTGGGTGGCCCGGGTCCTGGGCTGACGCCCGGGTGGCGCTGCATCCCGCCGTCGCCGCGGTCCGCCTCGCTGTACGACGCACGCTGGCCGACGTCGGCCCCGGGCGGACCGTCGTGGTCGCCTGCTCCGGTGGCGCCGACTCCCTGGCCCTGCTGAGCGCGACCGTCTTCGAACGGCGTTCGGCCGGCTGGCGGGTGGTGGGCGCGACCGTCGACCACGGGCTCCAGGAAGGCTCGGCGCAGCGGGCACAGGCGCTGGCCGGCGTGATGGCCGGGCTCGGCGTCGACGAGACCGCCGTGATCACCGTGCGCGTGGACGCGGCGGGGATGGGACCCGAGGCGGCTGCCCGCGAGGCGCGCTACGCGGCGCTCGACGAGCTCGCCCAGCGGCTGGAAGCGGAGACGGTGCTGCTGGGCCACACCCGCGACGACCAGGCCGAGACGGTGCTGCTCGGCCTCGCCCGCGGCTCCGGCGGGCGCTCGATCGCCGGGATGCGGCGCGGGTTCGGCCGCTACCTGCGCCCGCTGCTCGACGTCTCGCGCGCCGACACCCGCGCCGCCTGCGCGGCCGAGGGCCTGCCGGCCTGGGAGGACCCCCACAACGCGGACCCGCGCTTCACCCGGGTGCGGGTGCGCCAGGTGGTCCTGCCGATGCTGGAGGCCGAGCTCGGGCCCGGAGTGGCGGTCACGCTGGCCCGTACCGCCGACCAGCTGCGCGGCGACATGGAGCTGCTCGACGACCTCGCCGACGCTGCCCTGCGCCGCGCCGTACGGGCCGGGGGAGCGCTCGACGTCGCCACCCTGACCGCGGAGCCCGCCCCGCTGCGCCGCCGCGCGATCCGGTTGGCCGCCCTGGCCGCCGGAAGCCCCGCCAGCGAGCTGTTCCACGACCACGTGCTGGCCGTCGACGCACTGCTCACCAGCTGGCGCGGGCAGCGTTGGATCGACCTGCCCGGCCACCTGCGCGTCGTACGTCGCGACGGCGCGCTGGTCTTCGAGGGCGCCCGCGGCTGAGGGCGCGCGGCTGGGGGAGGGCGCCGATTGGGCAGAGACGGCGGTCTCCGGGGCGTTTTCGTCGCCGATTGGTCCCCAACGGCGACCGGAGCCGGCGACCGCCTACGCTTTCCTCCCATGGACGCTGCCCACGTGGAGAACGACCTGGTCAACATCCTCTTCACCGAGGAGGAGATCCAGGACAAGCTGAAGGAGATGGCGGCCCGGATCGAGGCGGACTACGCCGGTCAGGACCTGCTGCTGGTCGGGGTGCTGCGCGGCGCGGTGATGGTGATGGCCGACCTGTCGCGCTCGCTGGGCCGTCACGTCGAGATGGACTGGATGGCGGTGTCGTCCTACGGCTCGGGCACCAAGTCCAGCGGCGTCGTGCGCATCCTCAAGGACCTCGACACCGACATCTCCGGACGGCACGTGCTGGTCGTCGACGAGATCATCGACACCGGCCTGACGTTGAGCTGGCTGGTCTCGAACCTCTCCAGCCGCAACCCCGCGAGCATCGAGATCGCCACGCTGCTGCGCAAGCCGGAGGCGCAGAGCATGCCGGTGGAGGTCAAGTACGTCGGCTGGGACATCCCCAACGAGTTCGTGGTCGGCTACGGCCTCGACTACAAGGAGCTCTACCGCAACCTGCGCTGCATCGGGACCCTGGCGCCTCACGTCTACTCCTGAGCCTGCACGGCGTCCCCACCGGGTGCGCGCGTCTGAGGTGAGGCTGAGAGGTCTCCGAGGGTCCGCTGATTCGCCCGTGCCCCGCGCCATCTGGATTGGCTCTGACGTGTAACGTCATTACCTCAGACGAGCGTGCCCCGTCGACCCGGCGCGGCACCGTGCGGAATTTGGCGAGAGAAGCCCGTGAAGCGCATATTCAAAGGTCCCTGGCTGTGGGTCGTAGTCGCCGTCGCCGGCGTCCTCCTGGCCCTGCAGTTCCTTGCCCCCGGAGGGGGGTACGACGAGATCTCCACCTCGCAGATGGAGGAGTACATCGCCGACGGCGACGTCAAGGAGATCACGTTCGTCGACGGTGACCAGGAGATCAAGGCCACCCTCGACGACGACGTCGACCGCGACGGCGGCAAGGACGTCAAGGCCTACTACATCCAAGGCCAGCAGGAAGGCATCATCGACGCCGTCGACCAGCAGGTCGCCGACGGCACGATCGAGAAGTCGAACTCCGAGAACCCGCAGCCCAGCGTGCTCGGGTCGATCCTCGCGACGTTCCTTCCGTTCCTGATCATCATCGTGATCTTCCTGTTCCTGATGAACCAGGTGCAGGGTGGCGGCGGCCGCGGCGTGATGCAGTTCGCCAAGTCCAAGGCGAAGCTGATCTCCAAGGACATGCCCAAGACCACGTTCTCCGACGTCGCCGGCTGCGACGAGGCGATCGAGGAGCTCGGCGAGATCAAGGAGTTCCTCCAGGAGCCGGCGAAGTTCCAGGCCGTCGGCGCCAAGATCCCCAAGGGCGTGCTCCTCTACGGCCCGCCCGGAACCGGCAAGACGCTGCTCGCCCGCGCCGTCGCCGGTGAGGCCGGCGTGCCGTTCTACTCGATCTCCGGCTCCGACTTCGTCGAGATGTTCGTCGGCGTGGGCGCCTCCCGGGTCCGCGACCTGTTCGAGCAGGCCAAGGAGAACGCCCCGGCGATCGTCTTCATCGACGAGATCGACGCCGTCGGCCGGCACCGCGGCGCCGGCATGGGCGGCGGCCACGACGAGCGCGAGCAGACCCTCAACCAGCTGCTGGTCGAGATGGACGGCTTCGACGTGCGCGGCGGTGTGATCCTGATCGCCGCGACCAACCGCCCCGACGTGCTCGACCCGGCGCTGCTGCGCCCGGGCCGCTTCGACCGCCAGATCGGCGTCGACGCCCCCGACCTCGCCGGTCGCGAGATGATCCTGCGCGTCCACTCGCGGGGCAAGCCGATGTCCGAGGACATCGACCTGCGCTCGATCGCACGACGTACCCCCGGCTTCACCGGTGCCGACCTCGCCAACGTCCTCAACGAGGCGGCGCTGCTGACGGCTCGGCAGAACCAGAAGCAGATCACCAACCACTCCCTCGACGAGGCCATCGACCGGGTGATCGCCGGCCCGCAGCGCAGCTCGCGGCTGATGAGCGAGAAGGAGAAGCTCATCACCGCCTACCACGAGGGCGGCCACGCGCTGGTGGCGGCGGCGCTGCCGGGCACCGACCCGGTCCACAAGATCACGATCCTGCCGCGCGGACGGGCGCTGGGCTACACGATGGTGCTGCCCGACGAGGACAAGTACTCCCAGACCCGGTCGGAGATGCTGGACAAGCTGGCCTACATGCTGGGCGGGCGCGCGGCCGAGGAGATGGTCTTCCACGACCCCACCACCGGTGCCGGCAACGACATCGAGAAGGCCACGAACCTGGCCCGGGCGATGGTCACCCAGTACGGGATGACCGAGCGGCTCGGCGCGATCAAGCTCGGCGAGACCCAGGGCGAGCCCTTCCTGGGACGCGACATGGGCCACCAGCGCAACTACTCCGAGGACGTCGCCGCGATCGTCGACGACGAGACGAAGCGGCTGCTGGCCACCGCGCACCAGGAGGCCTTCGACATCCTCGAGGAGAACCGCGACGTCCTGGACTCGCTGGTGCTCGCGCTGATGGATCGCGAGACGCTCGACAAGGCGGAGGTCGCGGAGATCTTCGAGCCGCTGCGGCGCCGTTCGGCACGGCCGGCCTGGACCGGGTCGCCCAACCGCAACCCCTCGCAGATCCCGCCGATCGACATCCCGCAGTCGATCCGGGACCGGGTCGCCGCCAACGGCATCGAGCTCGAGAAGAAGCGCGAGGGCGGCGTGGTCATCACGCCTCCCGGCAGCGGTGGCGACGTGCACGGCGACCCGGGCCTCGGCCCCGACGCCCCGGGCCAGGAGCTGCCCCCGCGATGACCGACCCGATCGGCCTGGTGGGGCGCCCCTGCGCTGACGTCCCCGCGTTCGACCACGCGCGTGCCGAGGCGGCGGTGCGCGAGCTGCTGTACGCGCTGGGGGAGGACCCCGAGCGCGAGGGCCTGCGCGAGACCCCGGCGCGGGTGGCCCGGGCCTACGAGGAGCTGACCGCCGGACTGCGCATCGAGCCCGAGGACGTCCTCACCACGACGTTCGACATCGGCCACGACGAGATGGTGCTGGTGCGCGACATCGAGCTGTGGTCGATGTGCGAGCACCACCTCGTGCCGTTCACCGGGGTCGCCCACGTCGGCTACATCCCGGCCGAGAGCGGCAAGATCACCGGGCTGTCCAAGCTCGCCCGGCTCGTCGACGTCTACGCCAAGCGTCCCCAGGTCCAGGAGCGGCTGACCACGCAGGTGGCCGACGCGCTGATGGAGATCCTGGAGGCGCGTGGGGTGATCGTGGTGATCGAGGCCGAGCACCTGTGCATGACCATGCGCGGGGTACGCAAGGCCGGTGCGCGCACGATCACCTCGGCGGTCCGCGGCATCATGCACAGCGCCGCGACCCGCTCCGAGGCGATGGCGCTGATCAACAGTCGCCGTTGATGGCCGCACAGCCGTCCCCGGGGCTGCCTGAGGTCGGGCGCACCCGGGTGATGGGCATCGTCAACGTCACGCCCGACTCCTTCTCCGACGGAGGCCGCTGGGCCGACGCCGACGCGGCGACCGCGCACGGCCGGCGTCTACTCGCCGACGGCGCCGACATCCTCGACATCGGCGGGGAGTCCACCCGCCCCGGAGCCACCCGGCCGCTGCTCGCCGAGGAGCTGGACCGGGTGGTGCCGGTGATCAGGGCGCTGTCCGCGGAGGGGGCCGTGCTCTCGGTCGACACCATGCGCAGCGAGGTGGCCGAGGCCGCGCTCGGCGCGGGCGCCCGGATCGTCAACGACGTCTCCGGCGGGCTCGCCGACCCCCGCATCCTGGGCGTCGTGGCCGACAGCGGCGCGACGTACGTCGCCATGCACTGGCGCGCGCACAGCACCCGGATGCAGCAGTTCACCTCCTACGACGGCCCAGGCGGCGTCGTCGGCGGGGTCCGCGACGAGCTCGCCGAGCGGGTGGCCGCGATCCGCGCGGCCGGCGTGCGCGACGAGCAGGTGGTGCTCGACCCGGGACTGGGCTTCGCCAAGACCGGCGAGCAGAACTGGGAGCTGCTGCGCGGCCTGGCTCAGCTGGACGCGCTCGGCTTCCCGCTGCTGGTCGGCGCCAGCCGCAAGGCCTTCCTGGGGGCGCTGCTCGCCGACGAGGGCGGCCGACCGCGTCCGGTGCTCGAGCGCGAGGCCGCGGTGACCGCACTGACCACGCTGCTCGCCTCGCACGGCGTGTGGGCGGTGCGGGTGCACGACGTGAGAGCCAGCCGAGACGCCCTGCGCGTCGTCGCCGCCCTGAGCACCCCAGCGAACGAGGGAGACAGATGACCCAGCACCCCCCCGCCCCCGCCCCCGCGGACGAGCTCACCGTCCGCGGCATCGAGTGCTTCGGGCACCACGGGGTCTTCGACTTCGAGCGCCGCGAGGGCCAGATCTTCGTCGTGGACCTCACGCTCGGCCTCGACACCGGCCCGGCGGCGGCCTCAGACGACTTGCATGACACTGTGGACTACGGAAGTCTCGTGGCCGCGGTGAAGACCGCCGTGGAGACCGATCCGGTGGATCTCATCGAGACGCTGGCCCAACGCATTGCGGACGTCTGCCTCACCGCAGACCGTGTTGACTGGGCCCGCGTGACGGTCCACAAGCCAGATGCACCCATCGCCGCGACGTTCTCGGACGTCGCGCTGACCATCACCCGAAGGGCCGACCGTGACTGAGACTCCCAACCCGCACATCGTCGACACCGACACGCTGACCGGCGAGATGCACCCGATCCGCCGCTGCGTCGTCGCCCTGGGGTCCAATCTCGGCGAGCGGATGGCGAGCCTGCAAGGAGCCGTGGAGGCGCTGGCCGACACCCCCGAGGTGTGGGTGACCTCCGTGTCGCCGGTCTACGAGACCGCCCCGGTCGACTCGCCGCCCGAGGCGCGGCCCTACCTCAACGCCGTGGTGCTCTTCGACAGCACCCTCTCGGCGGCCCGGCTGCTCGACCGAGCGCTCGCCATCGAGGACGCGTTCCACCGCGAGCGCGGCGAGGTGCAGAACGCGCCCCGCACGCTGGACGTCGACCTGATCGTCGTCGGCGACCGGCGCAGCGACGAGGAGTGGCTGCGGCTGCCGCACCCGCGGGCCGCCGAGCGCGCGTTCGTGCTGCAGCCCTGGTTCGACGTGGAGTCCGACGCCGTCCTGCCCGACCACGGCCCGGTCGCCGAGCTGCTCCAGCGCGTGGACCGCGGCGGCCTGAAGCTGCGCGAGGACCTCGTGCTCTCCTTCCAGTGAGCGAGCGGGCGCCCAGGATCCGCCGGTGAGCTCCCCGCCCCCGGAGGGCCGGCTGCAGCCCACGTCGCGGCGGGTGCTGCTCGGCTGTGGCCTGGTCGCCCTGGTCGGCGGCTGGCTGCTGCGCCGACTGGTCGAGGGGACCGGGGGCACGGCTCCGCTGGTCACCTGGATCCAGGTGCTCGCCCTGCTGCTGGTCGCGGCCATCCTGGGCGCCACCGCCTGGTTGACCTGGCGTGCGGTGCAGGTGCGCCGCGAGCGGCTCGACGCCCAGCAGGCCGTCAACCGGCTGGTGCTCGCGCGCGCCTGCGCGCTGGTCGGGGCGCTGGTGGCGGGCGCCTACCTCGGCTATGCGCTGAGCTGGGTCGGCGCGTCCGCGGAGCTGGCCGACCAGCGGTTGGTGCGCTCGCTGGTCGCTGCCGGCGCCGGTGTGGCGATCGCCATCACGTCTCTGTTGCTCGAGCGCGCGTGTCGCGTCCCCTCCGACGACGACGCCGCCTAGTCTGCTCTCATGGCCTCCCCCTCGTCTTCGTCGCGTCGCCGTCAGCGCAGCACCCGCCTCACGGTCGCTGTCCTCCTCCTGGCCGTCGCTGCGCTGCTGGTCGCGGGCAGCGTCGCGAGCGGTTCCTCGCTCCTGGTGGTGCTGGCGGCCTTCGCCGGCGTCGCCCTGGGTGCCGCCTCCACCAAGATCACCCACGCCGAGCTGGTCCAGACCCGGATCGAGGCCGCGCGCGACCGCGCTGAGCAGGCGCAGGCCTACCGCGAGATGAGCGAGAAGCGCTCGGCCGAGAACGCCGCCTTCGCCGACGACATGGCCAAGCGCATCGCCGAGCGCGAGAGCACCATCGGCGAGCTCGAGGTCGTCCTCGCCCAGGCCCAGAAGCGGGCCGCCGCGGTCACCCGCAAGATGAACGCCGAGGCTCGTCGTGCCGACGTCGCCGAGCAGCGCGAGCGCGCCACCGCCTCGCACCTCGACGACGCCCAGGAGCGCGCCGCGGAGGCCATCGTCCGGGTCGCCGAGCTCGAGGCCGAGATCGACACGCTGCGCGCCGAGCTGAACGCCTGGATGGCCGCCGCCGCCGAGCCCGCCCGCCGCCGCGCCTGACTGACCCCCCGCGCGCTGCGCGCCCGCGCCGCCGACGCCGCCGCGCGCCGTACGCCTCGCCGGGCGTTGGTCACACCCCCCGACGGTTTCGTGCGCCGGGGCCTCGGGCATGCTGGTACGTCGTGATCCCCGAGGACTCAAGATTCGAGAACGACCCCGACGTGGTGCTGCCCGAGCGGCCCCCGCTCCCGCACGGCTGGACGGTGGGTGGCGCAGACCCCGAGGACCCCGGCGACGTCGCCCAGCTGACCGACCTGCTGCGCACCCACGAGGAGGCCGCCCGCGGGTGGGCCTCCGCGGACGAGGACGCGGTGCTCGTCGACATCTCCGAGCACGGCGAGCGCACCCGGGCCAACGTGGTCATCCGCGACAGCGACGCGGTGGCGCGTGCCTGGGGCAGCGTCCACGACCGGGCGGCCGGCCGGATGCTCTACGTCCACCTGGTCGACCGCCGGATCCCCGAGGAGGCCGCCGAGCAGTGCTCGGCGGTGCTCTACGCGTGGGCCGAGGCCCAGGCCCGTGCGGTCGGCGCGGCCCGCGGGCTCGACGTACAGCAGATCGACACCGGCGCCTTCGCCGACGACGAGCGTCAGCACCGCTGGCTGGAGAGCGCGGGCTTCGACCGGGTCCGGACCTGGTGGCAGATGAGCCGGCCGGTCAGCGCCGACGAGGTCTCCCTGGTGGCCGACCCGGCCCGCTGGGAGCGCAAGGGCGTGGTCTTCCGCCGCGTCGAGCGCGAGGGCAGCGGGATGCCCGACGAGTCCGACCTGCGCGCGGTGCACGAGGTGCTCGAGGGTGCCTTCACCGATCACTTCAACTCGCAGGAGGAGACGTTCGCCGAGTTCGTCCACCGGCTGCGCGAGGACCCCGGCCACCGCTGGGACCACTGGTGGCTCGCCGAGATCGTGGACGGTGAGAGCGGCCGGCCCGAGCCGGCGGGCGCCCTGGTCGGCACCCTGTCGGAGACCGCCGACGGCCCCAACGGGTCCTACGTCGACTACCTGGGCGTGCTCGCCAACGCCCGCGGCCGCGGCGTCGCCAAGGGCCTGCTGAAGACGATCATCGCCGACGCCGCCGAGCGCGGGCACGACCGCGTCGGCCTGGAGGTCGACGCCGACTCGCCCACCGGGGCGGACTCGCTCTACACCGGGATGGGCTGGCAGACGCGCTACGTCACCGAGTCCTGGCACAAGGACGTCGCCGTCAGCTGAGCCGGTCGGGTGTCCCCGCGGGGGCGCGTAGCGAGGCCCGCAGCGCCCGGTGGATGCCGCCCGGCGTGAGGACCCCGATGAACTGCGTGCCCCGCCGGACGCCCACCACGGCGCGGTCGTCGCGCAGCATCAGTGCGAGCGCGTCCTCCAGGGTCGCGTCGGCGTCCACGGCCGCGGCGAGGTCGCCGGCGCGCACGCCCTCGAGCGGCTCCAGGTGGCGCGGGTCGATCCGGGTGACGCTCAGCCGGCGCAGCCCCCGGGTGGAGCCGACGAAGTCGGCCACGAAGTCGTCGGCCGGGCGCGCCAGCAGCTCCGCGGGCGTGGCGAGCTGCGCCAGCCGGCCGCCCGCCGCGAAGATCCCCACCCGGTCGCCCATCCGCACCGCCTCGTCGATGTCGTGGGTCACCAGCACCACCGTCTTGCCCAGGTCGCGCTGCAGGCTCTTGAACTCCTCCTGCAGCCGGGTGCGCACGACCGGGTCGACGGCGCCGAACGGCTCGTCCATCAGCAGCACCGGCGGGTTCGCGGCCAGCGCCCGGGCCACGCCGACGCGCTGCTGCTGACCGCCCGAGAGCTGGTGCGGATAGCGCTCGGCGTACGTCGCCGGGTCGAGGCCGACGAGCTCGAGCAGCTCGGTGGCGCGCGCTCGCGCGGTGGCCCGGGACTCCCCGTAGAGCAGCGGCACCGTCATCACGTTCGCGATCACCCGCTGGTGCGGGAACAGCCCGACCTGCTGGATGACGTAGCCGATCCCGCGACGCAGCCGGACCGGGTCCTGGTGGGTGACGTCGTGGCCGTCGATCTCGATGGTGCCGGTGCTCGGCTCGATCAGCCGGTTGATCATCTTCAGCGTGGTGGACTTGCCGCACCCCGACGGCCCGACCAGGCAGACCAGCTCACCGCGGGCCACGGCCAGGTCGAGCTCGCGCACGGCCGGGGGGCCATCGCCGTACCGCTTGCTCACTCCCGAGAGCCGGATCATCGGGACTTCGGTAGCGTCCATGGCGTGACCCTACTGACCCAGGCGGCGCCGGCGCCCGGAGACGAGCCGAGCTGCTACAGCCGGCTGGTCAACGACTGGGTCTGCTGGGACTACGTGGTCGACCGGCGCCCCGAGCTCGTCGACGCCACCACCCAGCACCTGACGATCACCGCCTCGGCCCTCGCCCTCGGCGTGCTGCTCGCGCTGCCGCTCGCCCTGCTCGCCCGCCGCAGCCAGCGCCTGGAGGGCACGCTGCTGGCGACCGCGTCGGGCATCTACGCGGTGCCGTCGCTGGCGCTGTTCCCGCTGCTGGTGCCGTTCACCGGCCTCAGCGCGACGACCGTGGTGATCGGCCTTGCCCTGTACGCGCTCACCATCCTCGTCCGGGCGGTCCTGGACGGGCTGACCTCCGTGCCCGACCACGTCCGGGAGTCGGCCACCGGGCTCGGCTACTCCGCGTCGCGGCGGCTGCTGCGCGTCGAGCTGCCCCTGGCGCTGCCGGTGATGATGGCCGGGCTGCGCGTCGCCGCGGTCTCGACGGTGGCGCTGACCACGGTCGGCACGGTCGTGTCCTACGGCGGGCTCGGCAACCTGCTGGCCAGCGGGGTGGCCACCGACTTCCGGGCCCAGCTGCTCACCGCGGCCGTGCTGTGCGTGCTGATCGCCGTCCTCCTCGACCTGCTCATCGTCGCCCTGCAGCGGCTGCTCACCCCGTGGACCCGCGGGGTGCGCGGATGAGCACGCTGCGCGGGGCGGCCGACTACCTGCTCGAGTGGTCGCACTGGAGCGGCGACGGGGGGATGCTGGAGCTGCTCGTCCAGCAGCTGCTGGTCACGCTCACCGCGCTGCTGATGGCGATGGCCGTGGGCCTTCCCCTCGCGCTGTGGCTCGGACACCTCGGCCGCGGCGGGCTGCTGGCGATCAACATCTCCAACGTCGGTCGCGCGGTCCCGACCTTCGCGCTGCTCGCCCTGCTGGTGGCCGCGGACTGGCCGGGGACCGCGACCCTGGGACCGTACGGCCGCGCGGGGATGGCGACCCTGCTGGCACTGATGCTCTTCGCGCTGCCGCCGGTGATCACCCAGGCGTACGTCGCGATGCGCGAGGTGCCCGCGGACGTGGTGGAGGCCGCGCGAGGGATGGGGATGACCGGGGTGCAGCTGTTCGTCCGCATCGAGCTGCCCCTCGCGCTGCCGCTGATCGGCGCCGGGCTGCGGATGGCGCTGGTGCAGCTGTGGGCCACCGCCACCATCGCCGCGCTGGTCGCCGGGCCCGGTCTCGGTCGGGTGATCACCGACGGCTTCGCCCGTAACCTCTATGGACAGGCAGTCGCCGGGGCGATCGTGGTCGCGGTGGTCGCCCTGCTCCTCGAGGTCGCCTCGTCCCTGGTCCAGCGCGCGGCCCCCGGCCGCCGTACACAGAAGGTGGTAACCGCATGACGATCCGACGCACGCTGACCGCGTTCCTGGCCGCCGGCACGCTGGTGCTCGCCGCCGGCTGCGCCGACGACGAGCTCGCCGGAGACGAGGGGTCCTCGTCTCCGGCGGCCGATGCCGGCTCGGTGACGATCGGCACCCAGGCCTTCGACGAGGCGGCGCTGGTCGCGGCGATGTACGCCGAGCTGCTCGAGGACGCCGGCTACGACGTCACCACCAAGGCCGTGGACCAGCGGTCGGCCTACGTCACGGAGATGCCCGCCGCGGTCGACCTGGCCCCCGAGTACGTCGGGGGCATCACCGACCACCTGAACACCCTCGTCAACGGCGAGACCGCCGAACCGCTGACCACCTCCGACACCCAGGAGACGATCGACAACGTCACCCCGCTGCTCGAGGAGAAGGGTCTCACCCTGCTCGAACCCTCCGCGGCCACCTCGCAGAACGCCTACTTCGTCACCGAGGAGTACAGCGAGGAGAACGACGTCACCCGGCTCTCCGACCTCCAGAGCCAGTCCGTGGTGCTTGCCGCCAACTCCGACTGCGCGGACCGGGCCGACTGTGCGGCCGGCCTCCAGGACGTCTACGGCATCGACGTCACCAAGGTGCTGCCGCTGGGGTTCGCCTCGCCACAGACCTACAAGTCGGTGCTGGACGGGGAGTCCCAGCTGGGGCAGACCGGCACCCTCGACGGCACCCTGGAGAGCCAGGGGCTGGTGATGCTCGAGGACGACAAGGGCATCCAGCCCGCGCAGAACCTCGTCCCGCTCCTCAGCAGCGAGTTCCTCGCCGAGCACCCGGACATCGAGGCTCCGCTCAACGAGCTGATGGGCGCCCTCGACAACGACACGATGGCCGAGCTGCTGGTGCGGGTCTCGGTGGACCGCGAGAAGCCCCAGGACGTCGCGCGGGACTTCCTCGCCGAGGAGGGCCTGCTCTGAGGCGGAGGTGACCGGGGCCGCGGCGGCGGCCGGTAGGGTTCGGCCCATGGTCTCCGGGTCGACAGCACAGCGGGGCTCCCGTGCCTGAGCACGAGACGGGCGCGGTGCGCCGCTGCTACCTGCACGTCGGACTGCCCAAGACCGGGACGTCGTTCCTCCAGGACGTCCTGTGGTCGAACCAGGAGGCGCTGGCCGACCAGGGGCTCGTGATGCTGCCCGCGCGCCGCGTCGACCAGTTCCACCTGGCGCTGGCCGTGCGTGGCCTGATCCAGGAGTACGACGACCCGCGGGCGCACACCGTGCTGCAGCGCCTCGGCACCCAGGCGGGCGAGACCCGCGCGCAGCGGGTGCTGATCTCGCAGGAGGCGCTGGCCCCGACCACGCCCGAGGAGGCGGCGCCGCTGCTCGCGCTGCTGCGCGACTTCGAGGTGCACGTGATCGTCACCGCCCGCGACCTGGCCCGCCAGCTGCCCTCGGCCTGGCAGCAGCGTATCCAGGCCCGTGCGACGTACACCTACGCCGAGTTCCTCGACGACGTGGTGGCGCGGGCGCCCGCGGCCGCCGACCTGTGGCGCAACCAGGACCTCGGCCGGGTGCTGGCGAACTGGGG
The DNA here is from genome assembly GCF_059766585.1 of Nocardioides sp. Z21_20. Lineage (NCBI taxonomy): Bacteria > Bacillati > Actinomycetota > Actinomycetes > Propionibacteriales > Nocardioidaceae > Nocardioides > Nocardioides sp. Z21_20. The sequence continues at coordinate 116,694 of NZ_JCBAJX010000007.1, forward strand.
CGCGGTGGTGCCTCCCGAGCGCCTGCACCTGGTCACCTCCCCGCACTCGCGCGGCCCCGGCTCCAGCAGCCTGCTCGACCGGTTCTGCTCCGTGCTCGGGGTCGACCCGCGCGGGCTGGGCGTCGCGCAGGCCACCAGCAACCGCTCGCTGGGCCACGCCCAGGCCGACCTGCTGCGCCGGGTCAACCTCGCCCTCGGCGACCGGCTGCCCTCCCCGCGCCAGGGCTACGGGCCGCTGGCCAAGGAGTACCTGGCCCAGCGGGTGCTGCAACGTCAGGACGGCGCCCCGCTGCGGGTGCCGACCGAGCTGCGCCCGTGGTGTGAGACCACCGCCGAGGAGTGGATCGTGCAGATCCGCGAGGCGGGTCTGCACGTCGTCGGCGACGAGGCCGACCTGCGCCCGGACGACGGGTCCTTCGGCGTGGTCACCCAGCCCGAGCCCGCGGAGGTGCTCGACGTGGCCGCCCGGGCGCTGGCCGACGTGCTGGAGCTGCGCCAGGGCGAGCAGCGCGACCTGCGCCAGCGCGCCGAGCGCCAGCAGGTCCGCATCGCCGAGCTGGAGACCGAGCTGGCCGTGCCCGCGCCGCGCCGCCTCGCCCGGGCCGCGCGCCGCCGGCTGCGGGTCCGGCACCGGGCCGCGCAGCTGCGCGACCGGCTCCCTCGCGGCGGCGGTCGCGGTGGGCCGCGTGACTGACCCGGCGGTGGCCTCGCCGTCCCTCGAGCCGGCGCTGCAGACCCTGCGGGAGCTGATGCTCGCCTACGCCCGGCACCGCCCGGTGCGCCGGGTCGCGGTGGTCGGGAACGCGCCGCTGAGCCCCGACGAGGCCCGCGCCGACGCCATCGACGCCGCCGACCTGGTGCTGCGGGTGAACAGCTTCGTGATGGACGGGCCCGGCGGGCCGCGCGCTCAGGGCGCCCGGGTCGACGTGGTGGTCTGGAACCGGATCACCCTGGCCACCAAGTTCCTCTTCGACCGCTACCCCGAGCGCCTCTACCTACTCGCGGAGCCGATGCGGATGTACGGCAACCCGGAGATGTGGCCGGCCTCCTGGCCCAGCGACCTGGGGCTGGTGCCGTTGCCGAACCGGGAGGTCGCCGCCCGGCTCAACCAGCTGCTCGGCGACGACTGGCGCGCGCAGCGGCTGGCCCCGACCACCGGCCTGACCGCCGCCTACCTGGCGGTGACGCTCTTCGCCGACGCCGAGATCGTGCTCACCGGCTTCTCGTTCCTCGACGACCCCGACCAGACCTCGTGGCGCCACCAGTGGGGCGACGAGGCGCCGGTGGGACGCGAGCACCGCATCGACCGCGAGGCGCTGCTGATGCGCTCGTGGGTCGACGACCGGACCGTGACGTTCCTGCGCTGAGACCGGCGCACCGCTTGGAGGAGGAGACACCGTGGAGCAGCATCAGGCCAGCGCGGCCAGGAGGGCCGTCGCCCGGGTACGGCGACGCCTCGGCCGGGCCACGCGCGGACCCGACCAGGTCACCCAGCGCCTGAACCGACAGCACGAGCGGATCGCGGAGCTGGAGCGCGAGCTGGCTCGGGTCTCCCCTCAGCTGGCGGCGCTGGAGGAGCGGGTCGCGCAGCTGCAGGCGCAGCCGCCCGCCCCGCTGACCGGGGACGCCGAGCCGGCCGAGGTGGCGCAGGTGCTGGCCGACGTCCGCGCCGAGCACGCCCGGGTGCGTGCCCGGATCAGCGCCGCGTCGCGCTACGAGGAGCGGCTGCGGGTGCTGGAGGAGCAGGTGGCCGCGCTGGGCGGCTGACGCGCTCAGCCGTGCAGCTTCTTCTGCTCCACGTGGGCGTTGATCGCGACCAGCTCGGGGTGGGCGTCGAGGACCGCGATGATCTCGCCGCAGTCCAGCGACGCCGCGTCGTACTCCTCCAGCAGGATCCGGATCAGCTCCAGGTCCTCGGGGGTGTCGAGGGTGACCCGGTAGGCCGAGCGGTCCTCGGGCCAGGGCAGGTTGAGCAGGCGGGTGCGCCCCGAGGCGTTCTCGTACAGGTACGGCGTGACGTGCTCGCGGTGCGCGGGCAGCTGCGCCGCCCGCTCGGCCTCGAGCAGCGTGCGGCCGGCGAAGACCTCGTAGTCGAAACCGCGCGGGAAGCTGCGCTGCAGGGTGTTGGCCAGGTACAGGTCGGGGTCGTCCTCGGCGACGAACCGGTCGACGCCGGTCCGGATCAGCGCGCCGTCGACGAGCGTGCAGTCGGAGGTCACGCGCACCACCGTGCCCAGCTCGAACTCCTCGATGCAGCCGGCGTAGCGGCCCAGCACATCGTGCTCGCTGCCCCGGAAGACCGGCACGCCGCGCTCGCGCGCGACCTCGACGATCGGGTCGTCGGCGGCGTTCGTGGTGGTGGCGACGTAGGTGTCCAGGCCGCTGGCGCGCAGCCGGTCGAGGTGGTGCTCGAGCAGGGTCTTGCCGGCCACCTCGTGGAGGACCTTGCCCGGCAGCCGGGTGCTCGTCATCCGAGCCTGGGTGATGATGCCCCGGCGCCCGGTCAGCCGGCTCATCCGAGGATCCCGACGAGGGTCTCGATCACCCGGTCGACGTCGGCGTCGGTGAGGTCGGGGAACATCGGCAGGGACAGCTCCTCGGCGTAGAAGCGCTCCGCGTGGGGGCACATCCCGCGTCGGTAGCCCAGGTCCTCGAAGACCGGGTGCCAGTAGACCGGGATGTAGTTGACCTGCACGCCGATGCCGGCCTCGCGCATCCGCACGAACACCTCCTTGCGTCGCCCGTCCAGCACCCGCACCGCGTAGAGGTGCCAGGCCGGGTCGACGTCGGGGCTCTGCACCGGGACGCGCAGGCCGGGGACCCCGGCCAGGGCGGCGTTGTAGCGTGCGGTGATCTCCGCGCGGCGGCGGGTGAACGACGCCAGCCGACGCAGCTGCGACAGGCCCAGGGCGCTGGCGACGTCGGTGAGCCGGTAGTTGAGGCCGAACGCGTGCACCTCCTGGTGCCAGGGGCCCTCGTCGGGCATCCGCAGCCGCTCGGGCTCACGGACCAGTCCGATGTTGTGGAACTTCGCCGCCCGGTCGGCCACCTCGGCGTCCTTGGCGATCACCGCGCCGCCTTCGGCGGTGGTGAGGTTCTTCGTCGGGAAGAACGAGAAGGTGGTGACGTCGGCCAGGTCGCCCACCGGACGGCCCTTGTAGGTGCCGCCCACCGAGTGCGCGGCGTCGGCCAGCGTGCGGGCGCCGACGCGCTCGGCGATGGGCTGCAGCGCGTCGTAGTCGGCGGCGTGGCCGGCGTAGTCGACGGCCGCGACCACCTTGGTGCGCTCGGTGACGGCCGCCTCGACCGCCGCCGGGTCGAGCAGCGCGGTGTCCTCGGTGACGTCGGCGAAGACGATCTTCGCGCCCAGCAGCGCCGCCCCCGAGGCGGTGGCGACGAAGGTCATCGGCGTGGTGACGACCTCGTCACCGGGCCCGACGCCGAGCGCCGAGTAGGCGATGTGCAGCGCGGCGGTGCCCGAGGTGCAGCTGACCGCGTGGTGCCCCCCGGACAGGCGGCTCAGCTCCGCCTCGAACGCGGTCACGGCAGGACCGGTGGTCAGCCAGTCGCCGCGCAGGATCTCGGCGACCGCCTCGACGTCCTCGTCCGCGATCGACTGGCGTCCGTAGGGAAGCACGCTCACAGCTCCGATTCGATGATCCTGCGGATGTCTTCCTGGGTGTGCCACTGGTCGTTGGTGTCCGAGCGGTAGGCGAAGCCGGGGCCCACGGGCTCGGCGCCGACCGGCGGGCGGTAGCCCCAGGTGGCGAGGTCGGGCTGGATCACGAAGTACTTGCCGTCGTGCACCGCGACCGCGCGTCGGCCCTCCTCGGGGGAGATCATCTCCTCGTGGAGCTTCTCCCCGGGACGCAGGCCCACGTCGTGCATCGGGGCGCCGGGGGCGATCGCCTGGGCGAGGTCGGTGACCTTCATCGACGGGATCCGCGGCACCAGCAGCTCGCCGCCCTGCATCATGTCGAAGGTGTCGACGACCATCTGCACGGCCTGGGGGAGCGTGATGAAGAACCGGGTGCAGCGCAGGTCGGTGATCGGCAGCGACTGGCTGGTCTCGGCGAGGCGGCGGAAGAAGGGGATCACCGAGCCGCGGCTGCCCATCACGTTGCCGTAGCGGACGACGGCGAAGCGGGTGTCGTAGGCGGCGGCGTAGTGGTTGCCGGTCACGAAGAGCTTGTCCGCGGTCAGCTTCGTGGCGCCGTAGAGGTTGATCGGCGAGGACGCCTTGTCGGTCGACAGCGCGACGACCTTCTTCACGCCGCTGTCGATGCAGGCCTCGATCACGTTCTGCGAGCCGACGACGTTGGTCTGCACGAACTCGAAGGGGTTGTACTCCGCGGTGTCGACCTGCTTGAGGGCCGCGGCGTGCACCACGTAGTCGACGTTGTGCATGGCCCGGAGCAGACGGCGCTCGTCGCGGATGTCGCCGATGAACCAGCGCAGGCGCGGGTCGTCCTTGAACAGCTGGCGGACCTCGTACTGCTTGAGCTCGTCGCGCGAGAAGACCACCAGCCGAGCGGGGTTCAGGTTCTCGAGGGCGTAGGCGATGAACGCCTTGCCGAAGGAGCCGGTGCCTCCCGTCACGAGGATGCTGGCGCCCTGGAGAATCGACATGCTGTGCGTACCTTCCCTTGGATCGGCGACCGTCGGGATCGCCGTCATGCAACGCTTCAGAGGGTATCGTGGCGCCCTCGTCGCGATTGCGGAGGTGGACGGTGTCGCCGGTGACGCCTGCGGACGTGCTGGTGCGGTGCGATGTCGGGACGACGACAGGTGTCGGTCACCTGATGCGCTGCGTCGCCCTCAGCGAGGAGCTCCTGGCCCGGGGCCTGCGGGTGCTCTTCTGCGCCGACGTCGCCGAGGTGCCGCTCGCCCGCCGCCAGCTGGAGTCGCGCGGCATCGCCCACGTCCCGGCCGTGCACGGCGACGAGGCGCACGCCCGGCTGGTCCGCGAGGTCGCGCCGGCGCTGGTCGTCGTGGACTCCTACCTGCTCCCGCCCTCGACGTACGACGCGATGCGCGGCCTCGGCGCCCCGTTGCTCGCCTTCGTGGACGGTGAGCTCGGTGGGCGGGTCGCCGATCTCTACCTGGACCAGAACATCGGCGCCGAGCTGGACCGGCCGGTGCTGCTGCCGGGAGCGGTGCGGCTGGCCGGCCTGCGCTACGCCTTGATGCGCGACGAGGTCCGCCGTCACCGGCCCGCCGAGATCTCGCGGCGACCGAAGGAGGCCGGGTCGCCGGTGCCGCGGGTGCTGGCGGTCTTCGGGGGGACCGACGCCTACGGGGCGGCTCCGGTGCTGGCGGCGGCGGTGCTGGCCACCGGCCGGCCCTGTGAGCTGACGGTGGTGCGCGGCCGGGCCGACCTGGCCCCTGCCCTGGACGCGCTGGCCGGGCGGGTCGGCCCCGGTCAGCGGCTGTCCGTGATCGACCCCACCGACCAACTGGCGGAGCTGGTGGTCGCCTCCGACCTGGTGGTCGGTGCCGCGGGCACATCGACGTGGGAGCTCTTCTGCCTCGGCGCGGCCTGCGCCCTGATCGCCGTCGTGGACAACCAGGCGCAGTCTTATGAGCGGGTCGTCGACCAGCGGCTCGCCGTGGGGCTGGGCTATCTTGGCGCGCTGAGAGAGGCGCCCGGCGAGGCCGTCTCGCTGCTCAGCGAGTCGCTCGCCTCGCCCGACGAGCGGGCGCGGCTTCGCAGCGCGGTCTGGCGCGAGGTCGACGGACGGGGGCGTGAGCGCGTCGTCGACGCGTGCCTCGGCCTGAGGTTCTCGGACCGTCCCCCAGCGTCATCGGCCTAGCCAGCGTCACCGGAAGGGAAGCCAGTTGCACACCGCCAACCACTACTACGGCCACGCCCACGTCTTCGCCGACTACGTGGACATCCCGTTCCCGGTGATGATCTGGGGCTACCTCCAGCACGGGTGGAACCTGCACGACGGCTTCGCGGTGGGCACCGAGTTCGTGCCGGGGGCGCCGCTGTTCGTCTGGTCGGACTCGGTGCTGCGCCGGGGCTGGGCGATGGGACGACGCAACTACGAGGTGATCGGGTCGGCCTGGGCCTACCTGCTGGCTCGCGCCGAGCGAGGCCCGCTCCCGCAGCTGCGGGCCTACGCCGACGCCCCGACCGGCGAGCGGGAGGGCACCATCTTCTACCCCTTCCACGGGTGGGAGGCCCAGGAGGTGGTCGGCGACCACACGGCGATGCTGCGGCGGCTGCGCGAGGTCGAGGACGGTCCCCTCACCGTCTGCCTGTACTGGATGGACTACGACAACGCGGAGATCCGCCGGGTCTACGAGGAGGGCGGCTGCCGCGTCATCACCCACGGCCTGCGCGGCTTCGCGCACCGGGGCACCGACCGACTCTTCCTCTACAAGCAGTACGCCGAGCTGAGGGCACACCGGCGGGTGGTCTCCAACAGGCTGGGGTCGGCCATCCTCTACGGCGCCTCGGTGGGCTGCGAGGTCGGCGTCTACGGTGATCCGATGGTGCTGGCCGGCGAGCACTCCGTCTACGGAGGCATCGAGCGACAGCAGCGCAGCTGGCCAGAGCTGCACCAGGAGCACGTGCCGCGCGCGCTGGCCGAGGAGGTCGCCCGCGACGAGCTCGGGCTGCGCCACGTGCGGACGCCGGCCGAGATCATGGAGGCGTTCAGCTGGACCAGGCCGGAGCGGCGCGCGTGAGCGCCGAGGCAGACACGGAGGAGAACACGGTGACGATGCTCGACGCTGAGGAGCTCTCGGGGATCACCCTGCTCGGGGCGGAGATGCTGACCTGGTCGGACTTCGACGGGGAGCTCGGGCCCCTGCGGGGCCGGGTCGCCGCGGAGCTGCTGCACGCCTTCGGCGGGGCTCGCGGCCACGTGCTGGTCGCCGGCCCGCACGACGCCGAGGTGGTCGCCGAGGTCGCCGCCCAGTTCCAGCGGGCCGACGTGGTGGTCCGCTCGCTGCCCGACGCCGAGCGCCTCTGCGCCGAGCTGCCGAGCACGGTGCGCGTCCACTGCGGGCCGATCGGCAGGCTGGCCCGGCCGGAGGCCGGCTACGACGCGGTCGTCGCCCTCGACGGCATCGAGCGGTTGCACAGCGCGGAGGAGCCGGCGCGGTCCTGGGCAGGCTGCCTCACCGAGCTGACCGACCTGCTGGGCGCGGACGGCGAGCTCTACGTCGGGGTCGCCAACGACGCCGGTGTCGGCCGGCTGCTGACGCTGCCCGGACACGACCGCCACGACAACAGCCACTGGCCGGCCGGCGTGGCCTCGCACGAGCAGGTGCCGCTGAGCCTGGACGAGCTCACCGAGCACGCGCGGGCCCGGCACGGGCTGGCCCGGGTCGAGGCCTGGGCCTGCTACGGCCAGCGCACCGAGCCGCTGCTGGCCGCGCCCCAGGGCATCTTCGCGCAGCGACGCCACGACCCGGTGTTGGCCACGCTGGTCGGCCGCGCGGCGGCCGTGGGGGTCGGCCAGGACATCCCGGTCAAGGACCCGGCGATCGCGGCGCGGACCCTGCTGCGCCACGGGCTCGGCGCCCAGGTGGCGCCGCTGTGGGTGCTGCACCTGCGGCGCGGGGAGGTCACCCGTGAGCCCGACGCGACGGTGCTGCTGGCCGCCCAGCCGACCCGGTCGAGCGAGCCGTCCCTGGCCGTCCGGATCACCCGGACCGGCGAGCAGTGGGTGGCCGAGCCGGTGACCGACCCCGGCCCCTACGCCTGGGCCCCCGGCGTGCGGCGCGAGCCCGCCCGGCTCGCCGGGGTGGTCCCCTCCGGCCTGCCGCTGTCGGTCCGTCTCGCGGACCTCGCCTCGGCCCACGACCGCGCGGGCATCGCCGAGCTGGTCCGCGCCTTCGCCGGATGGCTGGCCCCGGTGGGGGAGGTGCCGGCCGAGAGGGTGGCGCTGACCTTCGACAACGTCGTCGAGACCGAGGCCGGCTTCGCCGCGCTCGATCGCAGCCGGGTCGCCGACGCGAGCGCGCCCCTGGACGTGGCACTGGGCCGGATGGCGCTCGTCGCCGGTTCCGCCCTGGTCGCCCAGGGTGGACGCCACCCCTGGCCCCGCTCGGCGACGCCCCGCACCGTGGCCGCGTCGCTGCTGGCCGCGGCCGGCCTCGCGCTGGACGACGCCCTCTTCGGCGCGGCGCTCGCGCTCGACGCACGGCTGCGGCCCGCGGGGGAGCCGGTGCCGGACTTCTCGGGCACCGGCGCCGGAGCCACGCCTGAGGCGTTCACCGAGCTGGCCGAGCAGCTGGCCGGCTACCAGCAGGCGCTGACGCAGCGCGAGGAGCAGCTGGAGTGGCTCCTGGTCCGGATCCACCAGCGACAGCGCGCCGCGGTCGCCGCCCGGGCGCGGGCCGAGGCGCTGAGCGCCTCGCCGGAGTACCGCATCGGCAGCCGGGTGCTGTGGTTTCGCGCGCTGGGGCGCCGGCTGGCGGCGCGGTGGCGCGACCGGGGAGCGCCTGCGGCCCATCGGTGGATCGACCGCGGGGACCAGGTCCCCGAGCGCGAGCCGATCGCCGTCGACAAGGAGCTGGTGCCCCCCGGTTACCACCCGAAGGGGCCGCTGATCTAGCCGCCCGGGCCGCAGGCACCGGCGGTCCCGGCTGATATAAGAGTGAAGTGCGCGAACTGACAAACTTCCAGCCCTTCTGCAAGGTGGCTGCGCAGTTCTGGCAGCACAACGTCCTGCCTGCCGGCGACCGGGTGATCCTGGTCGAGGCGATGAGCCAGGACCTGCGAGTCACGCTGCGCAACCTCACCATCGCCAACGCCCTGCGACGCATCGAGCCCGCCCGGATCGTGGTCTACAGCGGCGCCGACGAGGACTGGAACCAGGTCGTGTGGACCTACTTCAACCTCGACGAGATCAGCCAGCTGGCCCGGGCCTACGGGGCCGACGAGATCTTCGACGTGCACAGCCTCGTGGATGCCCGGGTGGCCGGTGACCCGACCGAGCTGACGGTGGCCGGCGTCGACCTGGGCGGCGACCTCCCCGACCCCGGGATCGACCCGGCCGAGTTCGAGCGGGTCGTCTACGCCACCGCCTGCCGGATGGCCCGGGTGCCGCGCCTCGACGGCTCCGCGGAGCTCGAGGCCAAGCGGCTGCAGGTGCAGCGCCGCAGCACCGAGTTCGCCAAGGTCTACGACGCCCTGCTGACCAACCTGGACGTGGTGGCGCTCGTCTCGAGCCACGTGGACTACAACAACTTCGGCCTGGCGACCGAGGCCGCGCTCCGCCACGACGTACCGGTCCTGTTCCCGCAGTCGACCGGCGGGTTGAAGGCCTACGCGATCTTCCCCGAGAAGCACGATCCGAAGGCGGCGGTCCGGGCCACGCTGACCGAGCAGATCGGCGAGTTCTTCGAGAAGCACATCTGGGCCAACCGGGAGCTGGTCTACCGCGGCGCGGAGCTGACCACGTGGCGTGCCAAGGCGACGCTGGGCCGCCCCGCGTGGTGGCGGGCGGGTCGTGGCTTCTCCGGCGTCGACCTGCACAGCGCCGACGACCGGGCGGTGCTGCGCACCTACGCCGCCCGCCGCACCGGCCTGGACCCGGACAAGCCGATCGTCACCGTCTTCAACCACGCGGTCTCCGACGCACTGGGGACCAACATGGAGACCTTCGACGACCTCGGCGAGTGGTTCGAGGAGACCGCCCGGTTCGCCGCGGAGCATCCGGAGGTGAGCTGGCTGTTCCTCGACCACCCGCACCGGGCGCTCTACGACTCCTCCGGGTTCATGGACCGGGTGGCCGCGCGCTACGCCGACCAGCCGCACATGAAGTTCATGCTCAGCCTGGATCTGAGCAAGAACTTCCTGACCGCGCTGACCGACCTGGTCCTCACCGTGCGCGGCAGCGTCAGCAACGAGTACCCCGCCCTGGGCATCCCGGCGCTGCAGACCGGCTGGTCGGAGTGGAGCTCCTGCGGCTTCACGACCGTCGTCTCCAGCCGCGAGGAGTACTTCGAGACCCTGGGCCAGCACCTGCAGGCCCTGCTGCGCGGCGAGGACCTGATCTCGCCCGAGCAGGTCGAGCGCGCCCGGCTCTGGGCCTGGTTCTACCGTTCCGCCACCGACATCGCCTCCGGGCTGGTGCAGCAGTGGCAGGTCGGCGAGGGAGACGAGCTGTTCAACCTGCTGTCTGTGAACATGCTGCAGGTCGAGACCGACGCCGAGCCGGCGTTCGTCGGGGTGCGCCGTCTCTGGAGACGAAGGGACCCCTTCTTGACGCGTGTCGACTTCGAGCTGCCGCCCGAGCAGCTCAGCGACGCTCTGGCCCCGGTGGGTGCGCTGTGACCTACCGCCTGAGCTCCATCGACCTCGACACCCAGTTCGACGACCCGGTCCAGCCGCTCGTCGTCCCTGAGGTCGCCGAGCGGGGCGACTCGTTGGCGCTGTGCATGCTGGACGGCGCGAACCGTGCCCCATACCGCCTCGCCCGGCTGGTGCGGCGGGTGGCGATGCTGGGACTGCGGCTGGAGAACCCCGGCGCCGGGGTGCGCGTCACGATCCGTTTCCTGGTCGACGAGAACTCCACGATCATGTGGCGCCACGCGCACCTCGACGACGTCGGGGAGCCGGTGCTGGAGGACGAGTTCGGCAAGCACCGGCTGCTCGAGGTGAGCGCGCAGGGACGCACGCGTGCGGCCATCGTGCTGCGCCGCGAGCCCGGCGAGCCGGTGGCCCGCGGGCACGTCCAGTTCGACCTCCCGGCCGAGGAGATCGACGGATCCGGCATCGTGATGATCGGCTTCGAGACCCCGGGGGCGATCCCGGCCTGGGCCGAGCAGGACCTGCTCGAGGACTCCGCGATCGGCGTGTGCATCCGCAGCGTCGGCTTCGAGCCGATCGGCCCCGAGCCCGCGCCCGGAGACATCTCCGGAGGCAGGCAGGCCCACCGGGCGGCCCTGGTGAAGGCGCAGCCCGGCTTCTTCGTGGTCAACCCCGGCAGCCGGCCGGGCCCGGTCAGCCTCGCGATCTGGCCTCGGCTGCGTGAGCCGCGGGAGGTCGCCTCCGGGCGCGGGGCGCGCCTGGTCGAGCCCCTGCACCGGGTGCGGAACCTCGGTGAGCGGGTGGTCGACCGACGCCTGACCCGGGGGACGGTCCAGGTCGACGCGGTCTCCCTGACCGGGAGCCCGGTGCAGCCGGTCTCCGTCCGGCCGGGCGAGGACGGCCGGTACGTCGTACGGCTCCCCGAGCTCGAGGAGCCGACGTTCGTGCGGGCCCGGGTCGCGACCGGTGGCGCCAGGGCGCCGCGCGCCATCGACTGGCTGGTGCGGCTCAAGCGCCGCCCGGCGGCTCAGGGCTGAGCCGGGCGGCTCAGCCCTGGACGGGGCCCGCCAGCAGGTCCCAGCTCAGCGGGGTGCCCATCGCGGCGTCCACCGCGAACGTGCGGCCCTCCACGATCCGGAAGGTGTCCGGCGGCAGGCCGTCGGCGGGCCGCACCGAGCGGACGTTGTCGGCCGTGACCCGCTCCCCGGCCCGGACGTCGCGGGTGACGAAGAGCGAGCGGCGGAAGCGCAGCCCCTCGGCCTCGATCGCCTTGGGCCCGACGGTGGCCTCGCCCAGCGCCTGCCAGGCGGTGCGGGTCTCGCTGACCAGCAGCCGGAACTGCTCCGGACTCAACGAGAACGCCGAGTCCACGCCGCCGTCCTCGGGGTCCAGGGTGAGGTGCTTCTCGATGACGCAGGCGCCCAGCGCCACCGCCGCCACCGAGGCGCCGATCCCCAGGGTGTGGTCGGACAGGCCCACCACCACGTCCAGCGCGTCGCGCAGCACCGGCAGCGAGCGCAGGTTGGAGGCCTCGGGCGGCGCCGGGTAGGAGGCGGTGCAGCCGAGCACGATCACCTGCTCGTTGCCGGTCTCCCGGGCGGCGCGGACCGCGGCGTCGATCTCGCCCATCGTGGCGGTGCCGGTCGAGATGATGATCGGCCGGCCGGCGGCGGCGATGGCGCGGATCAGCGGGAGGTCGGTGATCTCGCTGGAGGCCGACTTGAGCACCGGCACGTCCAGGCCGACCAGGAAGTCGACCGCGGTCGGGTCGAACGGCGCCGAGAAGGCGATCATCCCCAGGCTCTTGGCCAGATCGAAGATCTCCTCGTGCCAGTCCCAGGGGGTGTGCGCCTCGACGTACAGGTCGTGCAGGCGGCGGTTGGGCCACAGCGGGTGGTCCGCGGAGAGCCGGAAGCGCGGGCTGTCGACGTCGAGGGTGATCGTGTCGGCGGTGTAGGTCTGGATCTTCAGCGCGTGCGCGCCGGCGTCGGCTGCCGCGCGGACGATCTCCAGGGCGCGGCCCTTGTCGCCGTTGTGGTTGCCCGACATCTCGGCGATGACGAACGGCGGGTGGTCCGGGCCCACCGGGATGTCGCCGATGCGGACCTCGCGCGGGGTCATCGCTTGCCTCCTCCGCGACGGTTCTCGCGTCGCAACTCGATCGGGATCACGGTGATGCTACGTCCGTCGACCTCACGGGTCGTGGGCTCGCCCTCGGTGAAGCGGAAGCGGCGGTTCATCATCCGCACCGCCTCGTTGTGGGCCAGCACCTCGCCGGTCAGCACGTCGACGCCGAGCTCGTCGAAGGCGTAGTCGGTCGCCTCCTTCATCACCGCCATCCAGGCGGTCAGCGCGAGGCCCTCGGCGGTGACGGACTCGTGGTCGAGGTAGAAGCCCCAGCCGGCGCTGGAGCCGGTGATGTCGAAGAAGCTGACCACCCCCAGGTCGCGCTCGCCGGCGCGGTAGACCAGCACCCGCCGGGTGGGGTCCTCCTGCACACGCTGCCACCAGGCACGGTGCTCCTCGAGGCCGATCACGTGGGCGTGGTTGCTCACCTCCCGGTTCGCCGGCTGGTTACGCCATTCGAGCATCGTCTCGAGGTCACCATCGAGGGCAGGGCGAAGCATGGCGTCGAGTCTGCCACGCTAGTCTGCGTGCCATGAACGCACTGTCCCGTGAGCAGATCCGTGACCTGATGACTGCGGTGCTCACTGCCCAGGGCAAGACGCTGCCGGCCGACGAGTCGGCTGTCCTGTCCGAGATCGGCTTCCGCTCCCTGGACTTCTCCGAGCTGGCGCTGCGCGTGGAGGACGAGACCGACGAGGAGCTCAACTTCGAGGCCTCCGGGCTGCGCCAGATCGTGACCGTCAAGGATGTCCTGGACCTCCTCGAGGAGCTCCAGTCCTCGTGACGGCCGGCGCTGACGGCGTGGCCGCGGCGGGCGCGGGCAACCGCATCATCGACGCCCGCACCGGCGCCGTGACCACCTGGGGCGAGCTGGACGACGTCGCGCTGAACCCTCCGGTCGCGGCGGTGGTCGGCAACGGCCTCGACGCGCTGCCGTGGGTGTGGGCCCACGCGCGTACCGGCGGCGAGTTGCTGGTGGTCGCCGCCGGCCGGATGGAGGACGGCCTCGCCGTCGAGCTCACCTCCGCCGGCTTCCGGCTGGCCGGCAGCCGCGAGCAGGAGCCGGACCACCCCCGCACGGGCGAGGCGGGGCGGCTGTGGCTGCTCACTTCGGGCTCCACCGGCCGGCCCAAGCGGATCGGCCACACCCTGGCCTCGCTGACCACCGTCGCGGGCTCCCAGGCACCGCGGACCTGGCTGTGTCCCTACTCCCCGGGCACCTACGCCTGGTGGCAGGTGGTGACGCTGGGCCTGACCCAGCCGGGGCAGGACCTGCTGGTCGTCGACCCCGGGCACCTCGACGCCTGGACCGCCGCGGCGGCGGAGCACGGCGTCAGCGCGGCGTCCGGCACGCCCACCTTCTGGCGCCAGACCCTGATGGGGCAGGCCGACGGGCTCGCCCGGGTGCCGCTGCAGCAGGTGACGCTCGGGGGAGAGCCGGTCGACCAGGCCATCATCGACCAGCTGCGCGAGGTGCTCCCGCAGGCGCGGATCTCCTGGATCTACGCCTCCTCCGAGGTGGGCGCCTCGATCGTGGTGCACGACGGTCGTGCCGGCTTCCCCGAGGAGTGGCTGGGGCGCTCGGTCCCGGGCCGCCCGGTCATCGACGTCGTGGGCGACGAGCTGGTGATCACCTCCCCGCACCACGGCGCCGGCCTGGACGGGCCGGTGCACACCGGAGACCGGGTCGAGCGGGTCGACGGCAGGGTGCTGATCACCGGCCGTCTGGACTCCGACGAGATCAACGTGGGCGGGGCCAAGGTCTCTGCCGGCGTGGTCCGCAACGTGCTGATGGCGCACCCCGGCGTGGCCTGGGCGCGGGTCACCGGCCGGCGCGCGCCGCTCGTCGGCCAGCTCGTCCAGGCCGAGGTCGTACCGGCCGAGCCGACCGGCGACACCGCGGCACTCGAGCAGGAGCTCGTGGCGTGGTGCCGCCCGCGGCTGCCGGAGCACGGCGTGCCCCGGCGGTTCCGCTTCCGTGACCAGATCCCGATCAAGGAGACGTTGAAGAGCGATGTCTGAGACCACCCCCAGTACCGCCACCGGCACCGCCGGTGACGAGTTCCCCACCGCCGAGGTGGTCCTCATCTCGGGAGCCTCGCGAGGCCTGGGTCTCGCCATGGTCGCCGACCTGCTGGCCCGCGGGGTGAAGGTCGCGGCCTTCGCCCGCACCGTCACCCCCGAGCTGGAGGCGCTGGCCGAGCAGTACCCGGACACCTCGCTGTTCGGGTCGGTGGACATCACCGACACCGCGGCGACGCAGGCCTTCGTGCGGCAGGTGGAGGAGAAGCTCGGCGTCATCGACGGCCTCGTCAACAACGCCGCCATCGGGCAGGACTCCCTGCACGTGCACACCTCGCCCGAGCGCATCGAGCAGATCATCGCGACGAACCTGACCGCGCCGCTGCTGCTGACCCGCTTCGTGCTGCGCCGGCTCCTGGCCAAGGGCCGCCGGGGCCGTCTGGTCAACGTCACCTCGATCTGCGGGCAGCGGGGCTACCCCGGCCTGGTCGCCTACTCGGCCACCAAGGGCGGCCTCGACGCGGCGACCCGGGCGTTCGCCCGCGAGTTCAGCGGCCGGGTGCTGGCCAACGCCGTCGCGCCGGGGTTCTTCGCCTCCGAGATGTCCGCGGTGCTCGGGCAGACCCAGCTCGACCAGATCCTGCGGCGCACCCCGTCCGGGCGGATGACGACCCCCGAGGACGTCGTCCCGGTGGTGCGGATGCTGCTGCTGGAGCAGACCAACATCAACGGCCAGTCGCTCGTGATCGACGGTGCCGGCTCCATCTGAGGCCCTCGACGAGGCCGGCGCGCTGGCCCACCTGGTGGTGGGCCGGCCCGAGACGCTGGTCTCCTCGCAGCGTCGCTCGCACCTGCACGACGGGCGCTGCGTGGCCTGGACCGGGCCGAGCGAGGGCATCGCGATCGACGCCGAGGTGGCGCGCCCGGTGCCCCCGGCCCTGGGCCGCCGGCTCGGAGTCGAGCGCTTCTGGGAGCGCTGGACCCGGGCGGAGTGCGCGGCCAAGCTCTCCGGCGTGCCGATGGCCGTGCTGGCGCGCGACGGGCTGGACCTGCCGCCGGGCGTCGTCCTCGAGCACGTCACCGTGCGGCTGGGGGACGTCGTGGTGAGCGTCGCCCGGGGGACCGCAGCGCCGGAGCCCGCCGCGGGGCGCTGAGCAGCAGGGCGGCTCAGCGGGTGTCGAGCACCACGCGGGTCAGCGCACCGTCGAGGACCACCTCGCCGCCGGTCGCGTGGGCGACCGCGTCCAGCGCGACGTCGGCGACCAGCTCCCGCTCCCCGTCGGGGATCACCGGGCCGGCGCGGCGCACGCAGCGCAGGGTGCCCAGCCGGGGCCGCTGACCGGCCAGGTGGCCGCTCTCCACGGCGATCGCGCGCCCGCCGGCCAGGCTGCGTACGACGTCGCGCCAGGCGGCGTCGCGCCCGGTGCCCACCTCGGCCCTGGCGCCGGGGCCGTCGTCGGCCAGGGGCCACCAGTCGGCCAGCCAGGTTCCGATGCTCTGCGGGACGCGGGTCTCGTTGAGCCGTGCCCCGAGCCGCTCGCGCCCGGTCAGCGGGTCGACGTGGACCAGCCGCGGGAAGCCCGCCTCGTCGACGGCCACCACGTGAGTCGGCACGTGGTTGAGCCAGTCGACGGCGAGGACCAGCCCGGCGAAGCCGGCCGGGAGGTCGAAGCGGGTGGCCAGCCCAGGCAGGGCGCGGGCGAGGTCGGGGGCGAGCATCCCCGCGGACCCGAGCAGGACGAGCTCGCTGGGATCCTCGCGCTCGACCAGCCCGATCAGCGCCTCCCGGTCCCGGGTGAACGCGGGCGGGTGGCTGCGCAGGAAGCCCTCGGGGCCGAACGAGGCACGGTCCCAGGCCTGCTTCCAGGTGGGCTCCGTGGGCGCCGGCAACCCCGGCATCCCCAGACTCGTGGTGCTCATGCCCGCAGACCCTACGTCCGCGACGGCGGGTCGGCGGTCCTCGGGCGGGGCCGTTCCGCGTCGCCCGGGTGACACCACGATGACGGCCGCGTTACCCAGGTCACCTCCCGGCCGGTTCCCCTGGGGAATGCGGAGGCGTACATTCCTCGTTGAACTCGGGGACGAGGGCGCCAGCCGGAGTCCTTCCACAACTCGAGCACACGTCCGGTACCCATACCGGCCCTCCGCACGGAGGGTGGTCGGCGGGACGGGAACGAAAGGTTCGGTCCATGACGCACCCGCTTCGGGTGGGGGTCATCGGCGCAGGTCGCGTCGGTGCGGTCCTCGCTGCCGCTCTGCGCACCGCCGGTCACGAGATCGTGGCCGCCGCCGGTGAGTCCGACGCCTCGCTCTCACGCATCTCGGCGCTGCTGCCGGGCGTCGCCAACGCCAAGCCCACCGCGGTCGCCCGCGACTGCGACCTGCTGCTGCTCACCGTGCCCGACGACATGTTGCCCAACGTCGTCGCCACGCTCAGCGCCAGTGGCGCCATCCACGAGGGCCAGCTGGTGATGCACACCTCCGGTCGGCACGGCCTCGCCGTGCTCGCCGACGCGCTCGCCGTGGGCGCGCGCCCGGTGGCGCTGCACCCGGCGATGACCTTCACCGGCACCGCGCTCGACCTCGACCGGCTCGCCGGCTGCGTCTTCGGCGTCACCGCCGGACCCGACGAGCGTGGCCTCGCCGAAGCGCTGGTGGACGACCTCGGGGGACGTGCCATGTGGGTGCCCGAGGAGCGCCGCACGCTCTACCACGCGGGCCTCGCCCACGGCGCGAACCACCTGGTGACCCTGGTCAGCGAGGCGATGGAGATGCTCGCCGCCGCCGGCGCCGACAGCCCCGCGGACACGCTGCGCCCGCTGCTCAACGCGGCCCTGGACAACGCGCTCACCCACGGTGACGCCGCGCTGACCGGCCCGATCGTGCGCGGCGACGTCAACACCGTGCGCGCGCACCTGGCCGACCTCACCGCCAATGCCCCGCACACGCTGGCGTCGTACGTCGCGATGGGCCGCGCCACGCTCAGCCGCGCGGTGCTCGACGGCCGGCTGCTGCCGATCCGGGCGGCGCGGATCGCCGAGCTGCTCGGCGTCGACGCCGACGCCCTCGCTGGCCCGGTCGAGGCCCCGGAGCGGGGAGCGCAGCTGCAATGAGCGCCGCCCCTGTGCTCGCGGAGACCCGCGAGCAGCTCTCCGCCCTGCTCGCCGAGCATCGAGCCGCGGGCCGCCGCGTCGGCCTCGTGCCCACGATGGGTGCGCTGCACGACGGTCACGCCAGCCTGGTGCGGTGCGCCCGCGAGCGCGTCGGGGACGGTCCGGTTGTGGTCTCGATCTTCGTCAACCCGATGCAGTTCGGCCCCGGTGAGGACCTGGAGCGCTACCCGCGCACCCTGGAGGCCGACCTCGAGGTGTGTGCCGGCGCCGGAGCCGACATCGTGTTCGCGCCGAGCGTGGAGGAGGTCTACCCCGGCGGTCCGCCCCAGGTGACCCTCGACCCGGGCCCTTTGGCGGACGTCCTGGAGGGCGCCGCGCGTCCCGGACACTTCCGCGGGGTGCTCACCGTGGTCGCCAAGCTCCTGGGGCTGGTGCGTCCCGACGTCGCGGTCTTCGGCGAGAAGGACTACCAGCAGCTCGTGCTGGTGCGCCGGATGGTGAGCGACCTGTGTCTGGGGGTCGAGGTCGTCGGCGGGCCCACCCGCCGCGAGGAGGACGGGCTGGCGATGAGCTCGCGCAACCGCTACCTCGACGCCGAGCAGCGCCGCCGCGCGTTGAACCTGTCCGCCGCCCTGCTCGCCGCCCAGGACGCCGCCGCCGAGGGCCTGGACGCGGCCTACGCCGCCGCCCGCGCGGTGCTGCGCCAGTCGCACGGCGTGGACCTCGACTACCTGACGATCACCGCGCCCGACCTGACGCCGCTGCCCGTCCCGGTGCCGGCCAGGACGCAGGCGCGCATCCTGATCACCGCCCGGGTGGGCGGGACCCGGCTGCTCGACAACATGCCGCTCCTGCTGGGAGCCTCGCCGACCGCCCAGCCCGACCAGACCGCCCAGCCCGACCAGAACCCGGGCGACCACAGCCACCACCAGACGAGCCGTGACGAGACGGCCGACCAGCCAGCGACGAGGGAAGTGCACTGATGCTGCGCACCATGATGAAGAGCAAGATCCACCGCGCGACGGTGACCCAGGCGGACCTGCACTACGTCGGCTCCGTGACCGTCGACGAGGACCTGCTCGACGCCGCCGACCTGCTGGCCGGCGAGCTGGTCCACATCGTCGACGTCACCAACGGCGCCCGCATCGAGACCTACACGATCGCCGGCGAGCGCGGCTCGGGAGTGATCGGCATCAACGGCGCCGCGGCCCGCCTGGTCCACCCCGGCGACGTGGTCATCCTGATCGGCTACGGCCAGATGGACACCGCCGAGGCGAAGGAGCTGCAGCCGCACGTCGTCTTCGTCGACGCCGACAACGCCATCATCGGCACCGGCTCCGACCCGGCCGAGGCGCTGCCCGGCACCGGGCTGGTCCGCGGCGACCTCACCGCAGCCGGCCGCTGAGCATGCCCGGGACCCGGCGATGAGCCTGCTCGCCGCCGACATCGGCAACAGCCACACGGTGCTGGGGCTGGTCGAGGACGGCGAGGTGCTGGCGCACTGGCGGGTCGGGACCGACGCGCGGCGCACCGCCGACGAGTGGGCGGTCCTGCTCAGCGGGCTCCTCGCCGACGCGCCCGGGGCGCTGCGCGGCGGCGGGCCGGCCGGCGTCCTCCTGGACGGGATCGCGGTGTGCAGCACCGTCCCCTCGGTGCTGCACGAGTGGCGCGAGATGCTGGCCGGCCGGTTCGCGGACGTGCCGAGCGTCGTCGTGGAGCCCGGGGTGCGCACCGGGGTGCCGATCCTGATGGACAACCCGCGTGAGGTCGGCGCCGACCGGATCGTCAACGCCCTGGCGGCCGCGACGCTGCACGGGGGACCGGCGATCGTCGTCGACTTCGGTGGGACCGCCACCACCTTCGACGTGGTCAGTGCCGCGGGACAGTACGTCGGCGGCGCCATCGCGCCCGGGATCGAGATCTCCCTGGAGGCGTTGGGACGCCGCGGCGCGCAGCTGCGGAAGGTGGAATTGCTGCGCCCGCGCACCGTGATTGCGAAGAACACCGTGGAGGCATTGCAGTCGGGAATGCTCTTCGGTGTCGCCGCGCAGGTGGAGGGAATCGTCGCGCGCATGATCGGTGAGCTCGGTGCGGCCACGGCTGACGTGCACGTGATTGCCACCGGTTACCTCGCCCCGGTGGTGCTCGACGAATGCGCGTGTTTCACCGCGCATTCCCCGTGGTTGACGCTGCGCGGCCTCGAGCTGGTTTTCCTGCGTAACTCCTGATCACGGGCACCGCGTATTCCATAGGAATGGGCAGAGTGCCGTGTGGCATGATTCACTGGATATTCATTCGACCGATTCAGGGAGTCAGCAATGGCGCAAAAGGTCAGTATTCAGCTCGTTGACGACATCGACGGTACCGAGGCGGACGAGACCATTTCCTTCGGCCTCGACGGCGCCTCCTACGAGATCGACCTGAACGACGCGAACGCGACGGCGCTTCGCGAGGCCCTGGCGACGTACGTCGGCCACGCCCGCAAGCTCAGCGCCTCGCCCCGCCGCGGACGACGCAGCTCCGGCTCGGGGTCCGGCACGTCCGCGGGCGGCCCGAGCGCCAAGGAGATCCGCGAGTGGGCGCGCGAGAACGGCTGGGAGGTCCCCGAGCGCGGCCGCGTCTCCTCCGAGGTGCGCGAGGCGTACGACGCGGCCCACTGAGCCGTTTCCCACCACGGTCCGCTGTTCGCTGACAGCGGACCGGCGCCTGCTGTTCTGGGGGAACACGTAGGCTTGTGGAGAAGTTGTTCCCTCACGTGAGGGCGTCCCACTGGGGCCGCTCACGACGCGAAGTGGATCGCCCACTTCAAGGAACTCCATGCCTGAGGAGCGCACATGTTCGAGCGGTTCACTGACCGAGCCCGCCGGGTGGTCGTGCTGGCCCAGGAAGAGGCCCGCATGCTCTCCCACAACTACATCGGCACCGAGCACATCCTGCTCGGGCTCATCCACGAGGGTGAGGGCGTCGCCGCCAAGGCCCTCGAGAGCCTGGACATCTCCCTGGAGGCTGTCCGCGCGCAGGTCGAGGAGATCATCGGTCAGGGCCAGCAGGCCCCCAGTGGTCACATCCCCTTCACGCCCCGTGCCAAGAAGGTGCTCGAGCTGTCCCTGCGCGAGGCGCTGCAGCTCGGTCACTCCTACATCGGCACCGAGCACATCCTGCTCGGCCTGATCCGCGAGGGCGAGGGTGTCGCAGCGCAGGTGCTGCAGAAGCTCGGCGCCGACCTCAACCGGGTCCGCCAGCAGGTCATCCAGCTCCTCTCCGGCTTCCAGGGCAAGGAGAGCGCCGCGGCCGGTGCCCCGCAGGGTGGTGGCGCCGAGGCGCCGTCCTCCTCGCTGGTCCTCGACCAGTTCGGGCGCAACCTGACCCAGGCGGCCCGCGAGGGCAAGCTCGACCCGGTGATCGGGCGCGGCCAGGAGATCGAGCGCGTCATGCAGATCCTGTCGCGGCGCACGAAGAACAACCCGGTCCTGATCGGCGAGCCCGGCGTCGGCAAGACGACGATCGTCGAGGGGCTGGCCCAGGACATCGTCAAGGGCAACGTGCCCGAGACGCTCAAGGACAAGCACATCTACACCCTCGACCTCGGCGCGCTGGTGGCCGGATCGCGCTACCGCGGCGACTTCGAGGAGCGGCTGAAGAAGGTCCTCAAGGAGATCCGCACCCGCGGCGACATCGTGCTGTTCATCGACGAGATCCACACCCTCGTCGGGGCCGGCGCGGCCGAGGGCGCGATCGACGCCGCCAGCATCCTCAAGCCGATGCTGGCCCGCGGCGAGCTGCAGACCATCGGCGCCACCACCCTCGACGAGTACCGCAAGTACCTCGAGAAGGACGCCGCCCTCGAGCGCCGCTTCCAGCCCATCCAGGTCGCCGAGCCGTCGATCGCGCACACCATCGAGATGCTCAAGGGCCTGCGCGACCGCTACGAGGCGCACCACCGGGTCACGATCACCGACGAGGCCCTGGTCTCGGCGGCGACGCTGGCCGACCGCTACATCTCCGACCGGTTCCTGCCCGACAAGGCCATCGACCTGATCGACGAGGCCGGCTCGCGGCTGCGGATCCGCCGGATGACGGCGCCGGCCGACCTGCGCGAGTTCGACGACAAGATCGGCGAGGTCCGCCAGCGCAAGGAGGCGGCGATCGACGGTCAGGACTTCGAGGCCGCCGCGCGTCTGCGCGACGAGGAGAAGCAGCTCATCGCCAAGAAGGCCGAGCGCGAGAAGCAGTGGCGCGCGGGCGACATGGACGTCGTCGCCGAGGTCGACGAGGAGCTGATCGCCGAGGTCCTCGCGGTCGCGACCGGCATCCCGATCGTCAAGCTCTCCGAGGCCGAGTCCACCCGTCTGCTGAAGATGGAGGACGAGCTCCACAAGCGCGTGATCGGCCAGGACCAGGCCGTCAAGGCGCTCTCGCGGGCGATCCGTCGTACCCGGGCGGGGCTCAAGGACCCCAAGCGTCCCGGCGGCTCGTTCATCTTCGCCGGCCCGTCCGGTGTCGGTAAGACCTGGCTGTCCAAGACGCTGGCGGAGTTCCTCTTCGGCGACGAGGACGCGCTTATCCAGCTCGACATGAGCGAGTTCGGCGAGAAGCACACGGTCTCGCGACTGTTCGGCTCGCCTCCCGGCTACGTCGGCTACGAGGAGGGCGGCCAGCTCACCGAGAAGGTGCGCCGCAAGCCGTTCTCCGTCGTCCTCTTCGACGAGATCGAGAAGGCCCACCCGGACATCTTCAACTCGCTGCTGCAGATCCTCGAGGAAGGTCGCCTGACCGATTCGCAGGGCCGGGTCGTGGACTTCAAGAACACCGTCATCATCATGACGACCAACCTCGGCTCGCGCGATATCGCCAAGAGCGTCAACCTGGGCTTCAACCAGATGGGTGACAAGGCGTCGTCCTACGAGCGGATGAAGAGCAAGGTCTCCGAGGAGCTCAAGCAGCACTTCCGGCCCGAGTTCCTCAACCGCGTCGACGAGATCGTGGTCTTCCCGCCGCTCTCGGAGGAGCAGATCGTGGCGATGGTCGACAACATGATCGCCTCGGTGGAGCTGCGCCTCAAGGACCGCGACATGTCGCTGGAGCTGACCCAGCCGGCCAAGGACCTGCTGGCGAAGCGGGGCTTCGACCCGGTGCTCGGCGCGCGCCCGCTGCGGCGCACGGTCCAGCGCGAGATCGAGGACGTGATGGCCGAGAAGATGCTCTACGGCGAGGTCGGTCCCGGTCAGATCGTGCTGGTCGACGTGGAGGGCGAGGGCCCGTCCGCGACGTTCACCTTCAAGGGCCAGAAGGTCGGCGCGCTGCCCGACCTGCCCCCGCTGGAGACGGCCGCCATCGACCTGGGCAAGGGCGAGAAGTCGGCCTCGGACGAGACCGACGGCCCGGTCGACATCAAGAAGTCGCCCGAGGGGGAGTAGCCCCCCGAGTGCTGTCGCCGGCGCCGGCCTCCTGTGGGAGGTCGGCGCCGGCCGCATTTCACGGCGTGCGGGCAGTAGTGCCTCTGGGCGTCACGGCAGTGCGTCGGGGCAGCTCGTCACGGCAGGGCGTAGGTCTCGCCCGGCCCGGCGACGACCAGCCCGTCGGCGACCAGGCTGACCAGCGCCCGCTCGCGCTGGACCTCGGGCGACCAGACCGCCTCCAGGCGCGAGCGGTGCACCGGCGCCTCGCTGTCGCGCAGCACCGCGAGCAGCCGGCCGCGGCACTGCCGGTCGGTGCCGGCGTAGGTCTGGACCCGACGCGCCGGGCCGTCATACGCCGGGTAGCCGGCGGCCCGCCAGGCGCACAGCTCCGCCACCGGGCAGTCCCCGCAGCGGGGGGCCTTCGCGGTGCAGACGAGGGCCCCGAGCTCCATCACCGCCACCGACCAGGTGGCCGCCTCGGGCTCAGCGGCCGGGAGCACGCCGGCGGCCAGCTCGCGCTCGGCCCGGGTGACGGCCGCGGCGGGGTGCTCGGCGCCCTGCAGCGTCCGGGCCAGGACGCGGCGGACGTTGGTGTCCAGCACGACGTGGCGCCGGCCGTAGGCGAACGTCGCGATCGCCGCCGCGGTGTAGTCGCCCACGCCCGGCAGCGCGATCAGCTCGTCGTACGACGCGGGGACCGCGCCGCCGTGGCGCTCGAGGATGGTGGTGGCCGCGGCGTGCAGGCGCAGGGCCCGGCGCGGGTAGCCCAGTCGTCCCCAGGCCCGGACCGCCTCGCCCGGCGGCTCGGCGGCCAGCGCTGCCGGGGTCGGCCAGCGAGTGAGCCACTCGGCGTGGACCGGCAGCACCCGGGCCACCGGGGTCTGCTGGAGCATGAACTCCGAGACCATCACCGACCAGGCGCTGGCGTCGGCGCGACGCCAGGGCAGGTCGCGGGCGCTCTCGTCGTACCAGCGCAGGACCGGGGCGTGCAGCTCGCTCATCGCGACGATCGTAGGGGCGGCGACGCCACCCGGGCGGCGCGGGCTCGCCACCCGTGCGGTGTGGCTCCACCACCGTCGTGCTCGGGGTAGATACCGTGTCGTCCATGACAGCTCTGACCCGTCCTCGGGGTCCGCTCCCCGCGCGGGTCTACTGGACCCGCCGCCTGGTCCTGCTCGCCGTGGCCGTGCTGCTGGTGGCCGGGATCGCGCGGGTGCTCGGGTCGGGCAGCGACGCCTCCTCGGAGCCCGAGGCCGCCCCGGTCGCCGCGGATCCCTCCGCCACCCAGGAGACCCCGCAGAGCTCCTCGGACCAGAGCGGCGCGAGCGGTCCCCGGGCCTCCCAGGCGGCCTCGGTCAAGCCCACGCCGGCCCAGCCGGACGGCCCCTGCGTCGACGAGGACGTGGTGGCCACGCCCGTGGTGGGCAAGATCGAGGCGGGCAAGAAGAGCCTGCTCGCGCTGGAGCTGACCACCCGGGAGGCGGAGGCCTGCACCTGGCGGGTCTCGTCCCAGACGCTCACCGTGAAGATCACCTCGGGCCCCGACGAGATCTGGTTCAGCCGGCACTGCCCCCAGGCGATCCCCACCAAGGACCTGATCGTGCGCAAGGAGATGCCCGCGAAGATCGCGGTGCGCTGGTCGGGGCGGCGCTCGGACGCCGAGTGCAGCGTGCTGACCGAGTGGGCGATGCCCGGCGGCTACCACGTCGAGGCCGCGGCCCTGGCCGGCGAGCCCTCGGAGGCCTACTTCGAGCTCGAGGCCCCCGCTGGCGCCGTCGTCACCCGCACCGTCACCCCGAAGCCCTCGCCGAACCGTCCGCGTGCCTCGCAGGGCACCGGCTCGAACCAGCCCGGCACCGACTCCTCCACCGGCACCCGCCGCCCCGGCGCGCGCCCCTCCGGCGCCGTAGAGCCCAACCGCTGACCCCCGCCGAGTCGGCGTGAACTCGCCGCGCAGGAGCGCCGAGTCGGCGTGAACTCGGCACGCAGGAGCGCCGAGTCGGCGCAAGCTCGCGGCCGGGCGAGCCAGGCTCAGACGTAGCGCTCGAGGATGCTGGACTCGGCGAGCCGGGAGAGCCCCTCACGCACGCTGCGCGCGCGCAGCTCGCCCACGCCCTCGACGGCCTGCAGGTCGTCGATGCCGGCCGAGAGCAGCTTCTGCAGGGTCCCGAAGTGCTCCACCAGGCGGTCCACGACCGTGCTCGGCAGCCGGGGGACCTTGGCCAGCAGCCGGTAGCCGCGCGGCGCCACCGCGCCGTCCAGGTGCTCGCTGGCGCCCAGCCCCAGCGCCCGGGTGACCGAGGCGGGATCGACCAGGTCGGTCGCGGAGAGCGACTCGAGGCGGTTGAGCAGGGTCTCGGGGCTCTTGGTGCGCCGCCCGGCCGGGAGGTAGTCGCGGATGACCAGCTCGCGCTCGGCGTCGACGCCGGTCACCAGCTCCTCGAGCTGCAGCGACAGCAGGCGTCCGTCGGTCCCGAGCTCGAGCACGTAGTCCTCGATCTCGCGTGCGATCCGGATCACCATCTCGAGGCGCTGCGCCACGACCGCGACGTCGCGCACGGTGACCAGGTCCTCGATCTCCAGGGCAGACAGCGTGCTGGACACCTCGTCGAGACGCATCTTGTAGCGCTCGAGGGTGGCCAGGGCCTGGTTGGCGCGCGACAGGATCTGGCCGGAGTCCTCCAGCACGTGACGGGTTTCGCCGACGTAGGCGGCGATGATCTGCATCGACTGCGACACCGAGATCACCGGGAACCGGGTCTGCTTGGCCACCCGGTCGGCCGTGCGGTGCCGGGTGCCGGTCTCCTCGGAGTGGATGGTGTGGTCGGGCATCAGGTGGACGGCCGCGCGGTGGATGCGGGTGACGTCCTTGTCCAGGATGATCGCGCCGTCCATCTTCGCCAGCTCGCGCAGCCCGGTGGCGGTGAACGGGACGTCGAGGGTGAACCCGCCGGTCGCGATGGACTCCACCGTCTTGTCCAGGCCCAGCACGATGAGCGCGCCGGTGCGTCCGCGCAGGATCCGCTCCAGGCCGTCACGCAGCGCTGTGCCGGGGGCGATCGACGCCAGGGTGGCCCGAAGACGCAGCGTGTCCTCGGAACGCTCGATGCCGACCACGACGTCCCCGATCTCCTGTAAGCATGCGGCAGCAGACCTCCGCCGCCGGCGTCAGTCTAGGGGACGCGGGCCCGTGGGGCGGGGACCTGCGAGATGCAGGAGTCGCAGCGCCGAGGCGACGTTGGGCACGTCGAGCACCCGCATGCCGTCGACGGTCCACGACTCGGGGCTGCGGACCTTCTTCTCGTGGCTTCCCGGGACCACCGCGACCCGGAAACCGAGCCGGGCGGCCTCGGCCAGGCGCTGGGGGAGGTCGCGCACCCGGCGCAGCTCACCGGCCAGGCCGATCTCCCCGATCGCGGCGACTCCGAGCGGGGCCGGCTCGCCGTACGTCGCGGAGGCCAGCGCCACCGCGATGGCCAGGTCGCTGGCGGGGTCGACCAGTCTGGCCCCGCCGACGGTGGAGGCGAACACGTCGTGGCTGTGCAGCCGGATGCCGCAGTGCTGCTGCAGCACCGCCAGCACCATCGCCACGCGGGAGGAGTCCAGCCCCGACGTCGTACGACGGGGACGCTCGGCCGCGCTGTGGGTGACCAGGGACTGCACCTCGGCCAGCAGCGGACGGCGCCCCTCCATCGTCACCGCGACGCAGGTCCCGGGCACCTGCTGCTGATGGTTCTCCACGAAGAGCCCGGTCGGGTCGGTGACCGCGGTGATGCCCTCGGAGGACAGGTCGAAGCAGCCGACCTCGTCGACCGGGCCGAACCGGTTCTTCATCGCCCGCACCATCCGGAAGCGGGAGTTGCGGTCGCCTTCGAAGTGCAGGACGACGTCGACCAGGTGCTCCAGGACGCGGGGCCCAGCGATGGTGCCGTCCTTGGTGACGTGGCCGACCAGCACCGTGGTGATGTTGCGGGTCTTGGCGACCCGGATGAGCGCCGCGGCGACCTCCTTGACCTGGGTGACCCCGCCCGGGACCCCGTCCACGCTCGAGGCGCTGATGGTCTGGACCGAGTCGACCACGATCAGGGTCGGGCGGACCTCCTCGATGTGGGTGAGCACCGCCGCCAGGTCGGTCTCGGCGGCGAGGTAGAGCTCATCCTGGACGCCCCCGGTGCGGTCGGCGCGCAGCCGCACCTGCGACGCCGACTCCTCACCGGTGATGTAGAGGGTGCGCTGGCGCAGGCGGGCGGTCTGGGCGGCCACCTCCAGCAGCAGCGTGCTCTTGCCGACCCCGGGCTCGCCGGCGAGCAGGATCGCGGCGCCGGGCACCAGCCCGCCGCCGAGCACCCGGTCGAGCTCGGGGACCCCGCTGGAGCGGAACTGCGACTCCGCCACCGAGACCTCCCCGATCGGGACCGCCGGCGTGGTGACGGGCCCGGCCGCGGATCGGGTGGCCACGACGGCGGTCTCCGCCACCGAGCCCCAGGCCTGGCACTCTCCGCAGCGGCCGACCCACTTGGCGGTCTCCCACCCGCACTCGGCGCAGCGGTAGGCCGGACGGGTGCGGGTCTTGGCGGTGGCTCTGCTCATGACAGGCACGCTAGGACATGGCGCCGACAGCCCGGAGCGCGTCGTCCCCAGGTGTGACGTGGCACGGCCGGGACAGCTGTTGACGAGGGCCGCGACAACGCCGATAGTTGCGCCAGAAGCATCGATTGGAACGATCAAGGGGTGGGGATGTCACGCAGCGGCTCACGCGTGTCCCTCGGCGTGCCGCCCACCCTGGCAGACGTCGCCGAGCGCGCGGGAGTCTCGCGCCAGACGGTGTCCAACGCCCTGAACAACCCCGACCTGCTGCGCCCCGAGACCCTGGTGCGGGTCCGCACGGTGATCGGTGAGCTCGGCTACTCGCCCAACCGGGCGGCGCGCAACCTGCGCACCCGCACCTCCCACCTGATCGGCCTGCGGTATGCCCCCGGACAGGAGCACACCGCCAACGCCGCGATGGACCGGTTCGTGCACTCCCTGGTCGAGACCTCGCGGGTGGCCGGGTACCACGTGCTGCTCTTCGCCGGCGACCCCGACGACCCGGTGGCGGGCTACGAGGACCTGCTCCGCTCCAACGCGGTGGACGCCTTCGTCGCCACCGACACGTTCCTGGGCAATCCCCAGGCCGAGTGGCTGGAGGCCCGCAGGGCGCCGTTCGTGGCATTCGGTCGGCCCTGGGACCAGCCGGGCGCGACCCACCCGTGGGTCGACGTCGACGGCGCGGTGGGCGCCGAGCTCGGGACCCGGCACCTGCTCGAGCGCGGGCACACCCGGATCGCCTGGATCGGGTGGCGCAAGGACTCCCGGCTGGGGGAGGACCGGCGGCTGGGCTGGGCACGCGCCCTGCACGACCGCGGGCTGCCCACCACCGGCCTGGCGTCACGGGTCGAGGACACCGTCTCCAGCGGTCGCGAGGCCTCCTCGGTGCTGCTCGACGAGGCCCGGCCCACGGCCTTCATGTGCGCCTCGGACACGCTGGCGATGGGAGTCATGCACACGCTCGCCGAGCGCGGCCTGCGCGCCGGACAGGACGTCGCGGTCGTCGGCTTCGACGACTCCCAGGTGGCGCAGGTGATGACCCCCGGGCTGACCTCGGTGCGCCAGCCGCTGGAGCAGGTGGCCGTCGAGATCGTCGCCGCCCTGCAGCGGCTGCTGGGCCATCCGCCGATCCGCTCGCGCGGAGTGCTGCTCGCCCCCACGCTGGCGGTGCGCGGCTCCAGCTGAGCGCCCGCCCTTCGGGTCAGCTGCGGGCGGTCGCTAGAAGTGGCGCCACCACAGGTTCACCGCGTAGTCGACCTCCAGCCCGGCGTGCTCGGCGATCAGCTCCTCGGCGAGGTCGGCGGTGAACTCGATGCGCACGACGCTCTCCAGGTCCGCGCGCGAGGCGAAGCTCCAGCGGACGTCGAGCGGGGTGCGCGACCAGCCGTGCAACGACCAGAAGCGCTCGACGGCGAGCGGGTCGATCTCGGGGTACCCGCGCCGGAACCATCCCCCGAACGTGGAGCGGGTGGCGTCGTTGTCGATCACGAACGCGCTGCCGCCACGTCGTACGACCCGGGAGAGCTCGGCGAGCCCCGGCTCGCAGCCGGGCCCGAAGAAGTAGGCCCACCGGGCGTGCACGACGTCGACGCTGGCATCGGGCAGCGGGATGTCCTGGGCGGTGCCCTGGAGCACCGTCACCCGGTCGAGTCGGCGGGTACGGCGCCGGGCCAGCGCGGCCAGGTCGGGGTGAGGCTCCACGCCGTACACGCGGGTGGCCTGCTCGGCCCAGCGCGGGAGGTGGAAGCCGGTCCCGCAGCCGAGATCGAGGAGGGTGCGCCCCTGCCAGCCGGCGACCTCGGCCATCGCGGCCTCGATGCGCCGCTCCGGGTCGACGGCGTGGTTCTCCAGCTCGTAGGTGGCGGTGTGGTGCCAGATGTTCGGGCTGGGGTGAGCGCCGGCGGGCAGGCCGGCCGGGCGACTCACCGCGGACCGGCCACCCCGGTCGGGTGACCGGGCGACGACATCAGATCCGGACCAGGCCGCCGGGGGTGTGGATCTGGGCGGCGAGGATGCCGGGCGTGCCGTTCGGGGCGACCCAATCGACCTTGATGTCCTCCAGCGGAGCCTCGACGGTCTCGCCCAGCCATTCGCTGACCCGGTGCGGGTCGCCGGCGATCTCCAGGCAGGCGAGGGTGTAGTCGGCCCCGGCCCCGGCGCCGGGGTGCAGCTCGGCGGGGGTCTCCCACTCCACGAAGAACGGCAGCTGCGGGTCGGCGATCAGGCCGTGCACGCCGATCTGCTTCCAGCGCAGCTCGGTGCCGTCGGGGCGGTGCCGGTTGCCCTGCACCGCCTCGCGGCCCAGACGCTGCTCGACGGTGGCGATGTCCTTGACGGCCACCACCCAGCCGAGCCAGCCGCCGCCCAGGGCGGAGCGGGCGCGGACGGCCTGGCCGAAGGGGGCCTTGTCCGACGCGGGGTGGTCCAGTGCCTCGACGATCTCGAGGTAGGTGTCACCCCCGAGCGGGAAAGTCATGTTCCGGGTCCCGAAGCGGGGATGCACACCGCCGTCGACGAATTCCCGGCCGAGCAGCCCCCCGAGGCGCTGAGCGGTGCTGGCGAGGCCGTCCGGCCCGGCGGCGAAGGAGAGGTGGTCCAGGCGCATGTGAACA
This sequence comes from Nocardioides sp. Z21_20, assembly GCF_059766585.1. Lineage (NCBI taxonomy): Bacteria > Bacillati > Actinomycetota > Actinomycetes > Propionibacteriales > Nocardioidaceae > Nocardioides > Nocardioides sp. Z21_20. The sequence goes on from NZ_JCBAJX010000007.1 coordinate 146,827, forward strand.
TTGTTTACCGGTACTGATTGGCTCGTCACATCGGGGTCTGGTCTCTTGACGTCGAGACAGAATTGTGGGAGTAGGCACACATTTTTCCGAGTTGGCGGTGGGGTCGCCGTTTGGTCCCCAACGGCGTGCCGAAGTCGGGATTCCTCACCGTTTGGTCCCCAACGGAGGGGGTGGGCGGTCGGGCAGGGAACCGAGGCCGGGGGAGCGGTACGACGTGCGCCGGCGTCAGCGGGGGTCGGCGGGGTGCAGCGCCAGCGCCGAGCGCGAGCGCAGGTGGGCCTCGCAGTGGCGCACCAGCTCGTCGTAGGCGGGGCGGCCCATCAGCTCGACCAGCTCGGGCTCGTTGGTGACGAAGACCGGCTCGACGCCGACGTGCGCCTCGGTGTTGCCCGAGCAGTACCAGTCGAGGTCGTGGCCTCCCGAGCCCCAGCCGCGGCGGTCGTACTCCCCGATCGAGACCTCGGTGTACGCCGTGCCGTCGGGGCGCTCGACGTCGCGGAAGGTGCGCCGGATCGGCAGCTGCCAGCAGACGTCGGGCTTCGTCTCCAGCGGGTTGCGGCCCTCGACGTACGCCAGCGCGTGCAGGGCGCACCCGGCCCCGGCGTGGAAGTCGGGCCGGTTCTGGAAGATGCAGGCGCGCTGGCCGTCGACCTCGATGGTGCGCGTCTTGCGCTCGCCCTCGTCGTCCACCTCGACCCACTGCTCGCGGGTCGGCGGCGCGTCGCCCGGGCGGTGCTGCCACAGCACGTCGTCGAGCTTGGCCACGTACGACGCGACGCGCTCCTCGTCGTCGGCGTCGGAGAAGTGCGCCCCCAGCGTGCAGCAGCCGACGTCCGGGGCATCGGCATAGATCCCCGGGCAGCCCTGGCCGAAGATGCACGTGTAGCTCGACGTGAGCCAGGTCAGGTCGCAGCGGAACACCTGGGCGTCGTCGGCGGGATCGGCGAACTCGATCCAGGCACGGGGGAAGACGAGGTCGACTTCGGGCACACCGCCAACCTACTTCCCCCCAGGGGCTAGCGTGGAGGCATGCGTCTGGGCGTGCTCGACATCGGCTCCAACACGGGGCACCTGCTGGTGGTGGACGCCCACGGTGGCGCGGCCCCGCTGCCGGCGTACTCCCACAAGCGGCCGCTGCGGCTGGCCGAGCACCTCGACGACTCCGGCGCGGTCTCGCAGACCGGCATCGACGCGCTGACGGCGTTCGCCGCCGAGTCGGTGCTCGTGGCCGAGGACAAGGGCTGCGAGGAGATGCTGTCCTTCGCGACGTCGGCGGTGCGCGACGCCGTGAACGCCGACGCCGTCCTGGACGAGGTGCACGAGCGCACCGGCGTGCGGATCGAGGTCCTCTCCGGGGCCGATGAGGCGCGGCTGACCTTCCTCGCCGTACGCCGCTGGTTCGGGTGGTCGGCCGGTCGGCTGGCGGTGTTCGACATCGGCGGCGGCTCTCTCGAGATCGCCGGCGGCACCGACGAGTCACCGGCCGTGGCGTGGTCGGTACCGCTCGGCGCCGCCCGACTGGCCCGCGAGTGGTTCCCGCACGGCAGCCCCGACGAGGAGACCGTCCGCTCGCTGCGCCGGACGATCCGCGCCACCATCGCCCGCGACGCAGGCCGCCTGCTGCGCGACGGCGCTCCCGACCGTGCCGCGGGAAGCTCGAAGACGTTCCGCTCGCTGGCGCGCATCTGCGGCGCGGCGCCTTCGGACCAGGGGCCCCTCGTTACGCGCACCCTGCGCGCCGACGCGCTGGCGCCGTGGCTGCCCAAGCTGATCGCGATGCCCTACGACGAGCTCTGCGCGCTGCCCGGCGTCTCGCCGAGCCGTGCCCACCAGATCGTCCCCGGAGCCCTGGTGGCCGAGGCGGTGATGGACATCTTCGACCTCCCCGCGTTGGAGATCTCCCCGTGGGCGCTGCGCGAGGGCCTGATCCTCGATCGATTCGACCGACTGGAATTCCTGGACTGAGGCGGTGGTCGCGTGAGCAGCAACTCCCTGGTCGGGCTCTCCACAGCCTCGGTCTACCCGGAGTCGACGGCTCACGCGTTCGCCTACGCCGCGACGCTGGGCTACGACGCCGTCGAGGTGATGGTGGGCATCGACGCCCTGAGTCAGCAGACCTCGGCGATCCAGCAGCTCTCCGAGCACCACGAGATGCCCGTGTGCGCGGTGCACGCCCCGTGTCTGCTGTTCACCCAGCGGGTCTGGGGGACCGACCCCTGGGGGAAGCTGGACCGCTCGGCCGAGATGGCTCACAGCGTCGGCGCGGACGTGGTCGTCGTGCACCCGCCGTTCCGCTGGCAGCGCGAGTACGCGCGCGACTTCGTGGAGGGGATCGCCTCCCTCGAGGAGTCGACCGGGATCGCCTTCGCCGTCGAGAACATGTACCCCTGGCGTGCCTCGCAGCGCCGCGGGATGGAGATGTACCTGCCCGGCCGGGACCCCTCCGAGGAGGACTACCGCAACACCACCCTCGACCTCTCCCACGCCGCCATCGCGCGCGACGACCCGATGGCGATGGCGCAGCGGCTCGGGGCGCGGCTGCGCCACATCCACCTCACCGACGGCACCGGCTCGGCCAAGGACGAGCACCTGGTGCCGGGGCGCGGCACGATGCCCGCGGCGCAGCTGCTGCGTGAGCTGGGCGGCAGCGGCTTCGCCGGCCACGTGGTCCTCGAGATCAACACCCGGCGGGCCGCCGACCGGGCCGAGCGCGAGCGGGACCTCATCGAGTCGCTCGAGTTCGCCCGCCAGCACCTCGCTGTCACCGCGACGCCCTGAGCCTCGGCGGCGCCCCCGGCATCGCCGTACGGCGTAGCCTGTGGCGGTGGCCCCGCGACGGTGCGGGCCTCGCCTCCAGGGAGGACCATGTCCGTGCTCCGCCAGCCCCTGCTGCTGCTCGCGCGCAGCGGCCGGGTCAAGCGTCTCGTCACCACCCTTCCCGCGTCCGCCGGGGTGGTCCGCGGCTACGTCCCCGGGGAACGGCTCGAGGCGGCGGTCGAGGTGGCCGCCCAGCTGGCCGAGGACGGGCTGCAGGTCTCGCTCGACTACCTGGGCGAGGACACCGAGGAGCTCGCTCAGGCCACCGCCACCGTCGATGCCTACCTCCAGCTCCTCGACCAGCTCGCCAAGCGGGGTCTCTCGCGCAGCGCCGAGGTGTCGCTGAAGCTGTCGGCGATCGGCCAGGCGCTGCCCCGAGAGGTCGCGCCCGAGGGGGGACACCGGGTGGCGCTGGAGAACGCCCGGACCATCTGCCGGGCCGCCCGCAACGCCGGCACGACGATCACCCTCGACATGGAGGACCACCGCACCACCGACTCCACGCTGGCGATCCTGCGCGACCTGCGCAAGGACTTCCCCGAGACCGGTGCCGTGGTGCAGGCCTACCTGCGCCGTACCGAGGCCGACTGCCGTGACCTGGCCTACGAGGGCTCGCGGGTGCGGCTGTGCAAGGGCGCCTACAACGAGCCGGAGGAGGTCGCCTTCGGGAGCCGGCTCGAGGTGGACCGCTCCTTCGTCCGCTGCCTCAAGGTGTTGATGGCGGGGCAGGGCTACCCGATGATCGCGACCCACGACCCGCGCCTGCTGCGCATCGCGGGCGCGCTGGCCAGCCGGTTCGGCCGGGCGCAGGGGTCGTATGAGTTCCAGATGCTCTACGGGATCCGCCCCGAGGAGCAGCGCCGGCTGGTCGAGGCCGGTGAGACAGTGCGGGTCTACGTCCCCTACGGTCGCGAGTGGTACGGCTACCTGATGCGGCGCCTGGCCGAACGGCCGCGCAACGTGGGGTTCTTCCTCAGGTCGCTGATCAGCAAGGACTGACCGACCGACGGCGCCGCCGCCGGTCACCGGAGACCGACGCCGGGCGTCGGCGGAGAGTGGGGCACATGAAGCAGACCGCGATCATCGGCGCCGGAGTGATGGGGGAGACCCTGCTCTCCGGCCTGGTCCGGGCCGGACGGCGCGTCGACCAGCTGCTGGTCGGCGAGAAGCGCCCCGAGCGCGCCCGCGAGCTCGAGGAGCGCTACGGCGTGGCGGTCGTGGACAACCTCGAGGCGGCCCGCCGCGCGGACACCCTCGCGCTGGTGGTGAAGCCGCAGGACATGGCCGACGTGCTCGCCGAGATCGCCCCCGAGCTGCGCCCCGGCCAGCTGCTGGTCTCCCTGGCCGCCGGCATCACCACCGGGTTCATCGAGGCGCGGGTGCCCGAGGGGGTGGCCGTGGTCCGGGTGATGCCGAACACCCCCGCCCTCGTCGACGAGGGGATGGCGGCGATCTCGCCGGGCTCGCACTGCGACGACGCCGACCTCGCCGAGGCCGAGTCGCTGATGGCCTCGACCGGCAAGGTGCTGCGCATCCCGGAGCGCCAGCAGGACGCGGTCACCGCGATCTCCGGTTCCGGACCCGCCTACGTGTTCTTCGTCGTGGAGTCGATGATCGAGGCCGGTGTCCACCTCGGCCTGCCGCGGGCCACCGCGACCGAGCTGGTCATCCAGACCGTCGTCGGCTCGGGCAAGATGCTGCGCGAGACCGGCACCCACCCCACGGTGCTGCGCGAGCAGGTCACCTCGCCAGGTGGCACCACCGCCGCCGCGCTGCGCGAGCTCGAGGACCACAAGGTGCGCGCCGCCTTCCTCACCGCGATGGAGGCCGCGCGCGACCGCTCCCGCGCCCTCGCCGAAGGCTCCTGACCCGCCTCGCCGCCCCGCCGGCGCCCGGGCCGCGGGCTGTAACGCGGGGTTATGCCCACTGCCACGGCGTTGTGACGCTGCGGTAGTGGGCATAACCCCGCGTTACATGGGCGTCGGCGCGCGGGGGCGCGGCGCGCGGCGCGCGGGGGCGGGGCGGGGCGGGGCGGTTAGACGAGGCCCATGGCGGTCTTGGCGGCGGAGAGCACGGGGGCGGTGACGGTGCGGCAGTGCGCGGCGCCGGCGCCGAAGACGTTGGAGACGTGGGCGAGGTCCGCGGACAGGGCCACGTAGCGCGCCTGGAGCGGCTCGAGCTCGGCGATCACGGCATCGGTCACGGCCTGCTTGAGGGCGCCGTACGTCGTGATGCCGTCGGCGCTGCCCCCGCAGGCGGTGAGGATCTCGAGCAGGTTCGTCACGCCCGGCTTGGTCTCGCGGTCGTGGCGCACGGCCTCGGCGCCGGTGTCGGAGTCGGTGACCGCGCGCGCCACCTTGCGCCGTACGACGTCGGGCGGGTCGAGCAGGCGGATCACGCCGGCCCCGTCGGCGTTGGACTTGCCCATCTTGGTGGTCGGGTCCTGCAGGTCCATGATCCTGGCCCCGGCCGGTGGGGTGGTGATCTCCGGGACGGTGAAGACCGGGCCGTAGGTGTTGTTGAACCGCTGGGCGAGGTCACGGGTGAGCTCCACGTGCTGGCGCTGGTCGGCGCCGACCGGGACCCGCGCCGGGCGGTAGAGCAGGATGTCGGCGGCCATCAGCACCGGGTAGGTGTAGAGCGAGACCCTGGTCGCGGGCTGCTCGCGGCCCTTCTCCTTGAACTGGATCATCCGGCCCAGCTCCCCGGTGTGCGCGGTGCACTCGAGCAGGTAGGCGAGCTCGGCGTGGGCGCTGACCTGGCTCTGCACGAAGAGCGTGCTGCGCTCCAGCCCGACCGCCAGCATCATCGTGGCCAGCTCGGTGGTCAGGGCGCGCAGCCGCCCCGGATCGTGCGGCACCGTCAGCGCGTGCAGGTCGGCCACGCCGTAGAACCCCTCCTGCTCGTCCTGGGCGCGCGCCATCGGGCGCAGCGCCCCGAGCAGGTTGCCCAGGGTCAGTCCGCCGCTGGGCTTGAGTAGCGACAGGGTCCGCGTGCGGGTGAGGGGAGCGGTGATCATGTGGTTCTCCTGGGAATCGTGCCCGCGGGAGGTGCCGGTGAGGATGCCGAACGGCCGCCCGCAGGCGGCCGTGGTGTCGAGGTGCGTGCTCGAGCAGGTGGTCCGCCGGTCAGGCGAGCCACCAGGTGAGGGCGGGGGACGTCGGCTGGGACGTCGCGAGGTCGGGCACCCGCGCATCGTACGCCGCGGCACCCGCACGCGGCGCGGATCCGGGGGTAGGGTCGCCGGCATGGAAGGCTGTGAAGGTCGTGCGACGGTCGTCTTCGACCAGAGCCTCACGGAGTACGACTTCGGTCCTACCCACCCGATGTCGCCGGTGCGGGTGGACCTCACCATGCGCCTCGCCGACCAGCTCGGGGTCACCGGGCCCGGTGGCCTGCGGCTCGTCGCGGCGCCGATGGCGAGCTCCGACGAGATCGCGACCGTGCACGACCCCGCCCTGATCGAGGCGCTGGAGCGTTGCGGCCGCCACGGTGGGGCCGACTTCCAGCACGGCCTCGGCAGCGACGACAACCCGGTCTTCCCCGACATGCACCTGGCCGGGGCCCACGTCGTCGGCGCCAGCCTGGAGGCGTTCCGCCAGGTCTGGAGCGGGGAGTCGCTGCACAGCGTCAACATCGCCGGCGGGCTGCACCACGCGATGCGCGACCGCTCCAGCGGGTTCTGCCTCTACAACGACGTCGCCGTGGGCATCCAGCACCTCCTCGACTCCGGCGCCCAGCGGGTGGCCTACGTCGACGTCGACGTGCACCACGGCGACGGCGTGGAGCGGATCTTCTGGGACGACCCGCGGGTGCTGACGATCTCGCTGCACGAGACCGGGCAGATGCTGTTCCCCGGCACCGGCTTCCCCCAGGACCTCGGCGGTCGCGAGGCGCAGGGCACCGCGGTCAACGTGGCGCTGCCGCCGGGCACCTCGGACGCCGGCTGGCTGCGTGCCTTCCACGCGGTGGTGCCGCCGCTGCTGCGCGAGTTCAAGCCCGAGGTGCTGGTCACCCAGCACGGCTGCGACTCCCACATCGAGGACCCGCTGGCCCACCTGATGCTGACCGTCGACGGCCAGCGCGCGACGTACCTGGCGCTGCACGACCTGGCCCACGAGGTGGCGCAGGGACGCTGGGTCGCCACCGGCGGCGGGGGCTACGCGATCGTCGAGGTCGTGCCGCGGGCCTGGACCCACCTGCTGGCCATCGTCGGTGGCCGTCCGCTGGATCCGCGCACCGAGACCCCGGGGGACTGGCGCGACCACGTGGCCAGGAGCCTGGGCCGCACCGCGCCCCACCGGCTCACCGACGGGCGGACGCCGGCCTACCGCAGCTGGGCCGAGGGCTACGACCCGGAGACCTGGTTGGACCGGGCCATCAATGCGACCAGGACTCAGGTCTTCCCGCTGCACGGTCTGGATCCGCTGCCCTGACCGGTCGTTGCCCCGTCCCCGTCTGACCGCAAAGCAACTCGACACGCCGCAGCGCGGACAAATTCTGAGTCGTCCTCTTCCCCAGGAGTCACATCAGGCCCTATTCTCACGACGACGGCGCGACGGTCCGCGAGCGGGGAAGCTCGGGGCGCGCTGCAGGAAAGTGCGGTGCACCATGGCTGGCAGCTCGTCCGGGGACATTTCCGAGGTGAGGTTCCTGACCGTTGCCGAGGTCGCGACGATGATGCGCGTCTCGAAGATGACCGTCTATCGGCTCGTCCACAACGGGGAGCTCCCCGCGGTGCGCGTCGGACGATCGTTCCGCGTGGTCGAGGAGGACGTGCACAACTACCTGCGCAAGAGCTTCTTCGACGCCGGCTGAGGCCCCGTGTCCGGTGCCACATGGTGAGCACGGGCACGCTCGATTCTGCTCGGCGGGCACCGGCGGCTAGGCTGTCGGGGTTCTCCAGGCACCGGCCGGAGTGACGCAGACGTGAAAGGTTTCCCCGTGGGTTCTGTCATCAAGAAGCGGCGCAAGCGCATGGCCAAGAAGAAGCACCGCAAGCTGCTCAAGAAGACGCGCGTGCAGCGCCGCAAGCTCGGCAAGTAGCCGGTCCGTGGCCAGGGTCGTGCTCGTCACCGGGGTCTCACGGGACCTCGGTAGGCGATTCGCGCGATCCGCGGCCGCAGACCCGGCGATCGACCGGGTCATCGGCGTGGATGTCGTCCCCCCGCGAGGGGACATCGGTGATGTCTCGTTCGTCCGGGCCGACATCCGCAACCCCGTCATCGCGAAGATCATCGCCAAAGAGGACGTCGACACCGTCGTCCACATGAGCGTGATCTCGACCCCCGGCCCAGCCGGGGGTCGGCACTCGATGAAGGAGCTCAACGTCATCGGGACGATGCAGCTCCTCGCCGCCTGCCAGAAGGCCCCCGGCCTGCGGCAGCTCGTGGTGAAGTCGACGACGACGGTGTACGGCGCGAGCAGCCGGGATCCGGCGATGTTCTCCGAGGAGATGGAGCCCAAGCGGGTTCCCGGCTCCGGCTACGCCAAGGACGCCCTCGAGGTGGAGGGCTACGTCCGCGGTTTCGCGCGCCGTCGCCCGGACGTCAGCGTCACCACGCTGCGGTGTGCGAACGTGATCGGCCCGCACGTGACGAGTCCGACGGCCGCCTACTTCCGGCTCCCGGTCATCCCCACCGTGCTCGGCCACGACCCGCGCCTGCAGTTCCTGCACGAGCAGGACCTGCTCGAGGCGCTGGGTCACGCCGTACGCGCCGGCACCCCCGGCACGTTCAACGTCGCCGGTGACGGGGTGCTGCTGCTCTCCCAGGCGGTGCGCCGGCTGGGTCGCCCCTCGGTCCCGGTCCCCGGCTTCGCCTTCGAGCGGCTGGGCTCCGTGGTGCGCTCGGCCCGGCTGCTGGAGCTCTCCCGCGAGCAGATCGCCCTGCTGACCTACGGCCGCGGCGTCGACACCGCCCGGATGCGCGAGCGACTGGGCTTCCATCCTCGCTTCACCACCGCCGAGGCGTTCGCCGACTTCTCTGCCCCCTTCGCCACCGAGAACCCGGCCGAGCGGCTCCTCGCGGGGATGTCCCGGACGATGGCTCCGCTCGCCGACACCGACCCCGGAGGCCCGCATGGGTGACGCCGAGATCATTCCGATCGGCACCCGGGGCCAGCCCGGGCGCGGCACGGGCAAGCGTCCGTCGAGCGCCGCCCGCGGGTTGGCCGGCCAGAGCGCCCGCCCCCGGGCAGCAGCAGCCCCGCCGGCAGCAGCCGCCCCGCCGCCTCCCGCCGAGGTCACCGAGGCGGAGGAGCAGGAGACCGTGCGCGAGCCGGTCACCGCCAAGGACCGCCAGCCGACCACGGGAATCCCCGTCGGGGACTGGCTCGATGCCTTCCAGCACGCCTCCCGCGAGGTCTGGGGCGACCAGTGGGAGCCGCAGCTGGCCCGCTTCCTGGCCTTCCTGCGGCGACGGGTGAGCGGTGGTTACGTCGTCGACGAGTACGGCTTCGACACCGAGCTCACCGAGCGCTTCCTGCTCGCCGCGCTGCGACCGATCGCGGAGAAGTGGTTCCGCATCGAGGTGCGCGGCGTCGAGAACATCCCCATCGAGGGCGGCGCGCTGGTGGTCTCCAACCACTCCGGCACCCTGCCCGTCGACGGGCTGATGACGATGGCCACCATCCACGAGCACACCGGGCGCTTCCTGCGCCCGCTGGGGGCGGACCTGGTCTTCCGGCTGCCCGCGGTGAGCAGTCTGGCCCGCAAGAGCGGGGCCACCCTGGCCTGCAACGCCGACGCGGAGCGGATGCTGGCCGGCGGCGAGCTGGTCGGGGTGTGGCCCGAGGGCTTCAAGGGCATCGGCAAGCCCTACTCCGAGCGCTACAAGCTGCAGCGCTTCGGACGCGGCGGCTTCGTCTCGGCAGCGCTGCGCACCGGCGTGCCGATCATCCCGCTGTCGGTGGTCGGCGCCGAGGAGATCTACCCGATGGTCGGACAGCTGCCCACCCTGGCCCGGGTGCTCGGCCTGCCCTACATCCCGATCACGCCGACGTTCCCGCTGCTCGGCCCGCTGGGGCTGGTGCCACTGCCGTCGAAGTGGATCATGGAGTTCGGCGAGCCGGTGGGCACCGACAGCTACGAGGCCGGAGCGGCCGACGACCCGATGCTGGTCTTCAACGTGACCGACCAGGTGCGCGAGACCATCCAGCAGACCCTCTACCGGCTGCTGATGGATCGCCCGTCGGTCTTCGGCTGAGGCGGAACCGACCCGGCGGCTACCGCGCCGACTCCGACTCCCGGCTAGGGAGAGGGCGAGGGGCCCCGCGGTGCGGGCTTCGGGCTCCGCGGAGGCTGTCCGAGCAGCGGGCCGAGATCGAGTCCCAGCCCGGCGGTCAGGTCGTCGACCGCCTCGGTGACCGGCGACAGCAGACCGCCCAGCGGACTCTTCGAGGGGTCGGCGCCACCGCCCAGGAGGCTGGTGAGCGGGCCCGGGCGCTCGGTCGTCCCCGCCGACGGGGGCGCCGGCTGGGGGCCCGGAGCGCCGGTGGGTGCCGGGGCGCCGGAGGGGCCGGTCATGCTCCCCGGAGGCAGTGCCTCGGGGGCGAAGTCCGGCACCCGCACCGTGGGAGAGGCCTTGGGCGGTCGCGGCGCGTCGCTCGGCGTGGCCTCGGCGCTCGGCCGCGGGTCCTCGGCCGGGTCCTGGCCGGCGTCGTAGAGGTCCTGGGGGATCACCACCACGGCCTGGCCGCAGGTGGGGCACGCGGACAGGGCCTGGGCGTCGATCTGTTGCACGGCCTGCGCCGCGGCGCGCAGCGCCGGGGCGGCCTCTCGCGGGAGGCTGGCCTCCAGCAGCTCCAGGGACGACATGCTGGTGGCGGTGAAGTCCCGCAAGTCGGTGATCAGCTGCTCGTCGCCGGTCTCGTCGTACTGCTCGAGCAGGAGGGCGGAGCCGCGGCGTGCCTGGTCGGTGAAGTCGGTCAGGGGCGTGGCCGAGTCAAGGGCGTCCGGGTTCTGCGCGGCCAGCCTCGTGGTCTCGGCGAGCCGGTCGGTGGCCCGGTCGAGCAGCGCGTGCGCCCGGGACGTGTCGTCGAGGGTGATGTCGGTGCGCACCTCCTCGATCGCCCGCTTCACCGGGTAGAGGGTCTCGCCCGGAAGCGCGTCCTGCGACGCCACGGCCATCGAGCTCGTCGCCCCGACCAGCACGAACGCCCCGGCGGCGACGGCCAGGCGCCGGTCGCGCCGGCTGCGGTCGCGCACCGGCAGGGCGAGGCGCTCCTCGACCGAGCGGTCGCGGGGCACCAGCACGGTGTCGGCCTCAGCCATCAGTCGCTCGCGCAGGGACGCCGAGAACTCGGGGCGGGGCTCGGGGCGGGGCAGCGAGCGCACGGCCGAGACGACCTCGAGCAGCTCGGCATAGCGGGCGTCGTCGGGGCGGTCGCTCGGGCGCCCCTCGAGCGAGGCCTCGAACTCGTCGGCGCGTCGGCGCGTCGTCCACGCGGGTGTCATGCCGTCAGTCCTGTCGTTGCAGTGGTGCTCCCCGGCCGGGGCCCGGCACAGGTGCCGGGATCCGCGGTCGTCCACGTGCACCTCAACGACGCGCGCCGGCGCGAGGTTACGCGGCGCGCGCGGGCTGTGAGCGGGGTCTCGACCGGGGCGCCCATCAGTCGCGCATCCCCTCGCGCATCAGCTTGGCGAGGTTGCGGACGCCGCGCAGCTGCAGCTGCTTCACCGCGCCGTCGCTGCGGCCGAGGACCGCGGCCGTCTCGGCGATGCTCATGCCCTGCAGGAAGCGCATCACCAGGCAGTCCTGCTGCTCGCCTGGGAGCTTCTTGAGCGCGAGGAGCAGCGCCTCGTTGGTGAGGCTGGCCAGCACGGCGGTCTCCGGCCCCTCGGTCGCGTCGTCGTGCTGGCCCATGTCATCGGTGGTCAGCTCGAGACGGGTGCGCCCGGCCTTGAAGTGGTCGGTGGTGAGGTTGCGGGCGATCGTCATCAGCCAGGCGCCGAAGTCGCGGCCCTGCCAACGGAAGCTGCTCATGCTGCGCAGCGCGCGGAAGAAGGTCTCGGAGGTGAGGTCCTCGGCCAGGGCCACCGAGCGGGTCCGGTAGAACAGGAAACGGTAGACCGAGCCGTGGTAGTGGTCGTAGAGCAGCCCGAAGGCGTCCTTGTCGCCCTGCCGGGCCAGCTCCACCAGGGCGATCAGCCGGCTGCGCTCGGCGGCGTCGTCCTCCGAGGACGCGGCCAGCTCGGCGTCGTCGTAGTCCGACGAGCCCGGAGCCGAGTCGGGGGAGTGCATCTCGACGTCGCGGGCGGCGGCCTCGGAGAGCAGCGCGGTCCAGGCCAGCGACGCGCGCGGGCCGCGCGGCCCGCCGCCCGGCTGCCCGGCCGGTACCGGCACGGGGTCGCACAGGGCCGCGGCCACGGCGGCGCGCAGGGACTCGAGCCCGCGAGCCAGGTCGCCTCGTGCCTGCATGGTGGAACCCTCCCCCTGAGGCCCCTCCCCGGAAGCCCGCCTACAGGGTAGGTCGCGCAGGTCCGGTTGGGAACCGAGCGACGGCAATTGTCCAGCCCCCGGGGGAGCCGGGCTCCGGGCCGCGTCTGTGCAGGTCAGCGCAGGAGACGGTGGCGTGCGCGCAGGGTCAGTCCGGCCGCGACGGCCCCGCTGGTGGCGCCCGCCAGGCCGCCCGCCAGCAGCCCGAGGCGGGCGGCCTTGCGGCCGGTGCGGTAGTCGCGGATCCGCCACCCGTTCGCGCGGGCGTGGCTGCGCAGGCGGGCGTCGGGGTTGATGGCCACCGGGTGGCCGACCAGGTCGAGCATCGGCAGGTCGTTGGCGGAGTCGCTGTACGCCGAGCACCGGCTCAGGTCGAGGCTCTCGCGCTCGGCCAGCGCCCGGATCGCCTCGGCCTTGGCGGGGCCGTGCAGCAGGTCGCCCACCAGGCGGCCGGTGTAGACGCCGTCGGCGTGCTCGGAGACCGTGCCCATCGCGCCGGTCAGGCCCAGGCGCCGCGCGATGATCGAGGCGATCTCGATCGGGGCCGCGGTGACCAGCCAGACCCGCTGGCCCTGGTCGAGGTGCATCTGGGCCAGCGCCCGGGTGCCGGGCCAGATCCGGTGCGACATCCCCTCGTCGAAGATCTCCTCGCCCAGCGACTCGAGCTCCTCGACGGTGTGGCCGGCGATGAAGGAGAGCGCGGAGGCGCGTGCCTGGGCGACGTGCACGGGGTCCTCGACCCCGACCAGGCGGAAGTAGGTCTGCTTCCATGCCGCGCCGAGGATCTCGCGCGTCGTGAAGAACTGCCGACGGTGCAGGCCGCGGGCGAGGTGGAAGATGCTCGCGCCCTGCATGATCGTGTTGTCGACGTCGAAGAACGCCGCGGCGCCCGGGTCGGCCGGGGTGAGCAGCGCGCTCTCCACCTCCGCCGCCGAGGCGGCGGCCTCGCCGGCCAGGGTCGAGCGCAGGCGCAGGTCCCGCGGGAGCGGGTGCTTGTGCTTGTCGCCGGGCGGGGGTGTCACGTGGGGGAGCGTAGCGGGATCGACCTTCGCGCGCCGAGCGTCGCGGCTGTGTCAGGCTGGTGTCATGACCGAGCCGGACGCTCCCGCGGGTCAGCCCCGCGTCACCTTCTACACCCGCCAGGACTGCCACCTGTGCGACGAGGCCAGAGCCGTGGTGCAGCAGGTCTGTGCCGAGCTGGGCGAGAGCTTCGTGGAGATCGACGTCGACGACGACCCCGCGCTGGAGCACCGCTACGGCGAGGAGGTCCCGGTGACGCTCGTCGACGGGCGTCAGCACGACTTCTGGCGGGTCAGCGCCGACCGGCTCCGGGCGGCTCTGCGCGGGTGAGTTCGGCGGGCGCGGCGCCCATCAGCTGAGACGGGGACCCACTTCGGGTGGGTCATCTCACATGTGCTAGGCCTGAGCGCCGCTCGGTTTGTTCTCACGTTCACAAACTCCTACAGTGATCTGGCTGCACGGCGCCACGACCGGAAACTGCCAGGCCGGTCTCGTGCGGCTGGAGACGAGAGCAGTGACCCCACCGACCTCCCCAGACGCACGGGACATCCCCGAGGCGACCGTCGCTCGTCTGCCGATCTATCTGCGGGCGCTGGCGGCCCTCGCCGACCAGGGCACCGCCACCTGTTCCAGTGAGGACCTCGCCACGGCGGCCGGCGTGAACAGCGCCAAGCTCCGCAAGGACCTCTCCCACCTCGGCAGCTACGGCACCCGCGGCGTGGGCTACGACGTCGCCTACCTGCGCTACCAGATCGCCCGGGCGATCGGCCTGACCCAGGACTGGCCCGTGGTGATCGTCGGGATCGGGAACCTCGGTCACGCCCTGGCCAACTACTCCGGCTTCCGCACCCGCGGCTTCCGCGTGGTCGCGCTGCTCGACGCCGACCCCGGGCAGTACGAGGAGGTCGTCGCCGGCCTCGAGGTGCGCCCGCTGCAGGACCTCGAGCGGGTCGTCGTGGAGCAGGGCGTGGCGATCGGGGTCATCGCGACGCCGGCCGCCGCCTCGCAGGCGGTCGCCGACCGGATGGTCGCCGTGGGCATCACCAGCATCCTCAACTTCGCCCCCACCGTGCTGTCGGTGCCGGCCGGCGTCGACGTCCGCAAGGTGGATCTGTCCATGGAACTGCAGATCCTGGCCTACCACCAGCAGCGCAAGTCCCCCTCGCTTCAGTCAGGAATGCCGCACGACATGCAGCCCCCCATCCAGCCGGACCAGCCGAGCGCGGCTGAGCCGTCGATGCAGCCCGCGATCCACGGGGAGCCCGCATGAGCGTCCTGGTGGTGGGCGTCTCCCACCGGTCGGCCCCGGTCGCCGTGCTGGAGCGCCTCGCCCTCGACGGCGACGGCGTGGCCAAGCTGATCCACGACCTCACCAGCTGCGAGCACGTCACCGAGGCGACGGTGATCTCCACCTGCAACCGACTCGAGATCTACGCCGACGTCGAGCGCTTCCACGGCAGCGTCGAGGACGTCTCCCGGCTGCTGATCGAGCGGGCCGGCGAGAGCACCGAGTCGATGCTGCCGCACCTGTACGTGCACTACGACGACGGAGCCGTCTCCCACCTCTTCCAGGTGGCCGCCGGCCTCGACTCGATGGTCGTCGGGGAGAGCCAGATCCTCGGCCAGACCCGCGACGCGCTGCGCCTGGGCCAGGAGCTGGGCACGGTCGGACCGGCCCTCAACGTGCTCTTCCAGCAGGCGCTGCGCGTGGGCAAGCGTTCGCATGCTGAGACCGACATCGATCGCGCCGCGCCCTCGCTGGTGACCGCCGGCCTCGAGCGCGCCACCGTGCGGATCGGCACCGTGGTCGGCAAGCGGGTCGTGGTGGTCGGCGCCGGCTCCATGGCCGCGCTGGCGACCTCGACCGTCTCCCGGATGGGGGCCAGCGACATCGCCGTGGTCAACCGGACGCCCGACAAGGCCGAGCGCCTCGCCGAGCAGTACGGCGCGCGCACCCGGCCGCTGGCCGAGCTCGCCGGCGAGCTCGCCGGCGCCGACCTGGTCATCTCCTGCACCGGCGCCGCCGGCGTCATCGTCACCCGCCCGATGCTCGAGCAGGCGCGCGGCGACTCCGCGCGCGAGCTGGTGCTCGTCGACCTCGCCCTGCCCCACGACGTGGACCCGTTGGTCACCGAGCTGCCCGGGGTGAGCCTGATCGGACTGCGCCAGCTCGCCGAGGAGCTCCACGACACCGAGGCCGGCCGCGAGGTCGCCGGTGTCCGGCGGATCGTGCAGCAGGAGGTCTCCGCCTTCGTCTCGGCCCGCCGCCAGGCCAGCGTGACGCCCACCGTGGTGGCGCTGCGGACGATGGCCACCTCGGTGGTCGACGCCGAGATCGCCCGCCTCGACGGGCGCCTGCCCGACCTCGACCCGGCCCTGCGCGCCGAGGTCCTGCACGCCGTACGGCGGGTGGCCGACAAGCTCCTGCACGAGCCCACGGTGCGCGTCAAGGAATTGGCCAACGAGACCGGTGCGGTGTCCTACGCCGCGGCCCTGGCCGAGCTCTTCGCCCTCGACCCCGAGGCCGTCGACGCCGTCACCCGAGCGGAGGGACTGGAATGAGCAGCACCGAATCCGGCACCACCGAATCCCGCGACACCCTGCCGCCCGTCCGGCTGGGCACCCGCGCCTCCCTGCTGGCCACCACCCAGTCCGGGATGGTCGCCGACCTGATCCGCGATCGGCTCGGGCGTGAGGTCGAGCTGGTGCACGTCTCCACCGAGGGCGACGTCAACCGCGCCCCGCTGGCCCAGCTGGGCGGCACCGGGGTCTTCGTCAGCGCCCTGCGCGACGCCCTGCTGCGCGGCGAGGTCGACGTGGCGGTGCACTCCCTCAAGGACCTGCCCACCGGCAGCGAGGCCGGGATCGCGCTGGCCGCGGTGCCGCTGCGCGAGGACCCCCGCGACGTGGTCGTCGCCCGCGACGGCCTGACCCTGGGTGAGCTGCCCGCGGGCGCCAAGGTCGCCACCGGCTCGCCGCGCCGGGTCGCCCAGCTGGCGGCCCTCGGCCTCGGTGTGGAGATCGTCGGAATCCGTGGCAATGTGGATACCAGGATCGGCAAGGTCACCTCGGGGGAGGTGGACGCGGTGCTGCTGGCTCGGGCCGGGCTCTCGCGGATCGGCCGCCTCGGTGTCGTCACCGAGTCGCTCGACCCACTGCAGATGCTCCCGGCCCCCGGGCAGGGAGCGCTCGCCATCGAGTGCCGCGCGGACGACACGGACCTGCTGGCCGCCCTCGGGCAGCTGGAGGACCGGGCCACCCGCACGGCAGTAGACGCGGAGCGCGCCGTGCTCGCCACCCTGGAGGCCGGATGCTCGGCTCCGGTGGGTGCCCTGGCCGAGGTCGTCGAGGGTGAGGACGGCGACGAGCTCTGGATCCGCGCCGTGGCGCTCTCCGCCGACGGCGGCCTCGCCGTTCGAATGTCCGCGACCGGGTCCCCGGCCGAGGCAGTGGCTCTCGGAAGACGGCTGGCCACCGACATGCTCGCCGAAGGCGCAGCCGAACTGATCGACACACCAGCGAGAAAGCAGCACGCATGACTCGAGGCAAGATCACCAGTTCCGTCCCGTCCACCGACGGGTCGGCCCCTGGCACGACCGGAGGACACAACCCCGCCCCGGGGTCCCCTTCGGCGCTGCGCGGCTGGGTGTCGTTCGTGGGCAGCGGCCCCGGCGACCCCGGGCTGCTCACGGTGCGTGCGGTCGAGCTGCTGCGTGAGGCAGAGGTCGTCGTCACCGAGGTCCCCGAGCACGCCGCGCTTGTCCGCACCGTGCTCGGGCTGCCCGAGCCCGTGCTGGACGAGGACGGCAACGAGGTCGACCCGCAGGGCCCCGTCCTGGTGGACGGCGGCTTCGGCGAGGACGGCCAGCCGCTGACCCACGCGGCCCGGGCCAAGGTCGTGGTCAAGCGGGCCAAGACCGGCGCCCGCGTGGTCCGGCTGATGGCGGGCGACCCGTTCGTCTACGCCTCCGGCCCGGAGGAGGCCCAGGCCTGCGTCAAGGCCGGCATCGGCTTCGAGATCGTCCCCGGCGTCTCGTCGGTCAGCGCGGTCCCGGCCTACGCCGGCATCCCGCTCACCACCCGCAACCACCGCGAGGTGGCGGTGGTGACCTGCGGGGAGAAGGTCGACTGGCGCCAGTACGCCGACGACCGCACCCTGGTGCTGCTCTCGGCGGTCGGCTCCATCGCCGAGGTCGCCCAGGCGCTCATCGAGGCCGGACGCTCCCCGCGCACCCCGGTCGCGATGACCCGGGTCGGCACCACCACCAACCAGGCGACCGTCACCTCGACGCTCGAGCGGATCGGCGTCGACGCGCGGACCGCGCGGATCGCGCCGCCGGCGGTCACGGTGATCGGCGACGTGGTCAACCTGCGCGAGACGCTGTCGTGGTTCGAGACCAAGCCGCTCTTCGGCTGGCGGGTCCTCGTCCCGCGCACCAAGGAGCAGGCCGGCACGCTCTCCCAGCGGCTGCGCAGCTACGGCTCGGTGCCCGAGGAGGTCCCGACGATCTCGGTCGAGCCGCCGCGCAACCCCCAGCAGATGGACAAGGCCGTGCGCGGCCTGGTCGAGGGCCGCTACGAGTGGATCGCCTTCACCTCGGTCAACGCGGTGCGCGCGGTGCGCGAGAAGTTCGAGGAGTACGGCCTCGACGCGCGGGCGTTCTCCGGGCTGAAGATCGCGGCCGTCGGCGACAAGACCGCCGCCGCCATCGCGGCGTGGGGTCTGCGCGCGGACCTGGTGCCCTCCGGCGAGCAGTCCGCGGCCGGGCTGCTGGCCGACTGGCCGCCCTACGACGAGCTGCTCGACCCGATCAACCGGGTCTTCCTGCCGCGCGCGGACATCGCCACCGAGAACCTCGTCGCCGGCCTGGTCGACCTCGGCTGGGAGTGTGACGACGTCACGGCGTACCGGACCGTGCGCGCCACGCCGC
The DNA here is from genome assembly GCF_059766585.1 of Nocardioides sp. Z21_20. Lineage (NCBI taxonomy): Bacteria > Bacillati > Actinomycetota > Actinomycetes > Propionibacteriales > Nocardioidaceae > Nocardioides > Nocardioides sp. Z21_20. Next base: position 165,032 of record NZ_JCBAJX010000007.1, read on the forward strand.
CGCCGGCGCCGACCCGCGACGCCATCAAGACCGGCAAGTTCGACGCGGTCGTGTTCACCTCGTCCTCGACGGTGCGCAACCTGGTCGGCATCGCCGGCAAGCCGCACCCCTCGACGGTCATCGCGGTGATCGGCCCGGCCACGGCCAAGACCGCCGAGGAGCACGGCCTGCGCGTCGACGTGCTGGCCCCCTCGCCCTCGGTCGAGGTGCTGGCCGACGCACTGGCCGACTTCGGCGCCACCCGCCGGGCCGCGCTGCTGGAGTCCGACCAGCCGGTCACGCGCCCCTCGGAGCGCAAGCCCTCGACGCGGCGCAAGGCGACCTCCTCGTGAGCGCGGGGGTACGTACGGGGGCTGATCGCTGATGGTCGTCGAGTACCCCACCGGACCGGGCCCCGTCGAGGGCCCGGTCCTGCGCCCGCGCCGCCTGCGCCGGACGTCGTCGTTGCGCCGGATGGTGGCCGAGACGAGCCTCGAGGCGCGTCAGCTGGTGCTGCCGCTGTTCGTGCGCGAGGACGCCGACGAGCCGCGTCCGATCAGCTCGATGCCCGGCGTCGTCCAGCACACCCGCTCCAGCCTCCTCGCCGCCGCCCACGAGGCCGCCGAGCTGGGCCTGGGCGGGGTGATGCTGTTCGGGATCCCGGCCACCCGTGACGCAACCGGCTCGGGTGCCCTCGACCCGGCCGGCGTCCTCAACCTGGCGATCACCGACGTGGTGGCCGAGGTCGGGGACGCGCTCACCGTGATGAGCGACCTGTGCCTCGACGAGTTCACCGACCACGGCCACTGCGGCGTGCTGGACTCCGAGGGGGCCGTCGACAACGACCGCACGCTCGAGATCTACGCGCAGATGGCGCTCGCGCAGGCCGCGGCCGGTGTCGACATGGTCGGCCCCAGCGGGATGATGGACGGGCAGGTCCGGGTGATCCGCTCCGCCTTGGACGCCTCCGGTGCCAGCGACGTCTCGATCCTGGCCTACTCCGCGAAGTACGCCTCCGCCTTCTACGGCCCCTTCCGCGAGGCCGTCGACTCGTGCCTCGAGGGGGACCGGCGCACCTACCAGCAGGACCCGGCCAACGCCCTCGAAGGCGTGCGCGAGGCCCTGCTCGACGTCGAGGAGGGGGCCGACATGGTGATGGTCAAGCCGGCCCTGGCCTACCTCGACGTGCTGCGCCGGGTGCGCGACGCGGTACCGGTCCCCGTCGCGGCGTACAACATCTCCGGCGAGTACGCGATGGTCGAGGCGGCCGCCGCCCACGGCTGGATCGACCGCGAGGCGGCGATCCTGGAGACGCTCACCTCGATCCGCCGAGCCGGCGCCGACGTGGTGCTCACCTACTGGGCCGCCGAGGCCGCGCGCCTGCTCAGCCGCCGCTGAGCCTGCCTCACCCCGGCCTCCGGGCCGGGGTGAGGCACAGCGCGCTCAGGGCGCCAGGATCTCGGTGATGCAGCGGGTCAGCGCGCCCAGGTCGAGCGTGGTCAGCCCCCGTGCGATGCACTGGGCGCGGGCCTCGGTCCAGGTCAGCGTGTCCTCGATCGCCTGGCCGGGGTCGGTGATGACCTGGCCGGGGTTCTTCACGATCGGGGGGAGACCCGCCTTCGGCGGCTTGCTCGGCGCGGGCTGCGAGGGCGCCGGCTGCTGCGGGCGGCTCGGCTGCTGAGGCTGCGGCGACGTCTGCGGCGTCTCCGAGGACTGACTCGGCGGCTGGGCGACGAGGTTGTCGCCGCCTCGCCCGGGCTGACGTGCCGGTGCGGCGCCGCGCGCGGGGCGGGTCGGGGCGGTCACCTCCGGCACGAACATGGCCGCCGAGGTGGTGCTGTTGGGGACCGAGGTGAAGTCGCCCTCGGCGTAGGCCTGCATGATCGACAGCACCAGGTCGACGTACTCGTCGCTGTGGTTGTAGCGGTGGACCGCCTTGCGCTGACCGGCCTCCTTGGAGAGGTCGTCGTTGCCCGAGCACAGGTAGACCGCCGTGGCCAGCGCCGCGTCGTCGATGTCCTGGGGGTTGCGCTTGCCGTCGCCGTCGGCGTCCACCCCGACCACCGACCAGGTCGAGGGGATGAACTGCATCGGGCCGACCGCACGGTCGAACTTCAGATCGTTGTCGAGCTGGCCGGCGTCGGTGTCGGCGATCTGGGCGGTGTTGCGGGTGCCGTCGAGCGCGATGCCGAAGATGCCGGGCTGGGCGATGCCGTCGTCGTCGAGCCGGTTGCCGCCGTAGCGCCCGTGGTCGGACTCCACCCGGCCGATCGCCGCGACCAGCTGCCAGTTGATCTTGCAGCTCTTGTCGGCGGAGTTGATCACGGTCTCGGCGCGCTGGTAGGCCGCCAGGGCGGCGGCCGGGATGCCGTTGGTCGAGGCCGTCGCGACCACGGAGGTGGCCTTGCCGGTGGGCACCGCCGGCGCGACCACGCCGGGCAGCGAGACGCTGGCGGGCGCCTCGATCGCCTCGGTGGGCACGCTCGTGCCGTCCGGCAGGTGGGGGTCGGCCTGGAAGCCCGCGGACGCGGTGCTGATGCCCCCGACACTCGCGAGGCTGGCGGTCCAGGCTGCTGAGAGCAGGGCCAGCGGTACCAGTGCGGTGGCCTTCTGCACACGTCCGAAGCGTGGCTTGGTCATGAGTCCCTCTCCCTAGCAGACGACGGTTCGTCGCGGCTCCCTCAAAGCTCACGTGTTTCCAACAACGAGATGCGTAACCCTCGGTTACGCCAATTTAACCTGCGAATGTGGCGTGCGTCTCCCTCTGGATCTTGTATCTGAGACGGAGGTCATCGTGATCCAGGCCGCACGTCCCTGGCCCTGGGCTCGTGGGGCTTGGTCGTCTCGGGGAGAATGAACCGCGTGACAGACCCCACCGACCTGACCTCGGGCTCCCACGCCCTGTTCGCGCGGGCGCGGGCGGTGACCCCGGGCGGGGTCAACTCCCCGGTCCGCGCCTTCAACGCCGTCGGCGGCACCCCGCGGTTCATCGCCTCGGCCAGCGGCGCCTGGCTGACCGACGTCGACGGCAACGAGTACGTCGACCTGATCTGCTCGTGGGGCCCGATGCTGCTGGGCCACGACCACCCCGAGGTCCGCGCCGCCGTCGTCGACGCCGTCTCGCGCGGCACGTCGTACGGCACGCCGACGCGGCCCGAGGTCGAGCTGGCCGAGGAGATCGTGGCGCGCACGAGCGTCGACCGGGTCCGCTTCGTCTCCTCCGGCACCGAGGCCACGATGTCGGCGATCCGGCTGGCGCGCGGCTTCACCGGGCGCGACCTGGTGGTGAAGTTCGCCGGCTGCTACCACGGCCACGTCGACTCGCTGCTGGCCTCCGCCGGCTCGGGTCTGGCCACGTTCGCGGTGCCGGGGACCCCCGGGGTCCCCGAGTCCTCCACCGCCCTGACGCTGGTGCTGCCCTACAACGACCGCGCGGCGGTGGAGAAGGCGTTCGCCGAGCACGGCAGCCGGATCGCGTGCCTGATCACCGAGGCCGCCCCCGGCAACATGGGCGTGGTCCCGCCCGAGCCCGGCTTCAACGCGTTCCTGGCCGAGACCTGCACCCGGCACGGCGCGCTGCTGGTCAGCGATGAGGTGATGACCGGCTTCCGCGCCTCGCGCACCGGGCAGTGGGGCCTGGACGGGGCCCGGGAGGGCTGGCGCCCCGACCTCACCACCTTCGGCAAGGTGATGGGCGGAGGCTTCCCCGCGGCCGCGTTCGGCGGTCGCGCCGACGTGATGGCCCACCTCGCCCCCGAGGGGCCGGTCTACCAGGCCGGGACGCTGTCGGGGAACCCGATCGCGACGACCGCCGGGCTGACCACGCTGCGCCTGGCAGACGACGAGGTCTACGCCCACATCACCGCCGCCGGCGAGACCATCAAGGCGGCCACCGCGCAGGCGCTGAGCGCCGCCGGGGTGGCGCACCGGATCCAGTCCACCGGCACGATGTTCTCGGTGTTCCTCACCGACACCGAGGTCCGTGACTTCGCCGACGCCTCGACGACCGACACCGCCGCCTACGCGGCGTTCTTCCATGCCATGCTCGACCGGGGCGTCTACCTGCCGCCGTCGGCCTACGAGACGTGGTTCCTCTCCTCCGCCCACGACGACCGCGCCGTGCAGCGGGTGCTGGACGCCCTGCCCCACGCCGCCCGCGCTGCCGCGGCCACCGTCGAAGGAGCCTGAACATGAGCGAGCGCACGATCGTCCACCTGCTGCGTCACGGCGAGGTGCACAACCCCGACGGCGTGCTCTACGGCCGCCGCGACGGGTTCCACCTCTCCGCGCTCGGGCAGAAGATGGCCCAGCAGGTCGCCGACAAGATCGGCGAGCGCGACATCACCCACCTGGTCTCCTCGCCGCTGGAGCGCGCCCGCGAGACCGGCCGCCCGCTCGCCGAGCGGCGCGGGCTCGAGGTGAGCATCGACCCCCGGGTGATCGAGTCGACCAACAAGTTCGAGGGCAAGACCTTCGGCAAGGGCAACAACGAGCTGCGCAACCCGGCGTCGTGGCGCTACCTGTGGAACCCGTTCCGGCCCTCGTGGGGCGAGCCCTACACCGAGGTCGCCGCCCGGATGATGGCGGCCGTGTACGACGCGCGCGACGCCGCGCGCGGGCACGAGGCCGTGGTCGTCTCCCACCAGCTGCCGATCTGGACCACCCGCCTGCACGTGGAGCGGCGCTCCTTCCTGCACGACCCGCGCAAGCGCCAGTGCACGCTGTGCTCGCTCACCTCGCTGCACTTCGTCGGCGACACCCTCTCCCAGGTCTCCTACTCCGAGCCGGCCGGCGACCTGATCCCGGTCAAGGACCGCGGCGCGACGTTCTCCGCCGGCGGCGCACCCGAGGAGAAGCGACCCTGAAGCGTCACCTGGCACCCGTTCTGCTCGTCTGTCTGCTCGCGCTGCTGGCGGGCTGCTCGTCGATGGAGGGCACCGGCGACAAGGGCTACATCACCGGCAAGGGCACCGTCGTCGAGGTCGAGCCGGCCGAGCGTGACGACCCGGTCGCGCTGGAGGGGGAGGACCTCGACGGCCGGCCCGTCTCGCTGGCGGACTATCGCGGCAAGCCGGCCGTGGTGGTGGTGTGGGGCTCCTGGTGCCCGCCGTGCCGGGCGGAGGCACCCGCGCTGGCCGAGGCGGCCGCCGAGCTCGACGGCCGGGTCGGCTTCCTCGGGATCAACGTCCGCGACCCCGCCATCGACCAGGCGCAGAGCTTCGTGCGCCGCTTCGAGATCCCCTACCCCTCGGTCTTCTCGCCCGACGGCAAGGCGCTGCTCTCGTTCGCCGGGACGCTGACCCCCAACACGATCCCGAGCACGCTGGTGCTCGATGCGCAGGGGCGCGTCGCGGCCAGCATCATCGGCGAGGTGCCCTCCAAGGTCACGCTCACCACGCTGGCCGAGGACGTCCTCGCCGAGACCGGCCCCGACCAGCCGGCCGACCCCTCCGGGAGCCCCGGCGATGGGTGAGACCTTCCAGGAGATCGCCGGCTCCGGCTCGCTGGCGCTGGCCATCCCGATCGCGGTCATCGCCGGGCTGGTCTCCTTCTTCTCCCCGTGCGTCATCCCGCTGCTGCCGGGCTACCTCTCCTACGCCACCGGGTTGTCCGGGGCGGACCTGGCCAGCACCGGCGGCGAGGGGCGCCGCGGGCGGATGCTGCTCGGCTCGGTGCTCTTCGTGCTCGGCTTCTCGGCCGTCTTCGTGCTGCTGGGCTCCATCTCCGGTGCCGTCGGCACCTGGCTCTTCGAGTACCGCCGCACGCTCAACGTGGTGCTCGGCGTGATCACCATCGTGCTCGGGCTGGTCTTCATGGGCGCGGTGCGGATCTTCCAGCGCGACCTGCGCTTCCACTCGGTGCCGGCGGTCGGGCTGGTCGCCGCGCCCTTCCTCGGCTTCCTGTTCGGCGTCGGCTGGACCCCGTGCATCGGGCCCACGCTCGGCGTCATCTACACGCTGTCCTACAACGAGGGCACCGCCGGGCGCGGTGCCCTGCTCTCCGGCTTCTACGCCGCCGGGCTGGGGCTGCCGTTCATCGTGGCGGCCCTGGCCTACCGCAAGATGCTGCGTGCCGTCGGGTTCGTGCGCCGCCACCAGGCCTGGGTGATGCGCATCGGCGGGCTGATGATGATCGCCGTCGGCATCGCCCTGGTCACCGGCTGGTGGGACCACGCCGTGACCTGGCTGCAGAGCAACCTGATCTCCGGCTACCAGGTGGATGTGTGACGACCAGACAGGCCGACGACCGGCGCCCCGAGGGGCACGTCGAGAACCTCGTGGACGAGGCGGAGGAGCGGGGCCCGGACGGGTCCGGCCCTGACGATCGCCGTCCCGGCGAGCTGAACGCCCTGGAGCTGGCACGCTGGGCCTGGCGCCAGCTCACCTCCATGCGCACCGCGCTGGTGCTGCTGTTCCTGCTCGCGCTGGCGGCGATCCCGGGCTCGGTGATCCCCCAGGAGGACGTCGACTCGCTGGCCGCCTCCCGCTGGCAGGAGGCCCACCCCAAGCTGACGCCGATCTACGAGCGCCTGGGGATGTTCTCGGTCTACGACTCGGTGTGGTTCTCGGCGATCTACATCCTGCTGATGATCTCGCTGGTGGGGTGCATCCTGCCCCGCACCCGGGTCTACTGGCGCGCGCTGCGCTCGCGGCCCCCGCGCGCCCCGCGCCACCTCGGGCGGCTTCCCGACCACACGTCGTACACCTCGTCGGACTCCGCCGAGGAGCTGCTCGAACGGGCCCGCCGGGTGCTGCGCAAGCGGCGCTACCGCGTCGAGGTCCGCGACGGCGCGGTCTCGGCGGAGAAGGGCTACCTGCGCGAGGCCGGCAACCTGGTCTTCCACCTGTCGGTGGTGATCGTGCTCGTCGGGTTCGCGATGGGCAGCCTGTTCGGCTACAAGGGCGGCGTGATCCTGGTGGTCGGCAACGGCTTCTCCAACAGCCCCACCCAGTACGACGACCTGGTCCCCGGCACCCTCTTCGACGCCGGCGAGATGGAGCCGTTCTACTTCAACGTCGACGACTTCGACATCGAGTGGCTCAAGAAGGGCCCGCGGGCGGGGATGGCGCAGAAGTTCGTCTCGCACATCACCTACGGCGAGAGCCTGGACGCCGAGCCGAAGAAGTACGACCTCAAGGTCAACCACCCGCTCACCATCGGGGAGACCGACATCTTCCTGATCGGGCACGGCTACGCCCCGGTGATCACCGTGCGCGACGGCAACGGCGACGTCGCCTACAGCGGCCCGACCATCTTCCTGCCCACCGACGAGAGCTTCCGCTCCTTCGGCGTGGTCAAGGCGCCCGACGCGGAGCCCACCCAGATCGGGCTCGAGGGCGAGCTCTACCCGACCTACGGCTTCACCGACGCCAGCGGGCCGTTCTCCGCCTTCGGTGACGCGCTCAACCCGGCCATCTCGATGCTCGCCTACACCGGCGACCTCGGCATGGACGACAGCGGCGGGCAGTCGGTCTACGCCCTCGACAAGGCCGACGCCGAGGTGGTCACCAAGCCCGACGGGTCGATGTTCCGCATCGACCTGGCGATGGGCGACTCGGTGGAGCTGCCGAACGGCGCCGGCTCGGTCAGCTTCGACTCGATCCAGCGCTGGAACAAGATCCAGATCAGCCGCACCCCCGGCAAGTTCGTCGCGCTGACCGGGGTGGTGCTCGCGCTGATCGGCCTGCTCGGGTCGCTGTTCATCCGGCCCCGTCGCGTCTGGGTTCGCGTCTCGCCCGAGGGCGGGGCCACACTGGTGGAGGTGGCGGGTCTCGACCGCTCCGGCGGCGGCGACGTCGACGCCGAGCTCAACGAGATCGTGGCCGCGCTCGGGGGAGCGGTACCCGACGACGACGCCTCGCACAGCGCACCGCACGACGGCGCACCGCACGACACACCTGATGGAACCGCACTGGAGGAGAAGCCGTGAGCGACGCGTCCTGGGAGACTCTGAGCAATCAGGCGGTGGCGGCCGCAGGTCTCGTCTACTTCCTGGCGCTGCTGGCGCACCTCATCGAGTGGAGCGCGCTGCGCAAGGTGCCGGTGGGTGCCGAGCAGGCCGGGCGTCGCGAGTCCGTGCCGGTCGGCGCCGCCGCGCCCGGGACACCGCCGGTGCTGTCCAAGGACGCCGCCTCGACCCCGGCGGACTCCCAGAAGATCGCCCTGTTCGGGCGGCTGGGGGTGCTGCTGACCATCCTGGCCACCGCCGTGCACCTCGTGGCGCTGGTGGCGCGCGGCATGGCCGCGGACCCGAACCGGGTGCCGTGGGGCAACATGTACGAGTTCACGCTGGCCGGGACGTTCTTCGTCTCGGTGATCTACCTGGCGGCGTACCGGAAGTTCGCGCTGCACTGGATGGCGCCGCTGGTGGTGGGCTTCGTGCTGGCCACGCTGATGGCCGACGTGATCTGGCTCTACGAGGGCGTCGCGCCGCTGACCGAGGCGCTCGACTCGCCCTGGCTGGTCATCCACGTGGTCTCCGCGGTGATCGCGACCGGGGCGTTCACGGTGGGCGGCATCGTCTCGCTGCTGTTCCTGGTCAAGGAGCGCTGGGGCGGCCGGCAGAGCGGCTACATCGCCCGCCTGCCCTCCACCCAGACGCTGGACCGGATCTCCTACCGGATGCACGCGTTCGCGTTCCCGGTGTGGACCTTCGCGGTGCTGATCACCGGGCCGATCTGGGCGCACCAGGCCTGGTCGTCGTACTGGAACTGGGACCCCAAGGAGGTCTGGGCCTTCATCACCTGGGTCGTGTACGCCGCCTACCTGCACGCCCGCTCCACCGCCGGCTGGAAGGGCCGCAACGCCGCCTACATCGCGCTGATCGGGCTGGCGACGCTGTGGTTCAACTTCATCGGCATCAACTTCTTCAGCTCCAGCAGCCAGCACTCCTACGCCGCCCCGGCCGCGTCGGTCAGCGTCGAGCCGGACGGCGTCGCGTCAGTCAGCGTCGCGTCAGTCAGCGTCGAGTCGGCGTAGTGCCGCCAGCCCGCCGGACCGGCCTCAGGCCGGCTCGGGCGGGGTGGGGTCCGGGCCGTCGTCGTCGGAGCGCTTCTCCGGGTGCCGCTTGCGACGGTCGAGCTGCCACAGGAAGTCCGGGTCGTCGTCGGGTCCCAGCGGCCGAGGCGGCGCGGGACGGCCACCGGAGCCGTCATCGGGCCCGCCTCCCTGGAGGCCGCGGCGCTCGATGACCCGGATGGTCAGGTAGAACGCCACCGCGAACAGCAGGACGACCAGCACGAACTTCAGCACACCTCAAGAGTAGGTGCCCCATGGTGGGAACTACCCTGGGGGCGTGAAGGAGTTCGCTATCTACACCGCCCTGCGGCTGGCCCTGTTCGTCGCGTCGTACGCCCTCGTCGCCGGGATCTACCTCCTGGTGACCTCCGGCAACCAACTGCCGGTCCTCTGGCCGTTCATCGTCGCGTTCGTGATCTCCGGAATCGCGTCGTACTTCCTGCTCAACGCTCCGCGCGAGGCGTTCGCCCGCCGCGTCGAGGAGCGGGCCGAGCGGGCCTCGGCCCGGATGCAGCAGGTCAAGTCCCGCGAGGACGTCGACTGAGTGGGCGCCTCGCCCGAAGGCTGTCACGTCGCCGACCACAGTGACCGGGGCCGCCGCGCCTGGCTCGACGAGGCCATCCGGCGCGTCGAGGCCGACGCCAACCGCTCGGCCGACACCCACCTGCTGGTCTTCCCGCTGCCCACCGCGATCTCCGGGGCCGGCATCGACCTCTACCTCAAGGACGAGTCGGTCCACCCGACCGGATCGCTCAAGCACCGGCTGGCGCGCTCGCTGTTCCTCTACGGGCTGTGCAACGGCTGGATCCGCGAGGACACCACGCTGATCGAGGCGTCGTCCGGCTCGACCGCGGTCTCCGAGGCCTATTTCGCGCGGCTGCTGGGGCTGCCGTTCATCGCGGTGATGCCGCGCGGCACCTCCCCGGAGAAAATCGAGCTGATCGAGTTCCAGGGCGGGCGCTGCCACCTCGTCGACGAGCCCGCGACCATCTACGCGGAGTCACGGCGCCTGGCCGAGGAGACCGGCGGTCACTTCCTCGACCAGTTCACCTACGCCGAGCGCGCCACCGACTGGCGCGGCAACAACAACATCGCCGAGTCGATCTTCAGCCAGCTCGCCCACGAGCGGCACCCGGTGCCGACCTGGATCGTCGTCGGCGCGGGGACCGGCGGCACCTCGGCGACCATCGGCCGGTTCATCCGCTACCGCCGGCTGCCCACCAGCCTGTGCGTCGTCGACCCCGAGCAGTCCGCGTTCTTCCGCGCCTGGGAGAGCGGCGACCTGGGAGCGACGGGCGGGCCCTCCCGGATCGAGGGCATCGGCCGGCCTCGGGTCGAGCCGTCCTTCCAGCCCGCCGTCGTGGACTGCATGATCGCGGTCCCCGACGCCGCCTCGATCGCCGCCGCCCGGTGGTGCACCCAGGTCACCGGCCGCTCGGTCGGCGGCTCCACCGGCACCGCGCTGTGGGGCGCGCTGCGGCTGATCGCCCGGATGCGTGAGCGCGGCGAGTCCGGCTCGGTGGTGACGCTCCTGTGCGACGGCGGCGAGCGGTACGCCCACACCTACTACGACGACGACTGGGTGGCCGCCCAAGGCCTCGACCTCGCGCCGTACACGAAGGCGCTGGAGGGGTTCGGGGCGACGGGGGAGTGGGCGGAGCCGGTCGGGTGAGGAAAGGCCCGGCAGGGTTGCCGTTTGGTCCCCAACGGCGAGGATCGGGGCCGGAACGCCTCCGTCTGTGACCAATCGGTGAGGTCCAGCAGCGTCTCTCGCACGGTGCTGGCGGCCGACGTACCGGCGCTGACCATGAAGCAGGTCCGCGACATCGTCACCCACCCCGTGTGGACCAACTGACCCGGAGCGGAGACCTTCGCGGCGCTGCAACCGGATGGTGAAGCGTCGGCGATGGCCGCAGCCCCGGCCGGCGGGCTAGAACGGCCTAGAAGGGTCGCCGTTTGGTCCCCAACGGCGGTTATCGGCGTGAGAAGCCGCCGTTGGGGACCAAACGGCGTCGAAACCGACGCCGCCTCAGCCGATCGTCGGTACGGCGGCCAGCGCGGCGCCGAGGTCGGCGTCGGAGAGCGCGTCGTCCTCGAGGCCGCCGCGCAGGAACGAGTCGTAGGCGCCGAGCTCGAGCAGGCCGTGGCCGGAGAGGCCGACGACGATGACCTTCTCCTCACCGGACTCGACGCAGGCCAGGGCCTCGCGGCGCATCTGGGCGAGCGCGTGCGACGACTCGGGCGCCGGCACGATGCCCTCGCAGCGAGCGAACTCGATAGCCGCCTCGAAGCACTCGTTCTGGTGCAGCGCCCGCGCCTCGACGTACCCCTCGTGGACGACGTGCGAGACCAGCGGCGCCATGCCGTGGTAGCGCAGCCCGCCCGCGTGGATCGGGGAGGGCACGAAGTCGTGGCCGAGGGTGTACATCTTCATCAGCGGGGTCAGCCCGGCGGTGTCGCCGAAGTCGTAGCGGTACTCGCCGCGGGTCAGCGTCGGGCACGAGGTCGGCTCGACGGCGATCAGCCGCGGGTCCTGGTTGCCGGCGAGCTTCTCGCGCAGGAACGGGAAGATCAGCCCGGCCAGGTTGGAGCCGCCGCCGGCGCAGCCGATGACGAGGTCGGCGCCGCTCTCGCCGGCCTTGGCCAGCTGCAGCAGTGCCTCCTCGCCGATGATCGTCTGGTGCAGCAGCACGTGGTTGAGCACCGACCCGAGGGCGTACTTCGCCTCCGGGTCCTGTGCTGCCAGCTCGACGGCCTCGGAGATCGCGATGCCCAGCGATCCGGGATGGTCCTCACCGAAGGCGCGGCCGGCCTCGGTCATCCGGCTGGGGGAGCGGTGCACCTTGCCGCCGAAGACCTCGATCAGCGTGCGTCGCTGGGGCTTGGAGTCGAAGGACGCCCCGACCTGCCACACCTCGCACTCCATGTCGAACAGCGAGCAGGCGTAGGCCAGCGCGGTGCCCCACTGGCCGGCTCCGGTCTCGGTGGTCAGCCGGGAGATGCCGTGCTGCTTGTTGTAGTAGGCCTGCGGCACCGAGGTGTTCGTCTTGTGCGACCCGGCCGGGGAGACGCCCTCGTACTTGAAGTAGATCCGCGCCGGCGTGCCCAGCTTGCGCTCGAGGTTGCGGGCCCGGAACAGCGGGGAGGGGCGGTACTGCAGGTACACCTCGCGCACGGCCTCGGGGATCTCCACGAAGCGCTCGCCGCTCACCTCCTGCGCGATCAGCTCCGGCGGGAACAGCGGAGCCAGGTCGTCGGGCCCGACCGGCTGGTGGGTGCCCGGGTGCAGCGGCGCCGGCGGCGGCGTGGGCAGATCGGCGACGAGGTTGTACCAGTGCGTCGGCATCTCGTCGTCGGTCAGCGTGTACTTGCGGGGGGCGACTGCGCTGAGCGTGGTGCTCGACTCGCTCATCGGCGCTTCTTGCGCTCGATCGCGCGGCGCTCGAGGTGCCGCTCGATACGGGCGGGCGGCTGGCCCAGGACCTTGGCCAGGATCGGCACCCGGAGCTTGTAGACGACGACGGCCGCGACCACCACAGCGACCAGGATCAAGAACCACATGGGGCTCAGACTAGTGGCTCGACGCGCTGCGGGGCAGGCGGCGGATCAGGCGATGAGCAGCCCGGCCAGCATCCCCAGCCCGTAGAGCAGCTCGGCGACCCCGGTCTTCTGCAGGACCGGGATCAGCGCCAGGCCTCGAGCGCCTCCGACGACGACGCGTACGGCGGACAGCGCGGGCACGGCGTACCCGAGGCCGAGCAGCGCCCACCACGACGTCTCCAGGGCGACGCCGAGCAGCGCCACGGCCGAAGCGGCCATCAGCAGCGTGAACAGGGCGCGGGTCCGGGAGTCGCCGAGCAGCACCGCCAGGGTGCGCTTGCCGACCTCGGTGTCGGTGGGGATGTCGCGCAGGTTGTTGGCGACCAGGATGGAGCAGGCCAGCGCCCCGATCCCGATCGCGGCGTACAGGGCGGGCAGCGCCACGTCGCGTCCGAAGGACTCCGTCTGCACGTAGGTGGTGCCGGTGACCGCGACCAGGCCGAAGAACACGAAGACCATCACCTCGCCGAGGCCGAGGTAGCCGTACGGCTTCGAGCCGCCGGTGTAGTACCAGGCCGCCACCACGCACACGACGCCGACGGCCAGCAGCCACCACGCGGTCGCCGCGGCCAGCCCCAGCCCGGCGACGCCGGCGACGCCGAACGCGGCGAAGGCGGCGAGCTTCACGGCCCGGGGCGTGGCCGCGCCGGAGCCGACCAGGCGCATCGGCCCGACCCGGTCCTCGTCGGTGCCGCGGATCCCGTCGGAGTAGTCGTTGGCGTAGTTCACCCCCACCTGCAGGGCGAGCGCGACCACCATCGCCAGCGCCGCCTTCCACCACACGGGCTCGGCGACGTACGCCGCGACGCCGGTGCCGGCGAGCACCGGGGCGACGGCGGCGGGGAGGGTCCGGGGGCGGGACCCGGCGATCCATTGAGCGGGAGTGGCCACGACGAAGGATTCTCACACGCGGCCGGCGCCGAGCCCGGCGGCGGCTCCGACTAGCGTTGGGCCGGTGAGCTCACTGCGCCCGGTCCGTGGCACGTCCGCCGAGGTCGTCGCGGCGCTGCGTGACTGGCTGGCGCAGACGCGCGAGCCGGAGCCGCTCGCGGTCGAGACGTCCGGCTCCACCGGGCGCCCCAAGCGGGTGGTGCTGTCGCGCCGCGCGCTGCTGGCCTCGGCCGAGGCGTCTGCGCGCCGGCTGGCCGCCCGCGGAGGCGACGGCCGGGGCCGCTGGCTGCTGACCCTGCCCGCGCCGTACGTCGCGGGAGTCAACGTCGTGGTCCGCTCCCTGGCCGCCGGGCACGACCCGGTGCTGCTCGAGGAGCACGCCTCGTTCGCGGCGGCGACGGCCGCGCTGGGCGGGGGGCCGCGCTACACCTCGCTGGTGCCCACGCAGCTGCACCGGCTGCTCGAAGCCTCCGAGGCCTCCGAGGCCGACTCCGCCGCGCTCGCGACGTACGACGCGGTGCTGGTGGGCGGCGGGCCGATGGACCCGGCGCTGCGCCGACGCGCCGAGGAGGCCGGCGTGCGCCTGGTCGCGACGTACGGGTCGAGCGAGACCTGCGGCGGCTGCGTGTACGACGGGCTGCCGCTGGACGGCGTGGCGCTGGCGATCGGCACCGACGGACGGATCCGGATCGGCGGGCCGGTGCTCTTCGAGGGCTACGACGGCGACCCCGACCTGACCCGGGAGTCCCTGGTCGACGGCTGGTTCCTCACCTCCGACGCGGGCCGCCTCGACGAGGACGGTCGCCTGCAGGTGCTGGGCCGCCTCGACGACGTGGTCGTCTCGGGCGGGGTGAACGTGCCCACCCCCGCCGTCGCCGCCCGGCTGCGCGAGCACCCGGGCGTGCGCGCCGTGGAGGTGCTCGGCGTCCCCGACGAGGAGTGGGGGCACCGCGTGGTGGCCTGGGTGGTGGGCTCGATCTCGCTGGACGAGGCGCGCGACTTCGTGGCGGCCGCGCACCCGCGCTCGTGGGCGCCGCGCGAGGTGCGCGTGGTCGACGAGCTGCCGCTGCTCGACAACGGGAAGGTGGACCGGTTGCGCCTCAAGGAGGAGACCCGATGACCCTGTCCGACGGCGACGTTGCGGTCTGGTCGATCCCGCTGCGCACTCGCTTCCGCGGCATCACCGTGCGCGAGGGCGTGCTGGTGCGCGGCCCGGCCGGGTGGGGGGAGTGGAGCCCGTTCCTGGAGTACGACGCGAGGGTCGCCGCCCCGTGGCTGCGCTGCGCCGAGGAGGCCGCCGCGGGGGACTGGCCCGCGCCGCTGCGCGACAGCGTCCCGGTGAACGTGACCGTGCCCGCGGTGGACGCCGAGCGGGCGCACGCCATCACCCGCGCCGGCGGCTGCACGACCGCCAAGATCAAGGTCGCCGAGCCCGGCCAGACGCTGGCCGAGGACCAGGCGCGCGTCGAGGCCGTGCGTGACGCGCTGGGGCCGGGCGGGCGGATCCGCGTCGACGTGAACGGGCTGTGGGACGTCGACACCGCGGTGTCGTCGATCGGGGTGCTCGACCGGGCCGCGGGTGGGCTGGAGTACGTCGAGCAGCCGTGCGCGAGCGTCGAGGAGCTGGCGCTGGTGCGCCGCCGCGTCGACGTGCCCATCGCCGCCGACGAGTCGATCCGTCGGGCCGAGGACCCCTACCGGGTGCGGGACCTGGAGGCCGCCGACGTCGCGGTGCTCAAGGTGCAGCCGCTGGGGGGAGTGCGCGCGTGCCTGCGCATCGCCGAGGACATCGGCCTGCCGGTCGTGGTGTCCTCGGCGCTGGAGAGCTCGGTCGGGATCGCGGCCGGGGTCGCGCTCGCCGCGGCGCTGCCCGAGCTGCCCTACGCGTGCGGGCTGGCGACGGTCCAGCTGCTCACCGACGACGTGGTGGCCCGTGCGCTGCTCCCCGTCGACGGTGCCCTGCCGGTCGGCGTACCCGATGTGGACGACGAGGCCCTGCTGCGGCTGGCCGCCGCCCCCGAGCGGGTGGCGCACTGGCAGGCCCGGCTCGCCGAGGTGCGGGCGGTGGGCCGATGAACGCCGCCACCCGGCTCGCCCGCGACGTCGTCACCGCGCTGGTGGCCGAGGGGATCACCGAGGTGGTGCTGTCGCCGGGCTCGCGCAACGCGCCCCTGGCCTTCGCGGTGTACGACGCCTCGCGCGCCGGGCTGCTGCGCCTGCACACCCGCATCGACGAGCGCAGCGCCGGCTTCCTCGCGCTCGGGCTCACCAAGGTCGGCGCCCGGGCGGCGGTGATGTGCACGTCGGGCACGGCGGTCGCCAACCTGCACCCCGCCGTGCTCGAGGCCGCCCACGCCGGCCTGCCGCTGGTCGTGGTCACCGCCGACAGGCCCGCGTCGCTGCGCGGCACCGGAGCCAGCCAGACCACCGACCAGGTCCGGATCTTCGGCGACGCCGCCGTCTTCCACGACCTCGCGGAGGGCGAGGTGCCGTCGCTGGAGGCCGCCGGGCCGGTGCATCTCAACGTCCAGCTCACGCCGCCGCTGGTGCCGGAGGGGGTGTGGGAGGTGGCGCCGATTGGGCAGAGACGGCGGGTCGAGGCGGGTTTTGGTCGCCGTTTGGTCCCCAACGGAGGGCCCACCCCACCCCACCCCCTCCCACTCGGCCCCCGCACCGTCGTCGTCGCCGGCGACGACGCCGGCCCGCCGGCGCGGATCCTGGCCCAGCGCGCCGGGTGGCCGCTGTTCGCGGAGCCGACCGCCGGGTGCCGCACCGGCGACAACGCGCTGCGCTCGTATCGGCTGCTGCTGGACGGCGAGCTGGGTGGGCGCATCGAGCGGGTGGTGGTCGCCGGGCACCCCACGCTGTCGCGACCGGTCACCCGCCTGCTGGAGCGCGACGACGTGGAGGTCGTCTCGCTGCGGGCACGGGGCTGCTGGTCGACGCGGCCGTTCCCCGTCGACTCCGAGCACGACGCCCTCGAGGTGCCCGAGGACGCGAGCGACGATCCCGCCTGGCTGGAGGAGTGGCAGGCCGCGGACCGCGCCGTCTCTCGCGAGGTGGACCGGCTGCTGGCGACAGAGGAGGGCGTCACTCCCCATGAGGTGGCCGCTGCGGTGAGCCGCGCCGTACCGCCGAAGGGGATGCTGTTCGTCGGTGCCTCCAGTCCGATCCGCGACCTGGATCTGATGGCGCCGCCCACCCCGGTCGGGGAGCGGCGCAAGGTGATCGCCAACCGCGGCGTGGCCGGCATCGACGGGACCATCTCCTCGGCCATCGGCGCCGCCCTGGGCCGCCTACACGGCTCCCGCAACCTCGCGCTGATGGGCGACGTGACGTTCCTGCACGACACCACAGGCCTGGTGCTGGGCCCCGACGAGGAGCGCCCCGACCTGACGATCGTCGTGGTCAACGACGACGGCGGCTCGATCTTCGCGATGCTCGAGCAGGGCGGTCCGAACTACGCGGAGAGCTTCGACCGTCTCTTCGCGACGCCGCACGGGGTGGACCTGGCGAGCCTGTGCGCGGCCACCCGGACCCCGCACTGGCGCGTCGAGTCGGTGGCCGAGTTGGAGCACGCGCTGGCCTCGCCCAACGGCGGGATCGAGGTCGTCGAGGTCGTCGTACGACGCGACAACCGCCGCGAGCTGGACGCCCGGATCCGCGCCCTGTAGCCGGCGAGGATCAGGAGGCGAGCTTGCGGCGCAGCGTCATCGTGGCGCGGCTGTGCAGCTGGCTGACCCGCGACTCGCTGACCTGGAGCACCTGGCCGATCTCGGCGAGCGTGAGCCGCTCCCAGTAATAGAGGGCCACCACCACCTGGTCGCGCTCGGGCAGCTCGTGCACGGCCTGGAGGAAGCCGTCGGGCAGGTCGTCGGCGTCGAGGCCGCCGGCGGCCGGGGCGGCGGGGGCGAAGTCGTCGACGCCGGAGGCCTCGGCGCTGACCAGGCTCGTGTACGACGTCTCGCTGTAGCGCTTGCGCAGCTCGCCCACCGAAATCTCGAGCTCGGCGGCGACCTCGCGGTCGGTGGGCACCCGCCCCAGCCGGTGTTCGAGGGTCGCCTGGGCGGTGTTGATGTCGCGGATCTTCTCGCGCACCGAGCGCGGGACCCAGTCGGAGGCCCGCAGCCCGTCCACGATGGCCCCGCGGATTCGGGGCACGGCATAGGTCTGGAACTGCAGCCCGCGGTCCACGTCGAACTTCTCGATCGCGTCCATCAGGCCGATCACGCCGTCGGAGACCAGGTCACCCTGCTCGACGGTCGACGGCAGCCCGGAGCCCACCCGACCAGCGACGTACTTCACGAGAGGGGAGTACTGCAGCACCAGGCGGTCGCGGGCGTCCTTGTCACCGGAACCCTTGTAGCGACGCCAGAGGTGGTCGACGTCGCTCTCGTGCTCGGTGGCGGTCATCGCCTTCTCCCTCCCGCAGGGTGTATGCCGGGTCACCCTAGCGGCAGCGAGCCGGGTGTTCGGGCGCACCCGAAGCGCCCCAGGAGCGAGCGCCAGCGAGCGTCCTCAGAATCAACTCGGATGAGTTCTCCACAGTCCGCGTGTCGTGGCGGTTTCTGGGGGCAGGACTGTCGGTGGCGCCTGCTTGAGTGGATCCATGACCCGGACCGCAGCCCCTGACACCGCTCGTGCGGTGCTGGACGCTGCGCGGGTACGGCGCACGACCGCGGACCGCGCGGAGGCCGAGCAGCTGCAGCTGGCGGTGGACTGGGCTGCGATGCATTCGGTGGAGTCTCTGGAAGCGGCCGCGGTCATCCACGGGCCGTACGGCGACCACGGGATCCCGGTCGCCGGACCTGGGGCGCCGTTGGTGGCGGAGTTCGCGGTCACCGAGTTCGCCCTCGCCATCGGGATGTCCACCGAGGCCGGACGGCGGTATGTGGGGCAGGCCCTGGAGCTGCGCCACCGGTTGCCAAGGGTCTGGGCGCGGGTCGTCAGCGGTGATCTCGTGGCGTGGAAGGCCCGGCGCATCGCGGACGCGACGATGAGCCTCGTCCCGGCGGGTGCGGGGTTCGTGGACACCCACGTCGCCGCAGTGGCGCACAAGATCGGTCTCGCCGCCCTGGACCGGCTCATCGAAGAGGCGCGGGTCCGGTTCCAGCCCGAGGAGGCTGAGGCGCGGCGCCGGGCGGCTGCGGACGGGCGGTGTTTCGACATCGACACCGATCAGGTCTCCTACGACGGCACCATGACCGTGCGCGGTGAGCTGGACCTCGCCGACGCGTTGGACCTTGACGCCGCGGTCGCGGCCGGTGCGGCGCAGCAGCAGGCGTTGGGGTCGGTGGACCCGCTCGGCGTGCGACGGGCGAAGGCCGCCGGGGAGCTGGCGCGACGCCAGCTTGCCCTCGATCTGAACGTCGCGACATCGACTGAGGCGACCGA
>NZ_JCBAJX010000008.1:0-182620 GCF_059766585.1 Nocardioides sp. Z21_20
GACCACGGCGAACGGTGCCGCGACGACGCGGTGCGGGCTCGCCGCGGAGACCACGACGGTGGCCAAGGCGCCCTACGGCGCTCCGGTGATCAACGGCGGGTTCTCCGGCACTCTGCCGCGCTCGGGCTCCGGGTCCGCGCGGGTGGCGCCCACGACCGTCCGGGGCCCGGGGATGGGGCTTGACGCGACGGTCGTGCCCACCACGATCAGGCGTGGACAGATGCGCCTGCCTACGAACGTGGCGGTCACCAGCTGGCTGCGCCGTTCGGCCGGGTTCGGGGACCGGATCGGCGCCGCGGTGGTGGCCGGTCACGTCTCGGACCGCGGCGACCGGCCGGGTGCGATGTGGGGCCTGAGCCGCGCCAAGAAGGGGCAGGTCGTGACCGTGGCCAAGGGCGGCAAGACCTACCGGTACAAGGTGAGCAGCACCGTGCGGTTCGACCGGACGCGGCGTCTGCCGCAGCGGTTCTTCGCCACGACCGGCGCGCATCGGCTGGTGCTGGTCAGCTGCACCGGGCGGGTGGTGTACGGCAACGGGCGCTTCCACTACACCAAGTACCAGGTGGTCATCGCCAAGCGAGTCGGCGGGCAGAGCTGATAAGTCGCCCTGGCTCCTCTGGCTGGTGCTCGTCGTAGCTCTTGGGGTGGCTGGTGCTCACGCAGTCTGGAGCGGAGTACAGCAGCGACCCCGGTAAAAGCCGACAGTGACGACGACGGCTTGGACGACGGATATGAGGATGCCAACGCCCACAGCAAGGGCCGCGCGGATAGCGGGCTGGGCGGCGTGGTCGGGCGGAGCGCAGTCTTGACCTAGGGCTAGCAGCCAAACATGGCGCGGGCCGCGTCCAGGCCCTCGACTGACACGCTCACTCGCTCAATGCCTGCCCACCGCTCGGCCGTCAGTCGTAGTCGGTCGGAGACGAGCACCTCTCCGTCGCGCGGGTCGCGGGAAACGCCATCGTGCTGGTAGCCAAGTCGACGTGAGACGCCCTGCGACGCGTGGTTGTCCTGAAACACCTCAGTAACGGCGTCGGTTGCCCCGAGATGGTCAAACGCCAGGCTCAGCAGCGCCGTCCGGGCCTCGGTGCCATAGCCCTGACCCTGGTGTTCTAGGCCGAGCCACGAGGAAGTCCCGACCTCACGCGCGACGGCGAAGTCGCGAGCCCGCAAGGTGACCGAGCCAATCGGCCCCCCGCCTTTGGTCGGAAATACGCCGAGGCTCAGGTACCAGTTGGCGCTGTCCCACTCGGCCAGGCATCCCCAGTAGTTCCGAAGCACGTACTCCGCCCGGTCTTGGGGTGTGCCCTCAGTCCAAGGCGTGAGGAACGGACGTTCGCCGTCACGGTGCACTCCGCGCGCGGCCAACTCAGCAAGCGCGGACAGTTCGTCACTGTCGGGGATGCGGAGGGTCAGGCGTGGGGTTCCGAGGCGGAGTTTCAGCGTCGGCCAGAGGTCAGAAAGCACCCTGAACCCTGGCACGCACTCGCTCCCGCTCACCACTCGGTTTCCAGGTCGAAAGGTGGCAGGCGTCGTTGCCCGGCTCTCGGCAGGGATTCCTTTGCATGGCTCGCCGGCAACCTTGCCTCCAGCGGCTCCAGGTCCGTCCCGGTCATCGGATGACCCTTGACCATCCACCTCCCGGCCTGATCATGGTCTCCGCAGGGCGGGGATGTAGGTCGCGATCACCAGCAGGACCCAGGTCGTGAGGATGTAGGGCCAGGTGTAGTGCGGGTCGCCGTAGAGGTCAGTCATCGCCAGGGTCGTCACCGCGGTGATCGCGGCTCCCACCGCGGCGTAGACCCAGGCGGCTGCCGTGCCGACGAGGAACACGGCGGCCAGCGCGATCGCGGTCAGCACACCGGAATAGCCGGAGAGCCCCTCGTTGATGGTCTCGGAGGTCTCGCCGAGCGCCCAGGCGCTCACCGTCCCGATCGCGCTGCCCATCGCCGCTGCCAGACCGACCTTCCACGACGCGATGAACAACCCGATCAGGATCAGCGCGCCCGACCAGACGCTGTTGACCAGCACCACCTCGGAGACGTTGGTCAGCAGCGAGCGCAACATCGACTCGCCCGTGCCGTCGCTGACATGGTGCGGGGTCGAGCGCACGTGCAGGCTCGTGGTGCAGGCGTAGATGATCCCCGCGACCGTGCAGAACGGCGCGGTCGTCGAGGGGAGCGCGAAGCGGGCGAGCGCCGGGGTGGCGAACAGCCATCCGAAGAACCAGGTCACCGGGGCGCAGGCCACGCCGCCGAGGACGGTCACCACGTAGGCCCAGCCCTGGTCGCCCAGCGCGGTGAACGCCGCGGCGCCGATGAGTGCGCCGTTGAAGCCCTGGAAGCCGATGGAGAAGTGATCGCGGTCGACCCGCAGCAGCCAACCGGCGAGCGTCGAGGCGACCGCCCCGATCACCACCAGCACGAACATCTGCCAGTCGGCCACCAGGAACGCGGCGAGGATGA
Organism: Nocardioides sp. Z21_20; assembly: GCF_059766585.1. Classification (NCBI taxonomy): domain Bacteria; kingdom Bacillati; phylum Actinomycetota; class Actinomycetes; order Propionibacteriales; family Nocardioidaceae; genus Nocardioides; species Nocardioides sp. Z21_20. The sequence goes on from NZ_JCBAJX010000008.1 coordinate 2,463, forward strand.
GGAGCCCCGTCCAGACGTTGTTCTGGAAGAAGATCTGCGAGACGCCGCGCGGTACCAGGGACACCGCCTCGACCCAGCTCGTGGTGGGCTGCTGCGATTGCGAGGTGCTCATGGTCAGGCCTCAGTTCTTCCGGATGACCGGCGCGTGGCTGCCGGTGAGGAGGAGGCGCACCGCGGCCCAGGCCTCGGTGAGGGCGCGCTTGATGCCGTGGAGGTCGTCGCCCAGCAGTCGCACCCAGACGCCGGCGTCCCCGGGAAGCGCACTGACACCGAAGACGATCCCGGCGGTGGCGGCGGGCTCCAGCGTGCGGTGCAGCAGGTCGGCGACCTCGTTGACCGGGGCTCGTGCGGTCAGCACATAGAGCATCGACAGCACGTCGTGGTCGTCGAGCACGGCGAGGCCACCGGTGACGCCGTCCCTCGGGGTCAGCCGCACTCGGTCCAGTGCCACCATCGTGGCGTCGGGGCGGCGCACCTCCAGGTCGGTGGCGAGCACGGAGTACTGGTGGCGCTCGTCGCGCGCGAGCCGTCCCGACACCAGCGTCTCGCCGAGGACGAGGGTGCCTGTGGGATCCAGCGTCACCTGGGTGCGCTGGTAGAGGCGGGCATCGGCGAACGCGATCACCGGGTCGGGCAGGTACTCCACGAACGCGTCCGCGCCGACGGTGATGTTCGTCTGGGCAACGGCGTAGTCGTGCTCCATCTTCAGCACCTTGGTGTACGCCGCTGTGGTCACGTGCGCGGACGTCCCCGGGCCGAAGACCAGGTCGGTGCGCAGCCGGTCGCCCTGGACGATCCCCGGACCGGTGGACATCAGGTAGGTGTAGGCCATGTCCGGGCGCGCGGGGTCGTAGTAGAGCGGGTGCATGATCTGCAGCGGGGACTTCTGGTAGTGCCCGACGAGCTCGGTGGCGCGCTCGGTGCGCGCGAACTCGAGCTCTAGCAGCCCGACCTTGCCCGGGCTGCCCGAGGGCAGGGTGTCGGGTACGCCGTCGAAGCGCGCCACCTCCGGCGGCACCCGGGACGGCAGGTAGTGGGCCGGGTCGAGGCGGGGCCCGCCGTACCGGGGCGTCACCGGCGTCACCGGCGTCACCGGGGTCACCGCGGTCACCGGCACCGCGGCGGCAGCGGTCACGGAGGTCATCGCGTCAGCGCCGTGGGCCGCGCGTTCCACATGGCCAGGACCTGATCCTGCAGGGCGTCGACGCCCTCGCCGGTCAGCGAGTTGGTGAGGATCACCGGCCGGCCGTCGCGCACCCGGATGGCGTCGGACTCCATCACGTCCAGGTCGGTGCGGACGTACTGGGCGATGTCGATCTTGTTGATCACCAGGATGTCGGAGTCGGTGATCCCGGGCCCGCGCTTGCGGGGCATCTTCTCGCCCTCGGAGGTGTCCAGGACGAAGACGAACACGTCGGCCAGCGCGGGGGAGAAGGTGAGCGTGAGGTTGTCCCCGCCCGACTCGTAGAGCAGCGTGTCCACCTCGGGGTGGCGCTCGAGCATCTCCGCGCCCGCGGCCAGGTTCATCGTGGGGTCGTCGCGTACGGCGGTGTGCGGGCAGGCGCCGGTCTCCACGCCGACCACCCGATCGGGGTCGAGGATGCCTGCGAGCTCACGGCGTACGTGCTGGGCGTCCTCCTGGGTGTAGATGTCGTTGGTGATCACGGCGGGACGCCGGCCGACGGCCAGGAGCCGAGGCACCAGCGCCTCGGTGAGGGCCGTCTTGCCCGAGCCCACCGGTCCGCCGATTCCGATCCGCAGCACGTTCTCGCTCATGGGTCCACCTAGTCGTTGTCGTCGATCGGTTGTCGTGGGAGGCGCTTCAGCTCGCGAAGAGGCGGGCGTCCGCGCGTTCGTGCTGGGCGGACATCGCGTCGGCCATCGGCACGCACCCGCCCATGTCATCCAGGTCGCGGTGCACCGCGTCGGCGGTCGCTTCCTCGATCACCGGTCCGACGGCGTGGAGCACTACCTGGACCTTGCGGTGATCGAGCAGCCGCAGCCGCAGCGCCGCCCCGAGGAAGCTGACCGCGAACGCGGACATGTCGGAGGCGACTGCCTGGTGCAGGCCGACCCCGGTGGCGGCGTAGGCCACCGCGGTGGCCACCGGCTGGCACCCCGGCGTCTGCTTGGCCCGCACCGTGCGCTGCCAGCGTTCGAGGTCGGGGCCGCCGAAGGTCTCGACGGCGAGGTCGGTGAGCTGGTGTCCGCTGCGCACCGAGGCGCGGCGCATCTCGGCGTTGAGCTTGGCGGCGAACAACATCTGGTCCACCAGTTGCACCCGAGCCCAGTCCGCCGCGGTGACCGCCTCGTGGGCCCGGGCGAGCGCGGTGGCGTCGCCCGGGCCTACGGAGTGCAGCAAGATACCGCTCAGCAGAGCCTCGACCTGCTCGCCGGTGACCGCGCCCGCCTGGCTGTAGCCCTCCAGCCCGTGCGACATCGTGTAGAAGCCGCTGGGGAAGGCGGAGTCCGACAGCTGCAGGCTGACCAACAGGTCGCGGACGTGGTTCGCCGTCATTGAGGTGTCCTCAGGCCAGGAAGAAGAGCTGGTTCAGCGGCAGCGACTGAGCCGGCTCGATGTGGGCGGGCTGGCCGTCGAAGGTGACCTTGTAGGTCTCCGGGTCGACCTCGATCTGCGGCAGCGCGTTGTTGCGGATCATGTGCGCCTTGCCGATGTTGCGGCACCCCTTCACCGGCAGGACCTGACTCTCCAGCCCCAGCTGCTCGGGCACGCCGGCAGCGATCGCGGCCTGGGACATGAACGTGATCCGGGTGGTCCGCTGCGACTTGCCGTAGGCCCCGAACATCGGCCGGTACAGGACCGGCTGCGGGGTCGGCAGGGACGCGTTGGGGTCGCCCATCTGCGCCCAGCTGACGATGCCGCCCTTGATCACCATCTTCGGCTTCGCGGCGAAGTCGGAGATCGGCCACAGCACGAGGTCGGCCACCTTGCCGGTCTCCAGGGAGCCGATGTGCTGGCCGATCCCTTGGGCGATCGCGGGGTTGATGGTCACCTTGGCCAGGTAGCGCAGCACCCGGAAGTTGTCGTTGCCTTCCGCGTCCTCGGCCAGCTTGCCGCGCTTGTCCTTGCTGTGGTGGGCGGTCTGGAAGGCACGCGTGACCGACTCCCCGATGCGGCCCATCGCCTGGGAGTCCGAGGAGAACATCGAGATGACGCCCTCGTCCTGCAGCACGGTCTCCGCCGAGATCGTCTCCGCGCGGACGCGGGAGTCCGCGAACGCGACGTCCTCGGGGATGTCGTGCGAGAGGTGGTGGCAGACCATCACCATGTCGAGCAGCTCGTCGACCGAGTTGACGGTGTAGGGCAGCGTCGGGTTGGTCGAGGACGGCAGCACATTGGCGTGACCGGCGAGCTTGAGGATGTCGGGTGCGTGACCGCCGCCGGCGCCCTCGGTGTGGTAGGTGTGGATGGTCCGCCCGGCGATCGCCTCGGCGGTGTTCTCCACGAACCCGGACTCGTTGAGGCTGTCGGTGTGCACCGAGATCTGCACGTCGTACTCGTCGGCCACCGACAGGGCGGTGCTCAGCGCCGCGGGAGTGGTGCCGTAGTCCTCGTGCACCTTCAGGCTCGACGCCCCGGCGAGCAGCTGCTCGATGAGCGGCCCCGGCTGGGAGCAGTTGCCCTTGCCGTGGAAGCCCATGTTGACGTGGACGTCCTCGGCGGCCCCGATCATCTTGTGCAGGTTCCAGGGGCCAGGGGTGGTGGTCACGCCGTTGGTCCCGTCGGTCGGGCCGGTGCCGCCGCCGAAGAGCGTGGTGATGCCGTTGGAGAGTGCCGCCTCGGCCTGCTGCGGGGAGATGTAGTGCACGTGCGGGTCCATCGCGCCGGCGGTGACGATCAGGTGCTCGCCGGCGAGGAGCTCGGTGCCGGCGCCGACGATGAGGGCCGGGTCGACCCCGCTCTGCAGATGCGGGTTTCCGGACTTGCCGATCCCCGCGATCTTGCCGTCCTTGATGCCGATGTCGCCCTTCAGGACTCCCAGGATCGGGTCGAGGATCACCGCGTTGGTGATCACCAGGTCCAGGGCGCCCTCGGCGCTCGTGGTCTGCGGGTCGGCACCCATGCCGTCACGCGCGGTCTTGCCGCCGCCGTAGACGATCTCGTCGCCGTAGTGACCCTCGTTGAAGTCCTTCTCGATCTCGATCACCAGGTTGGTGTCGGCGAGCTGGACGCGGTCGCCGACGGTGGGTCCGAACAGGTCGGTGTACTGCTTGCGCGCGATGATGGCCATCAGTTCTTGCCCTTCTTGGTCGAACCCTTGGCGGAGGTCGAGCTCTTCGGCTCGCCGTCCTGGAATCCGCGCTCGCGCATCAGCTTCAGCGCCGCGGTCTTGGTCGCCGGGAGGTCGAGGCCGCCGTTGACCAGGCTGTTGAAGCCCCAGACCCGCCGGGATCCGGCGTAGGCGGTGAGGGCGACCTCCCGGGTGTCGCCGGGCTCGATCCGCACGCCGGTTCCGGCGGGGACGTCCAGGTGCATCCCGTAGGCCTGCTCGCGATCGAAGAGCAGCGCGCTGTTGACCTCGAAGAAGTGGAAGTGGGACCCGATCTGTACGGCGCGGTCGCCGGTGTTGCTGACGGCGATCGTGACGCTCGGGCGACCGGCGTTGATCTCGATGTCGTCGTCTCGGTGGTTGTACTTGGGGCTGCCCAGCATGGGGAATCCCTCCGTCTTCGGGCGCGCTGAAGACCGCGCTCCCGCGGGCGTTCAGTGGGGCGAGGCCAAGGCCTCGTCGGGGGACGGACCGCTCGTCGGCGGCGTCTCGTGATGTGCGTGATGATCAGCGTGGTGATGGTGGTGCTGGGCTCCGTCGCCACCCTCGAAGGCGTGCGAGTGGGCGTAGCCGTGGCCATGGTCGGCCAGGAGACCGGCGGCGATGCCGTCGCGGCCGTGGCTCAGCTCGTGCTCGGCGTCGGCGACGCGTCGGCGCACCACGTCGAGCATGGCCTGCTCGGAGAGCAATGGGCCGAAGAAGTACGTGTCGGCGGGCAGGTCTCGCGGGGCGGTCCGGGCGAACCCGGCCGGCACCACGACCACCTCGGGGGCACCCAGCTGCCGAACGCGTCGTACGGCGTGCGCCAGGTCGGCGTGGTCGGCCAAGCAGGCCACCCCGACCTCGACGCCGGCCCCGTGGGTGCGTACCAGGTGCGCCACCCGGTGCAGGTCGGCGTCGTCGAACGGGTCGGCCGCTGGCGCAGCGATCAACACCGCCGCGCCGGGGTGCTGCTGGGCCGTCCGGTTGGCGGCGCGGCGCAGCCACGAGACCAGGTGGTCGGGGGTGCCGAAGTCGGCGCACAGGGCCAGCCGACCGGCTCCGGCGCCGGTCGCGAGCCAGCTGAGCGTCTTGGCGGTGTCGGCGACCATGCGCGGGTCCCGGCCCCAGGTCATCGGCAGCACAACCGCCTTCGCCTCGGTGGCCAGGATCGTGATCAGGGCATCCTGCAGGGCGCGCCCGGACGGGGTGACGACGGCCTCGGGCAGCAGTTCCAGCAGCGGCGCGAGATCAGCGGCCTGGCCGCTCTCGTGTCCGCCGACGAGAACGGTGGTGACCGGGTCCTGCCCGCCCGAGAGGCGCATGGGTCACGCGGCCACGGGGTCGTGGCACGAGACGAGCTTGCTGCCGTCGACGAAGGTCGCCTCGACCTGGAGCAGGGAGAGTCGCTCCCGCACGCCGTCCATGCAGTCGGCCTCGGAGACCACGTGCTTGCCGAGCTCCATGCACTCGGCGACCGACTTGCCGTCGCGCGCGGCCTCCAGGATCGCCTCGCAGATCAGTGCCTGCGCCTCGCTGAGGTTGAGCTTGGTGCCACGATCTCGGCGGCGACGGGCGAGGTCGGCGACCTGATAGATGTACAGCTTGTCGAGCTCTCGAGGAGTCAGGTTCATGGTTTTCGACGACCTTCCGCGTAGAGGCTGGCCGGCACTCCCGGTAGTGGGTGTGTCCTAGATCACGGTACCCGCGATCGCAACTTCGACAAGTCTGGCCAGATCCCGATCGTTTGTGTGCTAATGGCTTGTATGTCACTGCCGCGCACCGGACTGCTCCGCTATACGGGCGGTTAGCCCGTCTCGATGGAGAATCTCTGGTTGGCTCTCGGGATCGTCGTCCTCGCGGCGACGCTGCTCGACGTCTTCCTGACGGCCCTCAACTTCGACGAGGCGGGGTTCATCGCGGGCCCGCTGAGCCGGATCCAGTGGCGTGTGCTGCGCCGGTTCACCCGGCGCATGCCACGGCGCTGGCGCCCGGTCGCGTTGCGCCAGGTGACCGGGCTGCAGATCGTCGTGATCATCACTGCCTGGCTGTTCGGCGTGATCCTCGGCTTCGGGATGATCTACCGGGGACTGATGTCGCGCGCGGCGTTCTCGGTGTCAGGCACGGACGCAGGTCTCACGCTCTTCGACGCGCTCTACTTCAGCGCGGCCCAGATGGCGACCGTCGGCGGCTCCTCGCTCACCGCCGAGACCGACCTGCTGCGGTTCCTCAGCGTCGCGGAGACGTTCAGCGGCGTCATCCTCGTCTCGCTCATCCTCACCTTCCTCCTCGGCGTCTACTCGGTCATCGACGACCTCAACGCCCTGTGCCGCCACTTCTTCACCGCCGAGCGCGGGGCGGGTTCGGTGCCGGCGAGCCTGGTGCCGTTCTTCCGTGCCGGCGAGCCGAGCGGCCTCGACGGCCATCTCGACGGCATCGCCGACTCCTTCTCGTCCTACGTGGACGGGATCCGGCTGCACCACGCCGCCTACTACTTCCAGAGCGGGCGGGACCAGTTCGCGTTGCCCTATGCCGTGCGGATGCTCGGGGGGACCATCGGCGCGTTGCGCTGGGGCCTGCCCACCGGGCACCCGGCCTCGACGGAGCCGGGCCTGGTCCCGCTGACTTTCCAGTTCCTCGAGTTCGGGGAGTACCTCGAGCGGACCGTGCCGTGGAAGAACCTCGCGGTGCCCGAGGTGGTGGCCCTCGAGGAGTTCACTCGGATCGCCCGCGCCACCGGGCGTCACACCGAGGACGTGTGGGTCGCCCGGTTCCTGCAGCTCGACGCCGCCATGGCCCGGCTGGCCGGGATCGAGCCGCTCGCCGACCCCGACGACGCCTACCGGCGCTACAGCGGGTGGCTCCCGTTCGCCTTCCGCGCCGAGCAGATCACGCTCGCGGTCAGCGACGACCTCGACTACCAGCCGGTCATCGTCTCCACCCGGCCGGTGTCGCTGCTGCGCCCGGACGACGCACTGATACGCCGCACCGTCGAGGACGGCCTGGCGCCGGCCCAGCTCGTGGTGCGCGAAGACCGCACCCGGATGTGGCGACTGCCTGCATTCCTGCGCCGGCACCTGGCGCAGACCGACCCCGGCTATGCGCGGCTGCGGATGGCCGGGCGGGCAATCATCGCGGCCGTCGCAGCGGTCGCGCTGCTGTTCGTCGTCTTCGAGGTGGTGGAGCGGACCGCGGTCGAGCCGGCGGTGTTCGGGGGCTTCGTCGCGATGCTGAGCTCGAGCTCCGCCGTCGGACGGACGCCGCGGGAGCGTCGGATCACCAGCATCGTGGTGGTGGTGCCGATCGTGGCGGTCGTGCTCCTGGGCGCGCTCGCGACTGAGGCCGTGTGGCTCACCGACGCCCTCCTGGTGCTGGTCGCCGCCCTCGCCGTCTGGGCCAGGCGCTACGGCCCGCGGGGGATGGCCCTGGGGCAGGCGGCGTTCATGGTCTACTACTTCGCGCTGATCCTGCGCCTGGAGCTCTCCGACGTCCTCGACTACGTCCTCGCGGCCGCGGTGGGGGTGGGTCTGGGATTCCTGGTCAACCACGTCCTCGTCCCGGAACGCCCGAAGGCGGTCCTGCGCAGCGGCCTCCAGGGGTTCTCCGGGCGCCTCGTGTCGTCGATGGACGTGCTGCTCGACGCCGTGTCATGGGCTCGTTGGGACCACGACATCCGCAAGCACGTCGAGTTCGAGGTGCAGGAGGTCCGCCACCACGCGGCTTTCGTCGGGGGACAGCTGAGCGCCGACGAGAAGGTGATCGGCGTTCCCGCCGAGCGGGCCGCCGCGCTGCGGTTGCGACTCTTCGACACCGAGCTCGCCTTGATGAGCCTCGTCTCGGCAGCCCGGGAGCTCGCCGGCGTCAGCGTCTCCCTGGAGGCGCGAGCCCGGTTGGCCGGTCGCATCGAGCTGTTGCAGGCCGACCTGGCCGAGCTCGCCGCACCACCCGCATCCGGTGCCGGGCACTCCGACGCGGCCCCGGCAGAGCCGGCGCGGTGGACCCACGAGGACCCGCCGCCAGCCTGGCCACGCGCCGCCCGGATTCTCCACCAGTCCATCGACGAGATGCACGAGGTGGCACGGACGCTGCGGGCTGCCGCAATCGCCGCTCTTGACCCCGCGATCTCCTACGACGTCCCGCTGAGCGCTGAAGAGCAAGAGGACGAGCACGAGGCGGTGGCGGACACCACGGGGATGCCGGTGTTGAGCGAGGCATCGGCCGGTACGGCGTCGTCGGGCCGCCAGCTTGCCGCGCCGGAGACCCATCGAGCCGTCCAGGCGGGGGTGACCACCGCGGTGTCGCTGGGCGTCGGTTGGCTGGTCTCCTCGAGCCACCAGTACTGGGCGACGCTGTCGGCGTACCAGGTGCTCGGCGACACCGACGGCGAAACCTTCTTGAGGGGCGCTAGGCGCGTGGTGGGCACGGTCTTCGGGGCGATCGTCGGCTTCGGGATCGCTCTGTCCGGCGCGGGGATCACCGCAGTCCTCCTGCCGCTGCTGGCCGTGGCCGTCTTCGCTTCGACCTACTACCGGCAGGTCGCCCCGGCGATGTCGACCTTCTGGACCACGATGATCTTCGCGTTGCTCTACGACTACCTCGGCGGTCTCACCACGCTGGCGCTGGAGCAGAGGGTGCTCGAGACCATCCTCGGAGCGCTCGTCGCCCTCGGTGTCGCTGCCTGGGTACTGCCGGCGCACACCAGGACCGTGCTGGACAAGGACGTCGCCGTCCTGGTTCGCGACGTGGACGCGATCGTCGCCGCAAGCATGACTCGACTCTCCGGGGGGTCCAGCAGCGCGCTGCCGGCCTTGCGGCAACGGCTGCTCACGACCAGCCAGCACGTGCGCACGATCACCGCCACGGCCGAGCCGATGCGGCGAGCACCCGGCGCGCTCGGTCCTGGCGGGATCGAGGGGCGGCTGACCGCTTTGTGGTCGCTGACCAACCACACGCGGCGCCTGGTCCGCGCGGCCGAGCGTGCGGTGGCGGCCGGAGTCGGGCCCGACGCCCAGGACTGGGACGGCCTCAGCCGGGCCACGAGCCAGAACGTCGCGGCCTTGGTCTCGGGCCTGGAGGGAGAGCTGCCGGGTGGTGTGGTGCCCGAGGTGGCCCAGTTCGAGGTCGATCGGTCCACTCCGGCGGCTCGAGCCGTCGATGACGTGGTGCGCGAGTTGGCGCGGGTCAACCAGACCCTGCTGGCACTGTTGGAAGCGGCCTCACCCGGCGCCGTGAGCGTCGCCGATCTCAGACAAGCGGAAGGGACGGGCGTGTGATGTCAGATGCGGCGAGCTCCTCGGGGAGCCAGGCACGACGAAAGCGGTCCCCACGACCGGCGTACCTGCAGGCCCCCTCGATCGGGCTGGTGCTGCTGGGAGGCGGCATCGGGGCGGGATGCCGCGAGGTCCTCTCGCGCGAGATACCCAACTTCGACGGAGTTCCGGTGGTGGTCCCCGTGGTGAACCTGATCGGCGCCTTTCTGCTCGGGCTGCTCTACGAGGGCCTCACCCGCAGGGATCCTGGGCGCACGCGGACCGCCCAGCTCAAGGCTCTGCTCGGGACCGGCTTCTGCGGCGGGCTGACCACCTACAGCTCGCTGGCGACCGATAGCGCGGTGCTTCTCGACGATGGCCGGATCGGTGTCGCGCTGGCCTACGCCCTGGGGACGGTGGTGATCGGCGCCGGCGCCACGATCCTCGGCATCGCGGCCGGGGCGCGGCTGCGGCCACGACCGACCGGCACGGAAGGGGTGGGCGCATGAGCCTCGGTCTGTATCTGCTGCTGATCCTCGCCGGCGGCATCGGCGCCTCGTTGCGCTACGTGCTGGACGGCCTGATCAAGGAGCGCACGACGAAATCGGCCTTCCCCTGGTCGACGGCGCTGATCAACCTGACCGGCTCGCTCGCGCTCGGCTTCCTCACCGGGCTGGTGGTCGACCGAATCGCCGACACCGATGTCAGCGCAGTCGTCGGCACCGGTCTTCTCGGGGGGTACACGACCTTCAGCACCGCCAGCTACGAGACCGTCCAGCTCGTGCGGAAGAAGCGCCTCGGGCTGGCGCTCGCCTACGGGATCGGGGTCCTGGTGGCCGGTGTGGGGCTGGCGCTCCTGGGCTACTACTACGGATCTCGGGTGTAGCGCCCCTCTGGGGCCACCTGGAAGGACATCGACGTAACGACGGTGCTCTCTCCGGCCTCGCGAAGGATCTGCGCATGAACGGCGATCGGTCGGTTACCGCAGCCAGATGACGAGTCCGACAGACACCAGTCCTCTTGCGGTCATCACCGGTGCCTCCACCGGCATCGGCCGGGCGTTGGCCCGGGAGTTCGTCGACCACGGCTTCGACGTCGTGATTGCCGCCCAGGAGCCCGCCATCCATGAAGCGGCGGGCGAGCTGGAGCGCTCGGGCCGTCAGGTGGTGCCGGTGCAGGTCGACCTCGCTCGCGCCGAGGGCGTGCAGACGCTGGAGGAGGCGATCCTCACCCTAGGCCGGGTGCCCGCGGCCGCGGCGCTCAACGCCGGCGTGGGCGTGAACGGCCGATTCGACCAGACCTCACTCGAGGACGACCTGAACCTGGTCGATCTCAACGTCAGGTCGACGGTCCACCTGGCCAAGCTGCTGGTGCGGCCGATGGTCGCGCGCGGCTCGGGCCGGCTGCTGGTCACGTCGTCCATCGCGGCCGTCGCGCCGGGTCCCTACCAGGCGACGTACGCCGCGTCGAAGGCGTTCGTGCACTCGTTCGCCGAGGGCATCCGTGAGGAGCTCAAGGGGACCGGGGTGAGCGTCACCTCGTTGATGCCGGGGCCGACCGACACCGAGTTCTTCTCCCGGGCAGGCATGGAGGACACCAGGATGGGCCGGATGGACAGTAAGGACGACCCGCGCGCGGTCGCCAAAGAGGGCTTCGAGGCGATGATGGCCGGCCGTTCGAGCGTGGTCCCGGGTTCGTTCCGCAACCGGCTGCAGGCCGAGCTCGGCACCCACTTGCCCGACGCGCTCGCCGCCCCGCTCATGGCCCGGATGACGAAGCCTCAGGACTGATCCGGCGAGCCGCTCCAGTCGGGGAACTGAGGCGGCTCGCCCAGCGCCCTCGCCTTGTCGTTGGTGATGTCGACGACTTCCTGGGCGATGTCGCGGAGCTTGATGTTGCTGGTCTGCGACGCGCGGGCGAGGAACTGGAAGGCGCGCTCCTGATCGATCTGGTAGCGCTCCATGATGATGCCGGTGGCCTGCCCGATGATCTTGCGGGAGCCCAGGGCCTGGTTCAGCTGGTTCTCCTGGCGAGAGCGGCCCAGCGCGATGGAGGCGTGGGTCGCGAAGAGCTCGGCGAGGTGGACGGCGTCGGGGTGGATGGTGTCGGACTCGGTGGAGCAGAGGTGGAGACCGCCCATGGTCTCCCCCTCGGTGTAGAGGCGCAGCGCGAGCTGCGAGCGCAGCCCCAGCCTGACCGCCTCGGGCATGTAGCGCGGCCAGCGCGTGTCGTGGCGGGCATGCTCGACGAGGACCACAGGGGCGCTGTACACGGAGTCGACGCAGGGCCCCTCGCCGAGGCGGTACTGCAGCTCATCGAGCTCCCACACCAGCTGGTCGGTGCCCGACATCGTCTCGATCCTGCCGTCGCGGTGACTGATCGAGATGCCGACGTGGTCGAAACCCGGGAGCGACAGCAGGGCGGTGTGGACGATCGTGTCGAGAGTGTCCTCGAGGGTGCGTGGACTGTTGATGGCCTTGGCCGCTGTGGCCAGTGCGTCGGCGATCTGGGTGGCGGGCTGTTCGGTCATAGACGTCTCCGGAGTGTCCCAGACGAAGCGCTCGACGAGACACGTGACGGCTGGCGACGATGGGCCCGTGCTGTGGACTCGCCCCCACCCTACGCCGCTCCGGCCGCATCCAGAGGCGACCGGAACCCCAGTGTGCGCCTTGATCCCCGGCCTAGAGTGGCTACAAGACGTCAAGCCCTCGGCGTCGCGTAGCCCACGCATGGTCGAGGAGCGTAGCGATGGCAGAGTCCACGCCTTCCGGCAACGAGATCGATCAGGCGCTGGTCCACCACTTCATCCGGTTCGCCGGCCACCGGCCCAGCGACGAGGAGCTTCGCCGCTACCTGCAGACGAGCGAACGCCCGCCGTACAAGCTGTCGGCGCGGGTCCGGCGCCAGTTTGCCCACTGGATCGTCCGTTCGTGAGCGCCGCCGCTGGATGAGCCGGCGTCCCGCTGAGCAGGAAGTCGTCCTCGCGGCACCGTGCGTCTCCTAGGTTGGCGTGACCCGCCTCACAGAGGTCCGCCTGGAAAAGGAACTCGATGCACAAGCCCGGCCACATCGTCACCTGCGCGCTCGCTGCCCTGTCCACACTCGCGCTCGGCCTGCCGGCGACGGCGGCTGCGCCGGCTTCGCCGACACGCCAAGCCAGCAGCCCGACCGAGTCCAGCACGGCAGTCCCGAAGGAGATCGAGGTCGTCCGCACTGCCGGCGGCAGCTACTCGGTGACCTGGAACGGCGCAGGGAGGCACCGTGTCTACGCCAGCACCAAGGCCGCGAACCCGTCCAGGAGCGGACAGCTCGTCGGCACGAGCAAGTGGGGCTCGCTCAGCGTCAAGGGCCTGAGCGATGGGGCGCGCTGGTACTTCGAGATCGCCTCACCGGCAGCGGTGAAGGCCGCTCGGGTGACCAAAAGGGTCCGCCGGAACGGCAAGACCAAGGTGGTCAGGACGATCAGGGACGTCAGGGGAGTCGTCGCGGCGACGCGCGGCCTGGGACTCGACAGCGTCAGTAACGCACGCGACCTCGGCGGGCTCGAGACGGTGGACGGACGCTCGATCCGTTGGGGAGTGCTGTTTCGCAGCGAGGCGGTGACGGCTCCGACCGTCCGCGACCAGGCGATCCTGGCGAAGTCGAGGCTGCAGCGCTCCGTCGACTTCCGCTCCGCCTCCGAGGTGGCCAAGAACGGCGCGAACCGATATCCCGCCTCGGTCACCGAGCATTCGGTGGGTTTGCTCGACGCCGCCACCGATGCGCTGTCCCTCGCCATCCAAGGTGCCCTTCGCAGCGGCGACCCGCAGGTCGTCCGGGACCTCCTCGGTGACGGCAAGGCCGAGAGGATCGCCCGAGACGGTGTGGTCGACCTGGTGCTCAGCCAGGCCGGTCGTGACGGTTTCGCCCAGATGCTGCGCGTGCTGGCCAAGGACAAGGGGGTTCCCCTGATCTTCAACTGCACCGCCGGCAAGGACCGCACGGGTGCCTTCGCTGCCATCGTGCAGCGGCTGCTGGGCGTCTCCGAGCGCGACGCCATCACCGACTACGAGCTGTCCAACGTCTACCGCAGGTCCGCCAACGAGGCGACCTACACGCGTCTGGAGGCCATCGGGGTGGACCGCCGGATGCTCGAGCCGCTGCTGGAGCAGGACGGCGACAACCTGGCCAGCCTGTTCCGCGCCATCGACGAGGCGTACGGCAACCTCGACCGCTTCCTGACCCGGGGCCTCGGCCTGGACACCAGGACGATCAGGGCGATCCGGGCGAACCTGCTGATCTGAGGTGACTCGTCGGCTCCGCCGGGGAAGAGGGGGACTCCACGTCGCGTTGACACGGGCGTGAGGCTCTCGTTGCTCGACCGGTCCAGGACCCGCGCCGGCCTGCCCGAGGCGGAGGCGCTGACGGAGACGGTGGCGCGCGCCGTGCACGCCGAGGAGGTCGGCTACGAGCGCTACTGGGTGGCCGAGCACCACGGCGTTCCTGGGATCGCGTCCGGTGCACCGGCGGTACTGCTGGCCGCCGTCGGCGCACGCACGTCACGGATCCGGATCGGGTCGGGTGGGGTGATGCTGCCGCTGCACCAGCCGTTGGTGGTCGCCGAGCAGTTCCTGGTCCTGGACGCGCTGCACCCTGGCCGAGTCGATCTGGGGCTGGGCCGCTCGCTCGGCTTCACCGCACCCGTACGTCGTGCGCTGCGACGCGACGTCGACGCGCCGGACTCCTTCGAGCACGACCTGGAGGAGCTGCGTGGCTACCTCGAGGGCAGCGCCGAGGTGACGGCGCGTCCGGCCACGCGGGGGCGGGTCCCGATGCACCTGCTCGCCACCGGGCGCGGGGTCGACGTGGCGGCACGTCTGGGGCTCCCGGTGGTGGTGGGCGGTCCGATCCTCGGCTCCGACGAGCTGCCCGAAGTGCTGGGTCGCTACCGGCGGCAGTTCCGTCCACACCTCGACAGCACGCCGCGGGTGACGATCTCGCTGGACGTCCTGCTCGCCGAGGACGACGCCACCGCCCGCGAGGTGGCGCTTCCGGAGGCCTGGGCGATGGCGATCTCGCGTCGCGACGGGGAGTTCGGGCCGCTCGAGCCTGCGGCCACCATCCGGGCCAGCACCTGGTCGGCTCAGCTCGCGCGGCGAGTCGAGGCCTCCCTGGAGCGTGCCGTGGCCGGCGGACCAGCGACCGTGCGGGGGCGCCTGGGCCCCCTGATCGAGCGCACCCACGCCGACGAGCTGATGTCGAGCGCCTCGACGTACGACCGTGACGCGCTGCTCGCCTCCGACACGATGCTGCGTGATCTCCTTCGCTGAGCCCACCGTGGCGTGAGGCGGCGTGAAAGGGTCGCCGGGTGGAGTGGCAGCGAGACGCGGTGGGGTTGCTTGCCGGATTCCTGCTGGCGGTGGTGACCTCGCCGGTCGGCGTCTCCGGCGCGGTCTTCCTGCTCCCGGTGCAGCTGAGCGTCCTGCAGGTCGCCCACCCCCAGCTCACGGCGACGAACCTGGTCTACAACGTGGTCTCCGGCCCCGGGGCGTTGATCCGCTACGCGCGGCAACGCCAGCTCGAGTGGATCCTGATCGGCCGCCTGACGATGGGGTCGCTGCCCGGCGTCATCCTCGGCGCCGTACTGCGTGTGTACGTCGTCAGTGACCCGCTGGTCTTTCGGCTGCTCGCGGCAGCGGTGCTGCTGCCGACCGGCCTGGTCATCCTGCGCCGCAGGCGGGCACCCTCCCGGGCGAGGCCGCCGCTGCACCCCCGAGCCGTGACGTCGCTGGCCTTCGTCGTCGGCGTGGTCGGGGGCCTGTACGGCCTCGGCGGTGGCTCCCTCCTCGGGCCGATCCTCGTCGGATCGGGGATGTCCCTGGCGGTCGTCGCGCCGGCCGCTCTGGTGAGCACCTTCCTCACCTCCGTGATGGGCGTCGCGACGTTCGCCGTCCTTGCCACGGGTGCGCCCGGCAGCGTCGGCCCCGACTGGAGCCTGGGCGTCGCCTGTGGCCTCGGTGGGCTCGCCGGCGGGTACCTCGGTGCCCGGTTGCAGCCCCATCTGCCCGAGCGGCGCCTGCGCGACCTGCTCGGCCTGCTGGCGGTCGGGCTGGCGCTGATCTACCTCGTCCAGGCCGCGGTGGGACCGATCGAGCGCTGACGCCGACCCCGCGCCATCATGAGGTCGACGACCGCCGTCAGGGGAGGGGAGCGAACCGCCGTGGAGAGCTCGACCGAGGTGCCGGCGACCGGGACGCCTCACGACGACGGCGCCTGGGTCCTGACCGGGGGCCGCGAGCCGCTGCACCTGCAGGTGCAGGCTGCCCTGGAGAGCGCACTTCGTCGGGGTGACTTCCCGTCCCACCGACCCATTCCCTCGAGCCGCCTGCTGGCCGAGAGCTTCGGGGTCTCGCGGAGCACGGTGCTGACCGCGCTCGACCGGCTGGTCGCGGTCGGCCTGCTCACCAGCCGACCGCGTTCGGGGTTGTACCCGGTCCTGTCCACAGGCCAGGGCGGGCCGGACGCGGGGGGAGCCCTCCCACCGAGCCCGGACCTGGGCCCCGCACCCTCGCCGGTCCAGTGGGCGGATCACCTGCTGACCCAGCGGGACCCGTGGCAGGCGAAGTCCGTCAGCGACCCCGACTACGCCGAGTACCCCTACCCGTTCCTGCCCGGACAGCTCCTGCCGGGGAGCTTCCCGGCGCGGGCCTGGCTGCGCGCGACCTCGCAGGTCTTCGACCGGGCGAACATCCTGCACGGACTGCGCGACTCCGCCGACGCCGACGACCCGCTGCTGGTCGAGACCCTGATCGCGCACGTGCTGCGACGCAAGGGCATCGAGGCCACGCCGGACCAGGTGCTGATCACCTCGGGAGTCCAGCAGGCCCTCTCGCTCCTGGCCGGGGCCCTGCTGGATCGCGGTCGCACGGTGGCGGTGGAGGACCCGGGGTACGTGGACGCCGCGCGGATCTTCTCCAGGACCGGCGCGCGGATCGAGCTCTGCCCCGTCGACGCCTCCGGGGTGCTGCTCGACGACCGCGCGGAGGTCGACGCCGTCTTCGTCACCCCGGGACATCAGCATCCGACGAACGCGACGCTGTCGGCCAGGCGTCGCGCCGAGCTGCTGCGACAGGCGCAGCTGCGCGACTTCATCGTGATCGAGGACGACTTCGACTCCGAGCTGCGCTTCCGGGGCGCCCCGACGCTCTCGATGCGCGCCAACGACCGGACCGGCCGGGTCGTGTACCTGGGGACGTTCTCGAAGTTCCTGGCGCCGGCTCTCCGGCTCGGATACGTGGTGGCGCAGGAGCCGCTGATCGCCGAGCTGCGCGAGCGCCGCTACCTGGCGACCAAGCATCCCTCGGGCATCGACCAGCGGGCGCTGGGCCTGTTCATCGCCTCCGGGGAGTACGACCGGGTGCTCGCCAAGCACCGCCGCTTCCTCAAGCGCAACTGGCAGCTGGTGCGCGAGGCACTGGCGGCGCACTTCCCGTGGCCGGTGGATGACATCCCCGAGGGCGGGCTCAGCCTGTGGGTCACCGGCCCCGCCGACTTCGACGCCGGCGCCATGGCACGCCGGGCGCGTGAGCTCGGCGTCCTCGTCATCCCCGGGGAGCGCTACTACCTGCGTGCCGACCCGCCGAGGAACTCCTTCCGCCTGGGGTTCAACTCGATCAGCCCCGACCGGATCGACGCCGGGATCCGTCTGCTCGCCCAGGCCGCTCGGGAGGTGGGCCTGCCGGGCTGATCACGCCCGGTGGACGACCTGGGCCGAGGTCTGGTCCCGAGCCAGCATCAGGATCTGGTCGATGTTGACGTGGGAGGGGCGGGTGACCACCCACCGCACGGCCTCGGCGACGTCGTCGGCGCTGAGCGGGGTGACCCCCGCGTAGACCGCGGCGGCCTGGCCGGCGTCGCCGCGGAATCGCACCAGGCTGAAGTCGGTGTGCACCATGCCGGGGTCGATCTCGCACACGCGCACCGGTTGCCCGAGCAGCTCGATGCGCAGCACCCGGGTGAGCGCCGCGACGGAGTGCTTGGCGGCGTTGTACCCGGCCCCGCCCCGGTACGGTTCCCGGGCCGCGATGGACCCGATGTTGACCACCTGGCCGTCGCCGGAGGCTGCCAGGCGCGCCAGCAGGGCCTTGGTCATCCGCAGGGTGCCGAGCACGTTGGTCTCGAACATCCACCGCCAGGCATCCACGTCGGCCTCGGCGACCGACTCGGTCCCCAGGGCGCCGCCGGCGTTGTTGACCAGCACGTCCACGGGTCCCACCGCGTCCGCGAACGCGTCCACGGAGTCCTGGTCGGTCACGTCGAGAGGCAGCGCTCGGCCGCCGCACTCGGCAGCCACCTCGGTGAGGCGCTCGAGGCGCCGTGCCCCGAGCGCCACGTCGTACCCGGCGCGGGCCAGGGCTCGGGCGGTGGCCGCCCCGATGCCGCTGCTGGCCCCGGTGATCACGGCGACGGGCTTGGTGCTGGTGTTCATGGGTCTCCTATTCGGTGATGCTCGCGGATGCGTCGCTGTGCACCGCGTCGGTGTAGTGGGCCACGTCAGCGGGGGCGTCGATCTCGCCCTGACGAGCCAGGAAGGCCGCGGTGTCGGCCATCACCTGACCCAGCTGCCCCCCGAAGTAGGTGTCGAGCTGCTCCTGGGCGGTGAGGTAGGTGGTGCCGGCGAGCTGGGTCTCGACCACGGAGAGGTCCGCGCCCATCTCCACCGCGAGCGACTCCGCCGCCAGCGACGGGTCCTCCTGGATCAGCTTCACCGCCCAGTCCTGGGCGCGCGTCCAGGTCTCGAGGAAGGCGGGGGTCTTCTCGAGGAACGCCGCCGAGGCGACGCTCAGGTCGAAGGTGGGAGCGCCCATCTCGGCGACCTCCTTGCCGGAGAGCAGCTTCGTCCCGTCGGCGAGCAGCTCGCCCAGGGTCGGGTCCCAGATGTAGGCGGCGTCGATCTGGTCGCCCTGCCAGGCCCCGACGATCGCCTCGGGTGCGAGGTTGATGATCTTCACGTCGCGGGCCGGGTCCAGCCCGGCGTCGTCGAGGGCGGCCAGGAGGCTGAAGTGGGCGGTCGAGCTGAACGGCACGCCGATGGTGGCGCCCTTCAGGTCCGCGACGGACGTGACCGACGGGTCCTTGGCGACCAGCGCCTCGGCCTCGCCGATGACGTCCTGGACCCAGACGACCCGTACGTCGAGGTCGAGTGGCGCGGAGACTGCCTTGACCGCCGGGCTCGAGCCGACGGTGCCGATGTCGACGGAGCCCGCCGCGAACGCCTGGACGACGTCGCCGCCGGAGGCGTACTGGTTCCACTCGATCTGCGCCTTGGGCAGGCAGGCCTCCAGGATCTGCTGGTCCTTCACGACGAGGTCACCGACCGGCAGGATCTGGAAGGCCACCCGGATCTTCCCGGTCACGGTCTCGTCGGCCTGCCACGGACACTCGGTCGCGGACTCCGCGTTGGCCTTTTCGGTGGCCTGCTCACTGGAGGTGCAGCCGACGCCGAGGGTGCAGGCGGCGATCGCCAGGGACAGGCCGGCGAAGCGGGAGAGGGTCATCGGTGCGCCTTTCGTAGGGTCACTGGGGGAGGTCCTGCGCCGCGTAGATGGCGCTGGAGATCTTGTCGCGCAAGGCCACGAACTCGGGTAGCGAACGGAGCTCGGCCCCGACCTCCGGGCCGGCGAGCGCGACCCTCTGATCGAGGATCACCCGCCCGGGCCGGGCGCTCATCACCAGCACCCGGGTGCCGAGGAAGATGGCCTCCTCGACGCTGTGGGTGATGAACAGGACGGTGTTCTGCTTCTGTCGCCAGATCTGCAGCAGCTCGGTCTGCAGGCGCTCGCGGGTGAGTGCGTCCAAGGCGCCGAACGGCTCGTCCATCAAGATGATCTCGGGATTGTTCGCGAGGACGCGGGCGATCTGGCAGCGCTGCTGCATGCCGCCGGACAGCTCGTAGGGCTTGCGTTCGAGGAACTGCTCGAGCCCGACCAGGGTCAGGAAGCGCTCGGCGAGGGCACGTCGCTCCGCGGCCGGGACACCGCGCAGTCGCGGTCCGAGCTCGACGTTGCGGCGGACACTGAGCCAGGGGAACAGGTTGGGCTGCTGGAAGACGACCCCGCGGTCGGGTCCGGGGCCGGTGACGGCGCGGTCACCGACTTGGAGCTCCCCGGTGGTGGGGGCCAGGAAGCCCGCCACCAGGTCCATCAGGGTCGACTTGCCGCAGCCCGAGGGGCCCACGATGCAGACGAACTCGCCCGGCTCGATGACCAGGTCCATCGTGGAGACGGCGCGGACCGTGTCGCCGTTGTCGCTGGTGAAGTCCTTCGTGACACCGGTCAGGGTGATGCGTGGTGCGTCGGCGGTGGGCAGGGTGGCGGGCATGGACATGGCGGCCTCTGTCGGGTGGGCGGCGAGCATCGACGGGGAGTGGCGGTACGGGGGAGTGGCTCAGCTCTTGGCCTTGCCGTGCCAGGGGACGAGCAGGCCGCCGAGGAACCGCAGGGCGGTGTCGAGGGTGATGGCCGCGATCCCGATGACGACGATGCAGGCCAACACCAGCGGGGTCTGCAGCTGGGTCCCGGAGATGTAGGCCAGGCCGCCGATGCCGGGGATCCCGTTGTTGAGCTCGGCGGCCACCACCGTGGTCCAGGCGAAGCCGACCGCGATCCGCACGCCGGCGACGATGTCCGGCAGCGCCGAGGGGAGGACCACGTGCACCAGCACCTGCCAGCGCGAGGCGCCCAGCGACTCGACGGCGTGGATGCGTGAGGGGTGGATGCCCCGCACGCCGGCGATGGTGGCCATCGTGATCGGCGGGAAGGCCGCCAGGAACAGCAGCCAGATCTTCGAGACGTCGCCGATGCCGAACCAGACGATCAGCAGGCCGATGTAGCCGAGCGGGGGCAGCGAGCGCAGGAAGTTGAGGTAGGGGTCGAGCACCCTGCCCAGGCGGTGGACGGTGCTCATCGCGAAGCCGAGCGCGATCCCGAACACGACGGCGGCGCTCACCCCGACGCCGATGCGCTGCAGGCTGGCCAGCAGGTGCTCCCACATGAAGTGGTTCTGCGCTCCGCACGCCACGCGGTCAGAGCCCGCGCTCACCGGGTTGCACGTGTTGGCCTCCACGAAGGCCGACCAGACCGCGCCCGGGCCGGGCAGGATGAGGGCGTCGACCAGGTCGGCAGCCGTGACACCCCACCAGATCAGCAGCAGGCTGCAGAACCCGGCGAGATGGACACCCGCTCGGCGCAGTCGGGGGACCCAGCGCGCCGGGCGCCGCGGAGGCGCCGAGCCGGGGGAGGTGGTCTCGGTGGACGCGGGGACCACGAGCGTGCTCATGCGGGGGCGCCGGCGGTGAACTCGTCGGCGACACTGAGCGCCTCGTCGAGGATGGCCAGCCCCTCCTTCGCCTCGATGTCGCTGAGGTTGAGCGGTGGCGCGAGGTGGATGCGGTGCATGTTGTTGAACACCAGCAGGCCGGCCTCGCGTGCCGCGCTCAAGGTGCGCGCCACGGCCGGGCTCGACCCGCCGTACGGCGCCAGCGGCTCCTTGGTCGCCCGGTCCCGGACCAGCTCCAGGGCCCAGAACGCGCCCAGCCCGCGCACCTCGCCCACGCTGGGATGCCGGGCGCCGATCTCGGCGAGCGCCGGGGCGAAGACCTCGGCGCCCAGGCGGGCGGCGTTCTCCACGACGTGCTCGTCGGTCATCGCCTGGATCGTGGCCACCGCAGCGGCGCAGGCCAGCGGGTGCCCGGAGTAGGTCAGGCCGCCGGGGAACGGACGGTGGTCGAACGTGCGGGCGATGGAGTCGCCGATCAGGACCCCGCCGAGCGGCACGTAGCCGGAGTTCACTCCCTTGGCGAACGTGATCAGGTCCGGGGTCACGTCATAGTGCTCGACGGCGAACCAGCGACCGGTGCGGCCGAAGCCGACCATCACCTCGTCACAGATCATCACGATGCCGTAGCGGTCGCAGATCTCCCGCACCCCCGCCAGGTAGCCGGGAGGGGGTGGCATCACGCCCGAGGTGCCCGGGACGGTCTCGAGGATCAGAGCGGCGAACGAGTCGGGGCCCTCGAAGCGGATCAGCTGCTCGAGGTGCTCCAGGGCCCGGGCGGACTCCTCGGCCTGGCTGGTGGCGTGGAACTCCGTGCGGTACAGGAAGGGCCCGAAGAAGCGGACGGTCCCCGAGGTGCCGCGGTCGCTGGGCCAGCGCCGCGGGTCGCCGGTGAGGTTGATCGCGGTCTCGGTCGCCCCGTGGTAGCCCCGGTAGGCAGCCAGGACCTTGTGCCGCCCGGTGTGCAGTCGCGCCATCCGTACGGCGTTCTCGACGGCCTCGGCGCCACCGTTGGTGAAGAACACCATGTCCATGCCCTCAGGTGCCGCCTCGGTGATCAGGCGGGCGGCCTCGGAGCGTGCCGCGTTGGCGTGGGCGGGCGCGATCGTGCACAGCTGAGCGGCCTGGGCCTGGACGGCGGCGACGACCTTCGGGTGCTGGTGGCCGAGGTTGGTGAAGACCAGCTGCGAGGAGAAGTCGAGGTAGCGGCGGCCGTCCGCGTCCCACAGGTACGAGCCCTCCGCCCTGGAGACGACGAGGGGATCGAGCTCCTTCTGGGCGCTCCAGGAGTGGAACACGTGACGCCGGTCCAGCTCGTAGGTTCGGCGGCCGGCCGGGTCGGCGGGGGCAGGCATGGCGGTCTCCTCGGGGTCGGCCCCCGCTGTTCTGCTACCAGCGGCCGGCCCCTTGATCCTGGGAGATCCGGAGGCGGCGCAGAAGATCCAGCGCTCGAGCCCTTTTGCGCACCAGCCGCAACACCACGGCAACCTTGTGTCCCACCTGTTACGTGCGGGCAGGGGCGGCACCGGCCGACAGCTGACCCTCACCGATCCCCGGAACGGCTGGCTCGGCCCGGCCGGCGATGCCATGATGCCCCTCAGGCGCTGCTCGTGGCGCTGTGACCGCGACCCGCTCGTCCGAGGAGACCGCCATGCAGGCACGCACCCTGGGCCGGGACGGCCTCCACGTCTCCGCGATGGGCCTGGGCTGCATGGGCATGAGCCAGTCGTTCGGGCCTCGCCCACCGCGCGAGGAGATGATCACCTTCCTGCGCGCCGCGGTGGACCGGGGCGTGACCCTGTTCGACACCGCGGAGGTCTACGGCCCCTTCCACAACGAGGAGCTCGTGGGGGAGGCGCTGCAACCGGTCCGTGAGGACGTCGTCATCGCCACCAAGTTCGGGTTCGAGTTCGACCAGAACGGCAGGCAGATCGGGGTCACCAGCAGACCGGACCACATCCGGGCCGCAGTCGAGGGCTCGCTGCGTCGCCTGCGCACCGACACCATCGACCTGCTGTACCAGCACCGCGTCGACCCCGACGTGCCCATCGAGGATGTCGCCGGCACCGTGAAGGAACTCATCGCGGCGGGCAAGGTCCGACACTTCGGGTTGTCCGAGGCCGGTGTCTCCACCATCCGGCGCGCTCACGCGGTCCAGCCGGTGACGGCCCTGCAGAGCGAGTACAGCCTGTTCTGGCGTGAGCCCGAGGACGAGATCCTGCCCGCCCTCGAGGAGCTGGCGATCGGCTTCGTGCCCTTCAGCCCGCTCGGGCGCGGTTTCCTGACCGGTCAGGTCACCGCCGCGACCGAGTTCGGCGAGGGTGACATCCGCGCCACTCTGCCCCGCTTCCAGCGCGAGGCCATCGAGGCGAACCTCGCCCTGGTGGAGCTGATCACCCGCACCGCCGAACGGAAGGGATGCACGCCCGGGCAGCTGGCCCTGGCCTGGCTGCTCGCCCAGCAGCCGTGGATCGTGCCGATCCCCGGCACCCGGCGACTCGAGCGGCTCGACGAGAACCTCGCATCGGCGTCCCTCGAGCTCACCGCCGAGGACCTCGCCGAGCTGGACCAAGCGTCCGCCGGTGTGCAGCTGCAGGGCGAGCGCTACCCCGAGGCCATGGCACGGATGATCGACCGCTGACGATCCGATGTGGCGCCGGGCACCCCTAGCTCGCGAGGGGACGGAACGGACGCACCTCGGCCTTGGCGGGGTGGACCACGCCGGCTGAGGACTCAGGCATCTCGTTCCAGGCACCCGGGAGGTCGCGCAGCGGCTCAGAGACGATGAGGCGGGTCTCGTCGCCGAGCTGCTTGAGGACCTCGATCTCCGGATGTAGCCTGCGCAACGCGCTGACGGCGGTGGAGAAGAACAGGGTCCGGCTCGCGCGCTCGCTGGAGTAGCGGAACACCCATACCGACTCCCCGTCGGTGGTCGCCACCGTCATCTGCACCGGGTGCTCGATACCGTGCCGGTGGCCCACGTCCTCCACCAGGCCGATGGCGCGCTCGACGGCGGTGAACGGGTCGTCGCTGAGCCCGAACGTGAGGGCCAGGAAGAACAGGGTCTCGGAGTCGGTGGAGCCCTCGATGTCGGCGTAGAGAGCCGGATCCACGGCCAGGACCAGGTCCCGCTTGATCTCGTGGAAGCCGCGCAGGGAGCCGTTGTGCATCCACAGCCACCGACCGTGGCGGAACGGGTGACAGTTGCTGCGCTGCACGGGAGTGCCGGTGGCGGCGCGGACATGGGCGAACAGCACCGGCGTCCGGATCTGTCCGGTGACCTCACGCAGGTTCTGGTCGTTCCAGGCCGGCTCGACGCTCTTGAACACCGCCGGGTTGGGCCCCTCGCCGTACCAACCGATCCCGAAGCCGTCGCCGTTCGTGGTGGTCGCTCCCATCCGGGAGTGCAGGCTCTGGTCGATCAGGGAGTGGACGGGCCGGAACAGCAGGTGCTCGGCCAGGATCGGCTCGCCCGAGTACGCCATCCACCTGCACATGCCTCCACTGAAACACCGCCGACCGGCTGTTGGCCAGAGTCGGTGGCGAGCCTCGTGAGGCGGACGGCAGCCCTGCGTCACGTTCGGGGGCTCAGCCCTCGATGGTGGCGTCCACAACCTCCTGGGCGATCGCCCGCAGCTTGACGTTGCGGGCCTGGGAGAGTCGTGACAGGAAGGCGAAGGCCCGCTGCTCGTTGAGTTGGTAGCGCTCCATGACGATGCCGACCGCCTGCCCGATGGTCTCGCGCGAGCGCAGGGCGGAGCGGAGGTCGTCGACCTCCTGGGCGTAGGAGATCGCAGTGGCCGAGTGGTGCGCGAACAGCTCGCGCAGGGTGTTGAGATCGGCGAAGGCGCCCACCCGCGGGGAGTAGAGATTGAGGGCCCCCTGGGAACGTGAGCTCTCGAACAGCCGCAGTCCCATCTGTGCCCGGATGCCATGGGCCTGCGCGATCCGGCCGTAGCGTGGGAAGCGCTCATCGGCACCCAGGTCCGGCGCGGCCACGTGGACGCTCTCCACGGCTGCCTCGTAGCAGGGGCCCTCTTGCAGCTCGTACTGCGCGGCGTCCAGCTCGCACAGGAGGTCGTGGCTGGGCGCCACCGTCTCGAGCCGCCCGTCGGCATGCTTGATAGTGATGCTGCTGTAGGCGACGTCGGGCAGGACCTCGACTGCGGCCGCGGTGACGCGATGCAGGGTCTCGTCAAGGTCGCCCGGGCTCAGGACCGTGGAGAGGCGGCGGGTCGCCTCGATAAGGCTCTCTTGGATCACCTGCTGAGGCTACGCCCCGGCGACCGATTTCACTCGCAGGAGCCGTACCGATGACGGGGTGCCCGGTCGGCAGGGACTTCCGGCCCCTCTGCGCAGGGGTGGGGCGTGGTCAAGTGAATCGACGGAGTCGGGGGACCCCGCTAGCACGCAGCGAGGCCGTGGACAACCGACATTGCAACCCCAAGAAAAGAGCGCCGCAACGTGGCATCTACCCGCATCGAACTTGATCTGCTGGGAGAACGGGAGGTACCTGCCGAGACCTACTACGGCATCCATACCGTCCGTGCCGTCGAGAACTTCCAGATCAGTTCGGCCACCATCAACGACTTCCCCGAGATGATCCGGGGGATGGTCAAGGTGAAGAAGGCCTCGGCCCTGGCGAACAAGGACCTCGCCACGATCCCGGCGGACGTGGCGGACGCCATCATCGCCGGTTGCGACGCGATCCTCGTCGAGGGCCGCTGCATGGACCAGTTCCCGGTTGACGTGTTCCAGGGCGGCGCGGGGACCTCGATCAACATGAACACCAACGAGGTGGTGGCCAACCTGGCGCTCGAGCACCTCGGCCTGCCGAAGGGGCGCTACGACGTCATCCACCCCAACGAGCACGTGAACCAGTGCCAGTCCACCAACGACGCCTACCCCACCGGCCTGCACCTGGCCGTGCTCAGCGTCGTGGACGGTCTGATGGACGAGGTGGCCGCCCTGGCCGACGCGTTCGACGCGAAGGCCGAGGAGTTCAGGAACGTCCTGAAGATGGGCCGCACCCAGCTCCAGGACGCCGTGCCGATGACCCTGGGCCAGGAGTTCACCGCGCTGGGTGCCTTGATGCGCCACGAGATCAAGCGCCTCTCCCGCGCCGGCGAGCTGCTCATGGAGATCAACCTGGGCGGCACCGCCATCGGGACGGGGCTGAACACCCCGGAGGGCTATGCGCGCTGTGCCGCGGACAAGCTCGCGCAGGTCACCGGGCTGCCGCTGGTGTCGGCCGAGGACCTGATCGAGGCGACGTCCGACACCGGCCCCTACGTGTCCATGCACGCGGCCATCAAGCACCTGGCGGTCAAGCTCGGCACGTTGTGCAACGACCTGCGACTGCTCTCCTCGGGTCCGCGCGCGGGCTTCAACGAGATCAACCTCCCCGAGCTCCAGGCCGGCTCGTCGATCATGCCGGCCAAGGTGAACCCGGTGATCCCCGAGGTTGTGAACCAGGTCTGCTTCAAGGTGATCGGCAACGACGTGACGGTCGCGATGGCCGCCGGTGCGGGCCAGCTCCAGCTCAACGTGATGGAGCCGGTCATCGCCCAGGCACTCTTCGAGTCGGTCAGCCTGCTGACCAACGCCTGCCAGAACCTCCGCGTCCGGTGCGTCGACGGGATCACGGCGAACCCGGAGGTCTGCCGCGAGCACGTGATGAGCTCCATCGGCATCGTCACGTTCCTCAATCCCGTGATCGGCCACGACAACGGTGACCGCGTGGGCCGGGAGTGCGCGCGCACCGGCAAGAGCGTGCGCGAGGTGGTCCTCGAGATGGGGCTGCTCACCGAGGCTGAGTTGGACGTCCACCTCGCCCCGGAGAACTTGATGCGACCGCAGTACCGCGGGAAAATCTTCGCCGCGGCCGGAATGAACGATCTTCCGCTAAGGGTGTGATGACGTGATCATCGTCGAACTGTTGGTGGTCCTGGGCGCGATCTTCCTGGGAGCCCGCCTCGGTGGTATTGCGATCGGCTTCGCCGGGGGACTCGGCGTACTCGTGCTGGCGATCCTCGGCGTCACACCGGGGGAGCTGCCGCTGGGCGTCGTGTCCATCATCATGAGCGTCATCGCCGCCGTGGCCACGATGCAGGTGGCCGGGGGCATGGACTACCTCGTGGACCTGGCCGACCGCATCCTGCGCAAGAACCCGAAGCACCTCAACTTCCTGGCCCCGGTGATCACCTACCTGATGACCTTCATGGCCGGCACCGGGCACACGGCCTTCTCGACCATGCCGGTGATCGTCGAGCTGGCCAAGGAGAACAACATCCGGCCGTCGCGGCCGCTGTCGGTCGCCGTGGTCGCCTCCCAGATCGCCATCACCGCGTCACCGGTCTCGGCCGCCGTGGTGATCTTCGCCGACCTGCTCGAGCCGGGGGGAGTGGACTACCTGGAGCTGCTCGCGGTGGCGATCCCCTCGACCTTCCTGGCCTGCATCGCGACCGCGGCCATCATGATGGCCATCGACAAGGCGCGCGGCACCACGGACCTGGCCTCGCACCCCGAGTACCAGCGCCGGATGGCGGCCGCCGAGATGGTGGCCGTCGACAAGGCGCGCGGCACCACGGAGCTGGGCTCGCAGTCCGGGGACGAGCACCGGATGGCGGGCGGCACCGTGACGGCGGCCCCGTCGACCGCACGCGTGATCCGGCCCCGGGCCCGGCTCTCGGTCGTGATCTTCCTGATCGGCCTGGTGAGCGTGATGGCCTACGCCACGGCCATCAGTGAGAACGTCGGTCTGATCACCGACCCGGTGATGCCGCGCGACGCCGCGATCATCACGTTCATGCTGTCCATCGCGGCGGCGATCGTCATCCTCTGCGACGTACCCACCCCCGACATCCTCTCCGCCTCGACGTTCAAGTCCGGTATGAGCGCGAGCATGTGTGTGCTGGGAGTGGCCTGGCTGGGCACGACCTTCGTCAGCGCCCACGTCGAGGAGATCACCGAGTTCTCCGGTGACCTGCTCAGCAACCAGCCGTGGATGCTGGCCGTGGTCCTGTTCTTCGCCTCCGCCCTGCTCTACTCGCAGGCCGCGACGACGCAGGCTCTGATGCCCACGGCCCTGCTCATCGGGGTCGCGCCCTTCGCGGCGGTCGCTGCCTTCCCGGCAGTCTCGGCCCTGTTCGTCCTCCCCACCTATCCCACGCTGCTCGCGGCGGTCGAGATGGACGACACCGGCACCACGCAGATCGGCAAGTACGTCTTCGACCACCCGTTCCTGCTGCCGGGAGCCATCAACATCTCCATCGCGGTCGGTCTGGGCTTCCTGTTCGGCTCGCTGATCCTCTAGGGCTGGGACGCCCCAGCAGACACATGACAAGCGCCGCCGCGCGACCCGAAGGTCGCGCGGCGGCTTCTGTGTGCGTCCTTCGCCGAAGTCGTCACGGCAGCGGCAGACACCTGGCATGCTGGCCGCGCTCGAGAGCACCCGGCCCGACCAAGGAGAACGCCGACGTGAACCACCCCCACCGCCGCCACAACCGGAACGCCAAGCGCAAGCGCGACAACTGCGACCTGAGCGACTGTTGCAGCGTCGACCTGGGAGGCCCCTGCATGATCGGCCTGTTCTCCGTGGCGCTCATGATGCTGCGTCCGATGCCCGCAGTCGCCGGCGGGCCTCAGGGCTGGTTCGCCTCCCTGCTGTGGCGCCGGGTGCGCGCCTACCAGCTCTACGTCTCGGCGAACCGTCCTCCCTGCTGCCCGATGACGCCCACCTGCTCGCGCTACTCCCTGGACGCTCTCCACACCCACGGCGCCCTGCGTGGCGCGATCCTCACCGTCAAGCGCCTGCGTCGGTGCCGGCCCGGAACCGCGACGCTGGACCCGGTGCCCGCAGCCAGGTGAACCCGAGCCGCCAGCCCGGGTGAGGTCGTCGCCGAGGGCGCAAGGTGCTCAGTTGACGTCGCTTCGACGTTCGAGCAGGACGGTGTCGCGCCAGACACCGTCGAGCTGGGCGATGCGGGTGCGTACGGCCAGGGTGCGGTAGCCGGCGGAGTGGTGCAGCGCGAGGCTGGCGCGGTTCTCGGGGAAGACGGAGGTCTGCAGCGTCCACAGACCGGCCCGATCGGCCTCCATGACCTGGGTGTACAGCAGCGACTTGCCGACGCCGCGACCGCGGGCCGCGGCAGCGACGTACACCGAGCTCTCGCCGACGCCCGCGTAGCACGACCGGCCCGACACGGGGGTGATGGCGCTCCAGCCGACCACCTGCCCGTCGAGCTCGGCGACCCACGCCAGGCCGGGAAGCCAACGGTCGCGCAACTGCTGGGCGGTGGGCAGTGTCGTCTCGAAGGTGGCGTCGCGCGTGGCCAGGCCCTCGTCGTAGATGGCGAGGACCGCCGCCATGTCGTCGTCGGTCACCAGACGGGTGGTGACGTCGGCGGGCAGGTCCTCGGGACAGCAGGGCGGGGAGGACAGGGTCCCCATGATCACGTCGGCCGCGTGCGGCAGGCCCGTGCAGCAGGCGGTGTTGACCGAGACCATGCTCGCCCGGCCGACCTTGTCGACCGCGACGAAGCCGACCCTCTTCAACAGCTCGACGTGGTGCGAGCACGTGGACTGGCTGACTCCGAGAGCCGCCGCGAGGTCGCCGATACGCATGGCCCCGGTCGATGACGTGGACACCGTGTGGAGCAGGCGGACCCGCGTGGGGTCGGCCAGCACGGCGAACCACTCGGCGTAGCCCTCGGCCTCCTGCTGACCCAGGCTCGGAGCGGACTGGGGGGCTTGGGGCGTGGGCGCGACGGCCGGTGAGGACGGCATGTCCTCAGACTACCTTGCTTTCATCGTCGCCGGTCGATACATTTCTCGCATCGACACGTCTCGATACTTCCGAAGAGTCAGAGGAGAAGGTCTTGCAGCACCCCGTGGTCATCGTCGGCGCCGGCCCCATCGGGTTGGCGGCCGCCGCCAACGCCGCCGAGCGGGGAATGGACTTCGTGGTCCTGGAGGCTGGACCGCATGCGGGGGCGGCCGTGGGCGAGTGGGCGCACGTGCGGCTGTTCTCCTCCTGGTCCGAGCTGGTCGACCCGGCCGCGCGACGCCTGCTCGAGGCGGCCGGCACCTGGACGGCCCCCGACGACTCCGCCTACCCCACGGGAGGCGAGTGGCGCAGCGCCTACCTGCAGCCGCTCGCCGACCTGTTGGCCGCCACGGGCGAGGGGCGGATCCGCTACGGGTCCCGCGTCGTCGGCGTCGCCCGCGCCGGCCGGGACCTGATGGTCGACTCCGGCCGCGGGGACGACCCGTTCGCCGTCCACGTGGAGACCCCTCAGGGTCACCAGCGGCTGCTGGCCGGTGCGGTCGTGGACGCCTCCGGCACCTGGAGCCGACCGAACCCGCTCGGCGCCGACGGCTACCCCGCCCTCGGCGAGAGCGAGCACGCCGACCGCATCAGCTACGGCATCCCCGACCTCTCCGACCCGGCCGTGGCTGCCCGCTACGCCGGCAAGCACGTCGCCGTCGCCGGCAAGGGCGCCTCCGCTCAGGGCGTCCTCGTGGGCCTGGCCAAGCTGGCGACGTCCGAGGGTGGGGCAGACACCCGGGTGTCCTGGCTGCTGCGCCGCCCGTCCGTGGGTGACGCG
The DNA here is from genome assembly GCF_059766585.1 of Nocardioides sp. Z21_20. Classification (NCBI taxonomy): domain Bacteria; kingdom Bacillati; phylum Actinomycetota; class Actinomycetes; order Propionibacteriales; family Nocardioidaceae; genus Nocardioides; species Nocardioides sp. Z21_20. The sequence continues at coordinate 32,904 of NZ_JCBAJX010000008.1, forward strand.
TTCGGCGGTGGCGACAACGACCAGCTCGAGCAGCGCGGCAGGCTCGGCCAGGACGCCAAGGCCGCCGCGACCGGGGGACTGGTCACGACTGTCACGCAGTTCCGCACCGAGTCGGTGGCGGTCCAGTCCGACGGGCGCCTGAGCATCTCCTCCCTCAACGGCCAGACGGTGTCCGACGTCGACGAGGTCATCGTCGTCACCGGGTTCCGCCCCGACTTCGGGTTCCTCTCCGAGGTCCGCCTCGACCTCGACCCTGCCCTGGGGGCCGCACGCGTGCTCGCCGACCAGATCCACCCCGACCACCACAGCTGTGGCGACGTCGCTCCGCACGGCCACCGCGAGCTCGCCCAGCCTGAACAGGGCCTCTTCCTGGTCGGGATGAAGTCCTACGGTCGCGCTCCGTCGTTCCTGGCCATGACCGGCTACGAGCAGGTCCGCTCCGTGGTCGCAGCCCTCGATGGAGACCTCGAGTCCGCCGACCGAGTGGACCTGGTCCTGCCCGAGACGGGCGTGTGCAACGGCGCCGGCGCGTTTGGCGACCCCGAAGACCTCGCGGACGCCTCTGCCCCTGCGAGCGGGTGCTGCGCCCCGGCTGCCGCCGAGCCGCAGCTGATCACCCTCGGCAGCGGCTCCGGCAACTCCTGCGGGTAACCGACCTTCGTGGCAGCCGCGCCGGCGCTATCGCTATCGATGGCGGCCAATGTGGCGTCCCGGTATCGACGTATGTCAACATTGACGCATGTCGATGTCTTCGCAGAACGAGTGCGGACCGCTCACGGCCGACGGTCTGGCGTGTTGCGTCCCCCTGGCCCGCGAGCCCATCAATGCCGAGCAGGCGGCCGGCGTCGTCTCGATGCTCAAGGCCATCGCCGACCCCGCCCGACTGCGGCTGCTGTCGCTGGTGCTCTCCCACGAGGGTGGCGAGGCCTGCGTGTGCGACCTGCTGCCGCACTTCGAGCTGTCCCAGCCCACGATCAGCCATCACCTCAAGGTCCTCCACGAGGCAGGGCTCCTGAACCGCGAGAAGCGCGGCACCTGGGTCTACTACATCGCCCGCCCTGAGGCGATGAGCGCGCTCGGCGCCCTGTTCGCCACGGGAAACACCACGGGCGCCACCGCGACCCGCGCCGAGCCCGCCGGAGCGTCGGCATGAGCGACACCGTCCGCGAAACGCCTTCGGCCGGCGCCGAGAACGCCGTACTCCAGCGCCTGTCGACCCTGGACCGGTTCCTCCCGGCCTGGATCGGGGTGGCCATGGTCGCCGGGCTCCTGCTGGGCCGGCTCGTCGACGGGCTCGACGACGCCCTCGCGAAGGTGGAGATCGGCTCGGTCTCCCTGCCCATCGCCATCGGCCTGCTGGTGATGATGTACCCGGTCCTCGCCAAGGTCCGCTACGACGAGCTCGGCCACGTCACCGGCGACCGCCGGCTCCTGGCGACCTCGATCGTCCTGAACTGGGTCCTCGGGCCGGCGCTGATGTTCGCGCTCGCGTGGCTGCTGCTGCCGGACCTGCCCGAGTACCGCACCGGCCTGATCATCGTCGGGCTCGCCCGCTGTATCGCGATGGTGCTCATCTGGAACGACCTCGCCTGCGGAGACCGCGAAGCCGCCGCGATCCTGGTCGCGCTCAACGCGGTCTTCCAGATCCTGGCCTTCGCCGTCCTCGGCTACTTCTACCTCCAGGTCCTCCCCGGCTGGCTCGGCCTGGACGAGACCGACCTCGACGTCTCCATGTGGAGCATCGCCAAGTCGGTACTGGTCTTCCTCGGCATCCCGCTGGCCGCCGGCTTCCTCACCCGCACCCTCGGCGAACGCGCCAAGGGCCGCGACTGGTACGAGACCACCCTGCTGCCCCGCATCGGGCCCCTGGCGCTCTACGGGCTGCTGTTCACCATCGTCCTGCTCTTCGCGCTCCAGGGCGACACCATCACCCACCAGCCCCTCGACGTCGTCCGCATCGCCGTGCCGCTGCTGGTCTACTTCGCCCTCATGTGGGGCGGCTCCATGCTGCTCACCAAGGTCCTCGGGTTCGACTACCAGCGCGCGACCGCGGTCTCCTTCACCGCCGCCGGCAACAACTTCGAGCTCGCCATCGCCGTGGCCATCGGTGTCTTCGGTGTCGCGTCCGGTCAAGCACTGGCCGGCGTCGTCGGCCCACTCATCGAGGTCCCCGTCCTCGTCGGTCTCGTCTACGTCAGCCTGTGGGCACGCAAGTTCTTCCCCGAGCGCGCACCGGCACCGACTCCCGCCTCTGCGACCGACTCCCCAGGAGCGCCACGATGACCGGCACCGACCCTTCCGCCGATGTCCCGCAGGTCGTGTTCGCCTGCGTGCGCAACGGCGGCCGCTCAGTCATCGGCCGAGTCCTCGCCGAGCACTACGCCGGCGGCCGCGTCCGTGCCCTCTCCGCCGGCACCCAGCCCGGCGAGCACATCCACGCCGAGGTCGCCGAGGTGCTCGAGAAGCTCGGCCTGGACACCTCCGCCGAAGAACCGAAGCTCCTGACCCGCGACACCATCGCGACCAGCACCATGGCGATCACCCTCGGCTGCGGCGAGGAGTGTCCCTACGTCCCCGGCGTGAGGTACGTCGACTGGCCGATCGCCGACCCGGGTGGTCAGGACGAGGACACCGTGCGGGTCATCATCGCCGACCTCGACGCACGGGTCCGCGACCTGCTGGTCGAACTGATCCCAGGCATCGACCTCCCGGCCTCGGTCCTGGACCGAGCCTGACGAGGAGGTCGGCTGCTCAGGCGGCCGGGCCCTCCACTGCGGCGGCCGTCGGGTCGATGAAGAAGTTGTCGCGGAACAGGCCGGTGGGGTCGTAGCGGCGCTTCAGCTCGCGCAGCCGGGCGAGGTGGGCGGGCGGGAAGGCGCGCTCCAGCCACTGCGCTCCGGTGCCGGTCTCGAAGCTGAGGTAGCTCCCCGACAGGTGCGGGACCAGCCGCTCCCAGGCGGCGTCGAACGCGGGGCTGGCGCCGAACCCGGAGAGCGAGAACGCGGCGCTGCGCCCGGCGTACGCCGTGGCGCCGCTCGGTACGTCGGCGACCGCGCCGCCGACCGCGCGGATCGAGAAGAAGTACGACGTGCCGGCGTCGAGTAGGTCCGCGATCTCGGCCGCGAGTCCGGGGGAGAGGTGGTCGGCCAGGCCGGAGTGGGTGTGCGGCTCGCCGCGGCCCTGCTGCGGCGCGTCGCTGCCGAACAGGCCCATCACCTGGTCGTAGGTCGTGAGCGCGACCTGCTGCTGCACCAGGGGCGCGATCTCGGCGATCGGCTGCAGGCGCTCGATGACGGTGTCGGGGTCGTCGGAGTCGACGACCAGCATCGCCTGGGCGATCCGCCGCCCGCCCCGGCGAGCACCGAGGATGACCTGGCCGGTGACGCTGCGGTCCGCGGACTCGACCTCGCGCCCCCACCGCTCCAGGAAGGCCGCGGTGTCGCTGGCGTCGAAGGCGAGCTGGGCGAAGGCGATCGTGCCGACCCGGGCTGCGGTGAGCTCGAAGGAGGTGGCGATGCCGAAGTTGGCCCCGGCGCCGCGCACGCCCCAGAAGAGGTCGGGCTCCTGATCGGCGTCGGTGCGCACGACCCGGCCGTCGGCCAGGACCAGCTCGACCGCCCTCAGGTGGTCGATGGTCAGGCCGTGGCTGCGCGCGAACCAGCCGATCCCACCGGCGGTCGCGAGCCCACCGACGCCCACGCCTCCGTAGTCGCCGCTGCTGATCGCGAGCCCGTACGCCGCGAGCGTGCGGGCCACGTCGGCCCACCGGGCGCCGGGGCCGAGCCGGACGTGGCCCGTGTCGGGGTCGAGCACCTCGACGCTGTCGAGGGCGCTGACGTCGATGACGAGCCCGCCGTGGTTGAGGGAGCGGCCGGAGATGCCGTGCCCGGCGCTGAGGACGCCGAGCGGGAGCTCGCGGTGCTCACGGGCGACCGCGACCGCGGCCTGTACCTCGGCGACGGTCCGCGGCCGGAGCACGAGACCGGGGGCGCCGCCACGCAGGTAGCTCGAGGTGTAGCGCGCGTAAGCCGGGTCGCCGGGCTCGACCGCGCGCTCGGCCAGCCCGGACGGCAGGTCGTCGTAGCCGATGCCGGGGAGGCGCCTCGCCAGGGCAGAGGAGCCGCGGACCCGGGCGCGCTCGCGCACCCCGGAGCCGGCGCGGGCCTCGGCGACCCGGTCGCGCACCTCGTCGGTCAGTGCGGCGAAGCGACGCAGCCCGCCCTCGTCGTCGCCCATCACGATGAAAGTGCTGACGCCGTCCTCGACAGCGAGGCGCACCAGCTCGTCGGCGTCGGTCTCGGGAGCGATGTTGAGCAGCCGCACGACCTCGGCGGGGTCCCGGCCGGCCTCACGGGCAGCCTCGTCGATCACGCGCATGCCGCGCTCGAGATCCCCGGGCTGGAGGTACGGCATCGAGGGCAGCCAGCCGTCCGCCGCGCGGCCGATCAGGCGCAGCATCCGCGGCTTGAGGGCACCGAGCCAGATCGGCACGTCGTGCGCGGGCGCCGGACCACGCTTGGCGCCGCGGACCCGGTGGTGGGCGCCCTCGACGGCGAGGACCGACCGGTCGGCGGTGTCCCAGATGCCGCGGATGATCGTGATCGCCTCGGCCAACGCGTCCACCGCCTCGCCGGGCGTCAGGCGGGTTCCGCCGTACGCCTCGATCGCGTCCCAGAAGCCACCGGCGCCCAGCCCCAGCGCGACGCGGCCGCCGGAGAGGAGGTCGAGACTGGCCACCGACTTTGCCAGCACGGCGGGCGGGCGCAACGGCAGGTTGTGCACGTTGCCGGCGAGGTGGATCCGCTCGGTGCGTGCGGCGGCGTACGACATCAGCGTCCAGGTGTCGAGGAACGACGGCTGGTAGGGGTGGTCCTGGAACGTCGCAAGGTCGTAGCCGAGCTCCTCGCTGAGGAGCGCGAGGTCCACCGGTCGTTGAGGCGAGGCGGCTGTCGGAGTGATGAAGGATCCGAAGCGAAGGGGGTGACCATAGTCGGGCATGCCACCAGCATGCGCCGCGCGACGACGCGGCTCAACTGGTGGTAAGTAGGTTACTATGGGTAAGTGACTAGGAGGAGCTCGACGCCCGACCGCCAGCACCGGATCGACGACGCCACCTGCCGGGAGGCCACGGTGGGTCTGGAGTTCATCGGCCGCCGCTGGACCGGCGCGATCATGCTCGCGCTCGGCCGCGGCGCGTCACGGTTCGGGGAGATCGAAGCGGCCGTCGACGGACTCTCCGCACGCCTGCTCACCGCCCGACTGCGCGAGCTGGAGGCACATGGCCTCGTCGAGCGCGAGGTGATCGCGACGACGCCGGTCTCGGTGCGCTACCGGCTCACCCCACGCGGTGGTGATCTGTTGACGGCGATGCAGCCGCTCGTGGCCTATCACCTGCGCTGGGGCGACTGAGAGTCCCGCACTGTCGGGTCAGGGAAGCGCCAGCTCCCTGAGCTGCCGGCGGGAGGTGATGCCCAGCTTGCGGAAGATGCTGCGGAGGTGGGCCTCGATCGTGCGGGGGCTGAGGAAGAGCTGCGCAGCGACCTCCCGGGAGGTCGCGCCGGTGGCCACCAGCCGCGCGATGTGCAGCTCCTGGTCGGTGAGGGCATCGGCCGGCTGGGCGGTCCGCTTGCGGGGATGCTCACCGGTGGCGCGCAGCTCGCGGGCGGCGCGCTCGGCGAACGCCTCCATCCCCATGTCCGACAGCTGCTGGTGGGCGGTGCGCAGCTGTTCCCGGGCGTCCTGGCGACGGCCCTCACGGCGCAGCCACTCGCCGTACACGAGGTGTGCGCGGGCAGTCTGGCCGGTCATCCGGGACCGGCTCAGCCGTTCGATCGCCTCACGATAGTTGTCCTCGGCGATGGGCCCCGCGCTGGTCAGCGCGCGGGATCGGGCCGCGAGGCCGAGCGCCCAGGACGTGTTGCAGGCGAGCGCGCGTGAGTTGAATTGCTCCAGGGCACTCGCCGCGATGTCGGGGTGACCGGCACGCATGCTCGCCTCGATGAGCTCCGGCTGGCCGATGTTGATGAGCCCCAGCTCACCGGACTCACATGCCCGCCTCGCCGCCGTGTGCGCTCGAGCGTAGTTGCCCACACCGTTGTGCAGCACGGCCATCGCGTACTGGGCCACGGCGACCTCAGTGTCGCTATCGGGGTCGGCGGCACTCCGGATGATTGCCTCGTTCAGGTGGGAAGCGGCTGCATGATCGCCGCGCCACGCGGTGAGCGCGACGAGGGTGTGCCGCAGCGGCACTCCGCCGGTGGCCTCCGCGATCGCCGTGGACTCGGCGGCCAGCTCGCCGGCGCGAGTGAGCTCGCCGGCCAAGACCAAGACGTTCGCCAACGAGCTGAGGGCAGCGGGCAGGGTGGCCAAGGCGCCGGTCTCGCGAGCCAGTTTCACGTGACGGCTCGCCAGAGCGTGGGCAAGCTCGTCATCAAGGATCCCGACGGCGCAGCGACCGGCCAGCCACAGCCAGCGGTCGCTGCGGGCCTCGAGTGCCCGGGCAGTGTGCGCCTCGTCGCAGAACGCCTGCAATGCGAGTCTGAGTGCTGGCGTCCCCGCCGTGTACCCCGCGGTGAACGTCGTCACGAGACCGTCCATGAGCCGGTCCGAAGGCCGTGGTGGCTTGGTGGCTTCGGGAGCCGTCAGGGCAGCTGCCGCAACACGGGCCGTGTCGCGTCCATCGATGATGAGCGCCGCGTCGATGGCGTCCAGGTAGGTGTCACGGGACAGCGACGCGTCCAGCGGGGCGAGCGTTGCGGCAGCCTCCAGCATCAGATCGGGCACCTCGCTCCCGCGCGTGAGGTGGAAGGCGATCTTGGCCCGGAGCAGCTGCAGCCGGGCGCATCGCAGGTCGTCCAGCGGCTGAGCCGCCGTGACGCTCAGCAACTCCAGGGCGGCCTCGGACGCTCCCGCCTCGTGCAGGGTCTGAGCGGCGTCCAGGGCTCGTCGTGCACGGACTTCTGGCTTCGGCGTCAGCTCGGCCGCTCGTTGCAGGAACGCGGCGGAGGCTGCTACCCCGCCGCGAGCGCGGGCCCGGCCTGCCGAGCCTTCCAGTTCGGCGGCGGCCTCCTCGTCGGTGCCCAGCACCGCCTGCCCCCGATGCCAGGCACGCCGGTCGGGGTCGGCCTGGGCGTCGGTCGCCACCGCCAGCGCATCATGGGCGCGACGCTGGTCCGGCGGTGTGGCCGCCTGGTAGACCGCCGAACGGACCAGCGGATGACGGAACCGCACCCGGGTGTCGATCTCCAGCAGCCTGCTGGCCTCCGCGAGTGCGGCCGCCTCGCGGGAGATGCCCAGGTGGGTGGCCGCGCGCCACAGCAGGGCCGCATCGCCGGTCGGGTCGGCGGCGGCGACCAGCAGCAGCAGCCGGGTCTCTGCCGGGAGGCTGGCCGAACGGCGTCGGAAGCCGTCCTCGATGCGGCGGGGCACGCTCAGCACACCGGGCAGCTCGAAGCCGCCGGCCAGGTGTGCGGCCCGCGTGCTGTGGGGCAGCTCCAGCAGGGCCAGAGGGTTGCCCCGCGCCTCCGCGACGATCCGGTCGCGCACGGCGGCGTCGAGTGGTGTGCGGACGGCGGCGACCAGCAGTGCGCGCGCGTCGGTCGCACCGAGCCCCTCCAGACGTAGCTCGGGCAACCCGGCGAACGGGTGGTCCTCGCCTGCGCCGGAGTCGCGCAGCGCGAACAGCAGCGCCACCCGCTCGGCCGATACCCGCCGCGCCACGAATGCCAGGACCTGTGCGGACGCCTCGTCCAGCCACTGCGCATCGTCGAAGAGACACAGCAGCGGTGCCTCCTCGGCGACCTCGGCCAGGAGGTGGAGGGTCGCCAATCCCACCAGGAAGCGGTCCGGCGCGGGACCGGCGCGCAGTCCGAACGCCACCCCCAAGGCATCCTGCTGGGGGTCGGGCAGCGCTCCGAGCCGGTCCAGCAGGGGATCGCACAGCTGGTGCAGACCCGCGAACGGGAACTGCATCTCCGCCTCCACCCCCACCGAGGACTCCACCAGGAACCCCGACGTTGCGGCGGCGTCGCGGGCCTGCTCCACCAGTGCGGTCTTGCCGATGCCCGCTTCCCCGCGCACCACCAGCGCACCGCTGCGCCCGGCCTGTGCCTGCGTGAGCAGCTGTTCGACGATCTCGCGCTCCGCGCGACGGCCCAGGAGGTGTGTCAACTTCGCTCTCCTCTGGGCGGCACGGATAGGTGGATTTCACCGTTGCGAAGCCCAGCCTGCCAGATCCGGCCCGCCGCGGCGACGCGATGAGCGGCGAGACATCGGGGATTCCACCGACGCGAAGGCACCCCGCGTAGCGCGAGTCTGGTGGGGCAGCACCAGCCCGCACGGACCGGATCAGCCGGATCCGGCTCGTGGAGCATGAGAGGAACCACCATGTCCGCCTCTTCCGTCATCGACGTCGAACGTCTGAACGTCACCTACGGTGCCTTCGCGGCCGTCCGTGACCTGTCCTTCCACGTCCAGCGCGGCGAGCTCTACGCGTTGCTGGGCACGAACGGAGCCGGCAAGACGTCCACGTTGGAGGTGGTCGAAGGTCATCGCCGGGCCGCGTCCGGCACGGTGCGGATCTTCGGTGAGAGTCCGCAGGACCGGCGCTCCGTGCGGCCGCGGGTGGGCATCATGCTGCAGGAGAGCGGCTTCTCCCCGGACCTGACGGTGCGGGAGTCGGTGGGCCTGATCGGCGCCTTGAGTGGGAGGCAGGACGACGTCGACCGGGTGCTCGGCGTCTCGGGCCTGACCCGCAAGGCGAGCACCCGGGTCTCCCAGCTGTCCGGCGGCGAGAAGCGGCGCCTGGACTTCGCCACGGCCGTCTACGGCGGGCCCGAGCTGGTCGTCCTCGACGAGCCGACCACCGGGCTGGACATCCAGTCCCGCGACGCCCTCTGGGCCGCCGTGGACCGGTTGCGCGACGAGGGTTCCACGGTCGTCCTCACCACCCACTACCTGGAGGAGGCCCAGCAGCGGGCCGACCGCATCGGGCTCATGCACGAGGGCACGCTGCGGCAGGAGGGCACGGTCGCGGAGCTGACGCAGACCCTGCCGTCGGTGATCAGCTTCGCGCTGTCACCCGGCGCCCCCGAGCCACCGATCGTCGGTGCGCTCAACGGCGCCTTCCACGTCGAGACGTTCAGCCTGCAGCAGGACCTGTACCGGTTGTTGGGCTGGGCGCACGACACCGGGGTGGAGCTGGTGGACCTGGCGGCCGGCCCCACCCGCCTAGACGACGTCTTCCGCACCCTCGACGCCGACTGAGCCCACGACCTGTCCGGGACCACGCGCACCACCATGAAGGGAAGTACCGCCATGTTCGAGATCGCTCGCAGTGAGCTGGTTCAGATGTTCCGGAACCGGTTGGTCCTGGTCACCGGCCTGGTCATCCCGGTGGCCGTCGGCGGCTACTTCGTCTACCAGCACGAGGTGTACTCCGACCTCGGCAGCCTCGGCTTCGTCGCTGCGATCGTGATGGTCACCGTGATGGCCTTCGGCCTCTACACCACCGCGGTGACCACGTTGGCCGCACGCCGGCAGGACCTCTTCCTCAAGCGGTTGCGCTCCACCGCTGCCAGCGACCCCAGCATCCTCACCGGGCTGGTCCTCCCGATCACCGTCGTCGCGCTCGTCCAGGTGGTCGCGATCCTGGCCGTTCTCGGTGTGGTGGTCACCGGCCCCGCCGATGTCCCACTGCTGGCCGTGGCGATCCTGGCCACGACGGCCATGATGGGGGCTCTGGCGCTGGCCACCGCGGGGGTCACGACCTCACCCGAGCACGCCCAGGTGACCACCCTGCCGGTGAGCTTGGCGGTGATCGCCGTGGCCAGCTGGGTGGGGATCACCGGCACCGAGGACCTCGCCTACCTCAAGCGGCTTCTTCCCGGCGGCTCGGCCACCGAGCTGGTCGTCAACGCCTGGGACGGCGGCGTACCCGTCGCAGACTCGCTGCCCCTCCTGGTCCCCACCCTGGGCTGGGTCGTCGTCGCCGTCGCCCTGGCTGGTCGACTCTTCCGCTGGGAGCCGCGCCGATGAGCACGGACCGGGTCGTCGACGGTCGGTACGAGGTGGGTGAGGTCATCGGGTGGGGCGCCACGGCCGACGTCCATCGCGGTCGCGACCTCCACTCGGGCCGTCCGGTCGCCATCAAGGTGCTCCGCCAGGACCTGGCGCGAGACCCCATGTTCCGGTCCCGCTTCCAGCGTGAGGCGATGACCGTGGCGGGTCTGCGCCATCCCGCCATCGTCGCCGTCTACGACACCGGGCACGAGGAGGTCGACGCAGGCTCGGCAGGCAAGGTCGAGGTCCCGGTCATCGTGATGGAGTACGTCGCGGGGCGGTCGCTGCGGGACCTCCTCAGGATGCGCCGGCCCACGCTGAACGAGACGCTCCAGGTCGTGGACTTCGGGATCTCGCGTGCCGGTGGAGACCCCGCCGCGACCCTGACCCAGGCGCAGGCGTTCCTCGGAACTCCGGCCTACGTTTCTCCCGAGCAGGCGCGCGGTCAGACCCTGGACGCCCGCAGCGACCTCTACTCCGCAGGCTGCGTGCTCTACGAGCTCCTGACTGGCCGACCGCCGTTCGTCGCGGACGACCCCATCTCCGTCGCCTACCAGCACGTCCACGAGCAGCCCGCACGGCTCGGCACCGCCGTTGCGGCGCTGGACGCCGTCCTCGCGAAGGCTCTCGCCAAGGAGCCGGAGGACCGGTTCCGGGACGCGCGCTCGTTCAGGAAGGCGCTCCTGGCTGCGGCGAAGGACACCGTCCACATCCCTCACGGCGCCCTGGCGAGCGCCTTCGACGACGACGCGCGCGTCGCACTCGCGCTGGGCGACCCCGCCGGCTTGGCCGAGCTGGGCTGCTGACCGGCACCCACGAGACAGGACAACGAGGAGAGGAACCACGTCATGGCATTCATCACCGTCGGGAACGAGAACAGCGCCCCCATCGAGCTCTACTACGAGGATCAGGGCTCAGGACAGCCCGTGGTCCTGATCCACGGGTATCCCTTGGACGGGCACAGCTGGGAGCGCCAGACGCGCGCGCTGCTCGCCACCGGGTACCGCGTGATCACCTACGACCGTCGTGGCTTCGGCCAGTCCTCGAAGGTCGGGTCCGGCTACGACTACGACACCTTCGCCGCCGACCTGTCCACCGTGCTGGAGACCCTCGACCTGCGCGAGGTCGTCCTCGTCGGCTTCTCGATGGGCACGGGCGAACTCGCCCGCTACGTCTCGCGGTACGGCCACGAGCGGGTCGCGAAGCTGGCGTTCCTCGCCTCGCTCGAGCCGTTCCTGGTACAGCGCGACGACAACCCCGAAGGCCTGCCGCAGGACGTCTTCGACGGCATCGAGGCCGCGGCAAGGACCGACCGCTACGCCTGGTTCACCCAGTTCTACCGGGACTTCTACAACCTCGACGAGACCCTCGGGTCGCGGATCAGCGAGGACGTCGTCCGGGCGAACTGGAACACCGCCGCCACCAGCGCCCCCGTTGCGGCGTACGAGGTCGTCCCGAGCTGGATCGAGGACTTCCGCGACGACGTCGCGGCGGTCCGCGCCAGCGGCAAGCCCGCTCTGATCCTGCACGGGACGGCCGACAACATCCTGCCGATCGACGCCACAGCGCGCCGCTTTCGCAAGCTCCTCCCGGACGCCGAGTACGTCGAGATCGAAGGCGCGCCGCACGGCTTGCTTTGGACCCACGCCGACGAGGTCAACGCCGCGCTGCATTCCTTCCTCGGCTGATCGCCGACCGATTGAGGCTCCGAAAGGACCGACACATGACAGACATCCAGGTTGTCCATGACCCCTCCCGCCTGCGCTACCGAGCAAGCATCGGTGGCGAAGCCGCCGGCTTCGCCGAGTACATCCTCACCGACGAGCTGATCGTCTTCACCCACACCGACGTCGACCCACGGTTCGAGGGCACGGGTGTCGGCTCGGCCATCGCCCGATTCGCGCTGGACGAAGTCCGTGCGGCAGGCGGACGCAAGGTCATGCCGCTGTGCCCCTTCATCAAGGGCTGGATCGGACGGCATCGTGAGTACGTGCCGATGGTGTACGGCGTGAACCTGCCACAAGGGAAGGACGCCACATGACCAAGACGCTGACGGACAAGTCCGGTGCAACCGTGCAGGTCAGGCTCGAGATCGGCAGCCCTATCAGTTCGTACACAGTGAGCCTCGACGATGGATCAACCGTTGGCCATGCCGACTTCGTCGATTCTCCTGGGACAGGCCAGGAGCGGATCTTCTTCCACACCGAGGTGGACGAGGAGTTCGCGGGGCGAGGCCTGGCGGGGCTCCTGGTCCGCGAGGCGCTTGAGGACAGCCTCCGCCGCAAGGTCACCGTCGTGCCGGTATGTCCGGTGTTCGCCCGACACCTGAAGCGGCACGGAAGTGAGTTCACCGCGCAAGGCGGCGTGTTCCGCCGGCCGACCCCTGCGGACATCGCACTCGTCACACGGGCGGCACGAGGCCGAGCATGAAGGAGGCGGATCAATGCAATCAGTCATTCCTGACTATCTGACCGAGGCACTCGCAGATGTCGAGTTGGATGTCTCCGGAGAGCCGGCGGGCTACATCCCCGAGCTCGCGGCAGCCGATCCGGGTCGTCTCGGTGCGGTCTTTGCCACCCTCGACGGGAAGATCTACGGCGCCGGCGACATGGATACCGAGTTCACGATCCAGTCGATCTCCAAACCGTTCACCTACGCGCTGGCGCTGGCAGATCGCGGCTTCGGCCCCGTGCTCGCCAAAGTCGGGGTGGAACCCTCGGGAGAGGCGTTCAACCAGATCTCCCTCGAGCGTGAGAGCGGACGCCCCCTCAACCCGATGATCAACGCTGGCGCCATCACCGCGCACTCGCTGGCGGGCTCGCGGGGGCTCGATTCGACAGGACGCGTGGAGCGTGTGGTCGACGGCCTGTCCGCGTTCGCGGGGCGCCGGCTGAGCATCGACGAGGCAGTATGCGCCTCCGAGATGGAGCACGCCCATCGGAACCTTGCCATCGCGCACATGCTCCGCAGCTACAACATCCTCACCGAGGACCCGCGGGGCGTCGTCGACGGCTACACCCGTCAATGCTCCGTGCTCGTCACCGTGCGGGATCTGGCGATGATGGCCGCGACGTTGGCCAACCGGGGCGTGAACCCCGTCTCGGGCGAGCGGGTGGTCGGCGAACGGGTGGTGCGTCAGGTGCTCAGCGTCATGGCCACCTGCGGGATGTACGACTCGGCCGGTGACTGGGCGACCCAGGTCGGCATCCCGGCCAAGAGCGGGGTGGCCGGCGGACTGATCGGCGCGCTGCCTGGCCAGCTCGGGATCGCCACGTTCTCACCCCGACTGGACGCGCACGGGAACAGCGTTCGCGGGGTGTCGTTGTTCGAGCGTTTCTCCTCCGACATGGGTCTGCACGTGATGGAGGTACCGGCGTCTGCGCCCGCGGTCGTACGTTCCAACCACGTGGCTGGCGGCGGCCCGCTCGCTATCCGGGTCATCCAGCTGCAGGGTGGGATTCGCTTTGCCGGAGCCGAGAGGATCCTGCGAGAGATCCTGGACACGGCACCCCCCGAAGTCGGAGTGGCTCTGGATCTCACCATGGTCTTTTCGATCGATGACGTGGCACGACGCATGTTGCTGGAGGTTGCGCGACGGCTCACGTTGGATGGTCACGATGTCCTTCTCATCGACCCTGAAGCGCTCGTTCCAGATCCCGAGCCCGGAGATGGGGGCCGAGTCACCGTCGTCGAAGACCTTCAGCAAGCACTCGGCAGGGGTGCCGCGTGAGCAACCTCGAGCAGCACCCGGATGAAGAGGTGAGCGTGACGCACCTTGCTGATCGACCTGAGGTACTCGAGCCGCGTGAGGTCCCCTTGGGAGGTCAGCGTGCGTTGATGGTCCGGCGCACACTGCCGCAACGCGCGCGCAGCCTCATCGGCGCATGGTGCTTCGCGGACTCCTTCGGTCCCACACCGGCATCCGCGGCGCGGACCATGGACACCCGTCCGCATCCGCACACCGGGCTGCAGACCGTCAGCTGGCTGTACGCAGGCCAGGTCGAGCATCGCGACTCCCTGGGCAGCCTGGCCTACGTCGTTCCCGGCCAGGTGAACCTGATGACCGCGGGGCGGGGCATCCAGCACTCGGAGGTCTCGACCGAGGACGCCCGAGGCCTGCACGGCGTGCAGCTGTGGGTCGCTCTGCCGGATGCCCACCGATGGACCGAACCGCTGTTCGAGCATCACGTGGCGCATCCGGTCACGCACGGGGACGCCACAGTGCGCGTCTTCCTCGGTGAGCTGCTCGGGCAGTCGGTCCCTCTGACGACGTTCAGTCCACTCGTAGCGGCACAGATCGACCTGCCTGCCGGCGGCGAGGTCCGCCTCTCGGCGAACCCTGCCTTCGAGCACGGTCTGCTCATCGACGCCGGGGAGCCGGCGCTGAACGGGGTCGAGGTCGGCGTCCACCAGCTGTGCTACGTCCCTCCAGGATCCGAAGAGCTCGTCATCCGCGCGGGTGACGCAGCCGTACGCGGGGTGCTCATCGGCGGGGAGCCACTGGGCGAGGAGATCGTCATGTGGTGGAACTTCGTCGGCCGGAGCCACGACGAGATCGTCACCTTCCGTCAGGAGTGGCAGTCCGAGGTCATCGGAGGGGCCGACCCAGCAGGGCGATTCGGCGTGGTCAGGGGGTACGACGGCGACCCCCTGTCTGCACCAGTCCTCCCCAACGCGACGATCCAGCCACGGCACTGACGCGCCAGATGCAGGCGAACGAACTGACCGCGGCGCGACTTGAGATGCAACGAGGGCCCCGGCATAAGCCGGGGCCCTCGGTGTCGAACGGTGAGCGCCGCGGGCTGGCGATGTAGGGCTCTCAGCCCTCGGATGTCAGGCGGGCCCTCAGCCGGTCGACCGCCTCAGCGAGAGGCGGGAGGCGCTTGTCGATGGTGACCTGGATGATCTCGGGATTCGTGGCGAAGTAGTGATGGGCGAGGAAGTCGCGCATACCCGCGATGTTGCTCCACGGGATCTCCGGCTCCGTAGCAGTCAGTTCATGGCTGATGCCTTTGACCGCTTCGCCGATCTCCAGGAGTCGCATCGCGACGGCGTCCATGACGATCTCGACGGAGATGGGGCCATAGTGAAGGTGCGAGTGGATCGAGGTGATGGCCTCGGCGATGTCGTCGAGCAGGTCGGAGTCTGAGCGGCTCACAGCGGCAACAGGTCCTTGGCCGCCCGCTCGCGTACGCGCTCCTTGAGGCCGGTGCGGGGCACCAGATCGACGGGCACACCGAGCACCTCTTGCAGCTCGCGCTGGATGCCGATGATGTCGATGATGTCGGTCCCAGGGGCAAAGTCGACGAGCAGGTCCAGATCGCTGTCTTCGCGATCGTCACCCCGTGCGACGCTTCCGAAGATCTCGGGGTCGGTGACGCCGTGTCGGCGCAACACCTCGCGTGCCTCGCCGCGGTGTGCGGCGACGCGACGGCCCGTGGGGCCGCTGAGCGGCCGCCGGGTGGGCGTGGCGATCTCGGTCATGGCTTCATCGTATCGGGGGGCTGCCCCCAGATTCCCGACGATTTTGGTGACATATGCGAGCGAGGCGTACGTCGGTGATCGGGCCAGGAATCGAGCCAGTGAGTCCACGTCGAGACCGGCGATCTCAAGGAGGCGCTGGAGGAGTCCGGCGCCATCGTCCTTGCGCAGTCCATGGCGGCTGGCGTGGGGCGCCAGCAGTGATTCGAGGCGGGCCAGGTCGAGACCGCGCTGGCCCGCGGCGTCGCGGAGGGCGTCGGCGATATGGCTCAGGTCGGCCTCGGCGTTGAAGAGGTCTGCGATGGTCGCCTCCAGCGTCAAAACCGGGAGTCCCTCGACCACGGTGATGTCGCGCGAGTCGAGAGCGCGCTGGCGGTAGCGGAGCTCGGCGCGCTGGCTCTGCCGACGGGTGGGTGCGATGAAGTCGTGCTGCCGATCCCACAGGTCCCCGATCCCGTGCAGGCGGGCCGCGGAAGCGCCAGCGAAGACGACCCCGCCTGCGAGGTCCTTGCCACGCTCGAAGCCGAGACGTGAGGGATCGGTGCTCAGCCAAGCGGCGCGCATGTCGTCGACATGGTCTCCCGGGGCCCCGGCGATCTTGTAGACGCCGTGGGCCAGGCGCTCCAGGAAGTCGTCCGCGGCGAGTCTCGACAGATCCAGACGGGAGACGCCGTGCCTGCGGGCTTGGGCTGAGGTGATCATGCCCCACTGGTGGGCGGTGACCTCGGCGACCACGCGAAGGGCGTCCGTCGACTTCATGCTTGGATTGTATGGCTCAAAGAGATACTGTCCAAGCGTCACAGACCCAAGCCGGGGCCCGGTTTGCGCGCGCACGCGGGACGACCAGACGCTTGAGTGGCGCTCGGCCCAGGTGTTGATGGCTTCGCCGTAGTGGGTGTGATCCGACCTGGAACTCTCCTACGAGGACTGGTGCGATCCACTCACCTGATCAGTGGGCACGGCAGTCGTCACGAGCCGCCGAAGACCGCTCCCGCGGATCTCCTGCGGTATTTGGGCCGCCAGAGGGCAAGCGAAAGGGCCTCTGAGCCTGCAAACATGCAGTTCAGAGGCCCTTTCGGGGTTACGACGTCCGTCAGATATCGTAGTACAGCTCGAACTCGTGCGGGTGCGGGCGCAGCTGCACGGGCAGGATCTCCTGGGTCCGCTTGTAGTCGATCCACGTCTCGATCAGGTCCGGCGTGAAGACGTTGCCGGCCGTCAGGAACTCGTGGTCGTTCTCCAGGTTGGTGAGCACGTCGTCGAGACGGGTCGGGACCTGGTTGATCTCGGCCATCTCGTCCGGCGGAAGCTCGTAGATGTCCTTGTCTACCGGTGCCGGCGGCTCGATCTTGTTCTTGATGCCGTCGATGCCGGCGAGCAGCAGGCCGGAGAACGCCAGGTAGGGGTTCGCCGACGGGTCGGGGCAGCGGAACTCGATGCGCTTGGCCTTGGGGTTGGAGCCCGTGATCGGGATCCGCACGCAGGCCGAGCGGTTGCGCTGGCTGTAGACCAGGCTGATCGGGGCCTCGAAGCCGGGGACCAGGCGGTGGTAGGAGTTCACCGTCGGGTTGGTGAAGGCCAGCAGCGACGGCGCGTGCTTGAGGATGCCGCCGATGTAGTAGCGCGCCATGTCGGACAGCCCGGCGTACCCGGTCTCGTCGTAGAACAGCGGCTCGCCGTTGTTCCAGATCGACTGGTGCACGTGCATGCCCGAGCCGTTGTCGCCGAAGATCGGCTTCGGCATGAAGGTCGCGGTCTTGCCGTTGCGCCAGGCGACGTTCTTGACGATGTACTTGAACTTCATCACGTCGTCGGCGGCCTTGAGCAGCTCGTCGAACTTGTAGTTGATCTCCGCCTGGCCGGCGGTACCGACCTCGTGGTGGGCGCGCTCGACGTGCAGGCCAGCACGCTCCATCTCGATGACCATCTCGTCGCGCAGCTCACCGAAGTGGTCGTACGGCGCGACGGGGAAGTAGCCGCCCTTGTACTTGACCTTGTAGCCGCGGTTGTTGTCCTCGGAGCCGCTGTTCCAGGCGCCGGCCTCGGAGTCGATGTGGTAGTACCCGGCGTTGGCCTTGGTCTCGAACCGCACGTTGTCGAAGACGTAGAACTCGGCCTCGGGGGCGAAGTACGCGGTGTCGCCGATGCCCGTGCTGGCCATGTAGGCCATCGCCTTGCGGGCGATGTTGCGCGGGTCGCGGGAGTAGGCCTCGCCGGTGATCGGGTCGTGGATGAAGAAGTTGACCACCAGCGTCTTGGCGACCCGGAACGGGTCGATGTAGGCGGTGCTGGGGTCGGGGAAGAGCTGCATGTCCGATTCGTGGATGGCCTGGAAGCCACGGATCGAGGAGCCGTCGAACCCGAGGCCGTCCTCGAAGACCGACTCGTCGAACGACGAGACGGGGACCGTGAAGTGCTGCATCACGCCCGGCAGGTCGCAGAACCGGACGTCGACCATCTCGACGCGCTCGTCCTTGATGTACTTCAGCAGCTCGTCGCTGTTTGCGAACATTCGTCCTCCTTGGCCACGATCTGGATCGCCTCGCGGCCGGCATGCAGTGCGATGGGAGATTCCGGTGCGGCGGTGCACCGAACGTTGCCTCGAAAACTACTCAGGGGCAGTTTCTGGACCATATCCACATTGTTTCACCCAGGTAACAGGTGGTGCCGGTCTACCCGCTCACAGCGACTCGATAGCCTGACTCCCGTGACTGACCCCGCCCTGGAGACCGCGTCCTGGTTCCACCGGATGCTGGCCCTGGTGATCGACTGGTTCGCCTGCATGGCCGTGGCCCTGTTCATCCTCGGTGCCGACGCCTACTTCGGCGAGCCCGGCGACCCGGTCCCGGGCATCCTGACGCTCCTGCTCTACGTGGTCGAGTCGACCGTCCTGACCTTGCTGGCGGGCGGCTCCTTCGGCAAGCTCGTCACCCGCCTGCGCGTCGTGCGCGTGGACGCCGGCGCTCGCCCCCTCTCGCCGCTGCTGATCCTGGTGCGCCAGGTGATGATCGCGCTGGTGATCCCGCCGCTGGTCTTCCGCCCCGACGGTCGCGGTCTGCACGACATCGTGGCGGGCACGGTGACCGTGCCGCTGTCCGCCGTGCGCGGCGAGCGTCCGACCGGGCTGTAGGCAGGGTCGTACGCTGGAGGAGCCCCGGCCGGGCGCAGGCTCGGCACCTGCGAAGAAAGGCACTCCATGCGACGCACCACACTCGTACGCCGGGCGGCCCTCGCCGCCGCGACCCCCGTGCTGCTGGTCGGGCTCACCGCGTGTGGCTCCGACGAGGCCGACACCGCGGAGAAGAGCTCCGCCTCCTCCAGCGAGTCCGACTCGAGTGACTCCGAGGGGGCTGGCACTGCGCCCGCCGCCGATGTGGCCGCCGGTGAGGAGGTCGACCCTCAGACCTTCGTCGACGACATCGCCGCCGGCCTCGAGGACCTGACCACCGGCCACGTCGAGGTGACGATGGAGGGCGGGTCCATGGAGGTGACCGCCGAGGGCGACGTCGACTACCAGACCGAGCCGCCGTCGGTGGCGATCAAGATGGAGAGCTCGACAATGGGGGAGGAGGCCATGGACGTGCGCTTGGTGGACGGCACGATCTACGCCTCCGTGCCCGGGATGACCAACGGCAAGTTCCTCGCCCTCGACAGCGACGACCCCAACAACCCGATGGGCGAGCTGTTCACCGAGCAGTTCGACCCCCGCAAGACCTTCGAGGGCTTCGGCGAGCACATCGACAAGGTCGTCTTCGTGGGCGAGGAGGACGTCGACGGCGAGAGCCTGCGCCACTACGAGATGACGCTGGACACCGACGCCATCAAGGACCTGGCCGGCCAGATGGGTGGCGGCACCGGCGACGCCAAGGGCGACCTGCCCGAGAAGCTCACCTACGACGTGTGGCTCGACGAGGAGAACCGGACCAGCCGCACCGAGATGGACCTGGGCAAGGAGACCGGCTCGTTCGTCACCGAGATGGACGGCTGGGGCGAGCCGGTGAGCATCGAGGCCCCCGACGAGAGCGAGATCGTCGAGATGCCGGGCAGCACGACCGCACCCTGAGCACCGCACAGCACCGCACAGCACCGCACAGCACCGCACAGCAGAGGGCGCCGGGCCATGGCCCGGCGCCCTCTCGCGTTCTCGCTAGCGACCGCGCAGGCTCAGCGACCGCGCATGTTCTGGCGCATGCCCTTCATGTTGTTCGGCATCGGACCCTTGGGCAGCGGGATGTTGGAGCGGTTGGCGTCGAGGGCCTTGAGCCGGTTCAGCACGTCGGTGAGCTCGGCGGGCTTGACCGCACGCTTGAGCTTGGTGATGTGGCGGACCAGCTTGGGCAGCGGCACCTGGCCCTCGGCGTTGCCCACCATCACCTCGTGGATGGGGGTGTCGGCGACGACCCGCTCGTGCTTGCGGCGCTCGTTGATCATCAGCGAGCGCACCCGGTTGGGGTTGCCCTCACCGACGAGCACGATGCCGGGCGGGCCGACCACGCGGTGCACCACGTCCTGCTGCTTGGTGAACGCGACCACCGGGTCGGTCTTCCAGCCGCGCTTGAGCATCTGCAGCGCCGCGGCGGCCGCCCCGAGCTGACCCTCCATCTGGGTGTACGCCGCGTGCTGGGCGCGCCGGCCGAAGACGATCAGCGCCGCCAGGATGCCGAGCATCAGGGCGCCGACGATGCTCATGACCCACTCGAGGATGCCGCTGCCGGGAAGGATCCGGAACAGCACGAAGCCGACCACGGCACCGAGGAGGAAGGAGCCCAGGATCCACAGGCCGAGGCGCGGATCGGACTTCTTCGCCATCCGGTAGGTCTGGGCGAACTGCTGGCGCCGGTTCATGTTGGCCGGAGCGACGGGGGTCGACATGCGAGTGCCTTTGCTTCGTGCGGGTGGTCGAGAGGGAGGTGACAGCGCCCGGGGGCGCTGTCAGAGGGACGTCGCGACCGAGCCCGATCGCGCGTCCATGGCCTGACGGTACAGCCGCCCGGCCCGGTACGACGAACGAACCAGGGGCCCGGACAGCACTCCGGAGAAGCCGATCGCGTCGGCCTCGTCCTTGAGCTCGACGAACTCCTCGGGCTTGACCCAGCGCTCCACGGGGTGGTGGCGCACCGAGGGGCGCAGGTACTGGGTGATCGTGACCAGCTCGCAGCCCGCGCCGTGCAGGTCACGCAGCGCCTGGGAGATCTCCTCGCGGGTCTCGCCCATGCCCAGGATCAGGTTCGACTTGGTGACCAGGCCGAAGTCGCGGGCCTGGGTGATCACGTCGAGGGAGCGCTCGTAGCGGAACGCCGGCCGGATCCGCTTGAAGATCCGCGGCACCGTCTCGACGTTGTGGGCCAGGACCTCGGGGCGGGACTCGAAGACCTCGCGCAGCAGGTCGGGCTTGCCGTTGAAGTCGGGGATCAGGTTCTCCACGCCGGTGCCCGGGTTCAACTCGTGGATGGCGCGGACCGTCTCGGCGTACAGCCAGGCGCCACCGTCGGGCAGGTCGTCGCGGGCGACGCCGGTGATGGTGGCGTAGCGCAGCCCCATCGTCTGCACGGACTCCGCGACCCGGCGCGGCTCGTCGCGGTCCAGCGGCTGCGGCTTGCCGGTGTCGATCTGGCAGAAGTCGCAGCGCCGCGTGCACTGGTCGCCACCGATGAGGAACGTCGCCTCCCGGTCCTCCCAGCACTCATAGATGTTGGGGCAGGCGGCTTCCTGGCAGACCGTGTGCAGCCCCTCGGACTTCACCAGGCTCTGCAGGTGTTTGTACTCCGGGCCCATCTTGGCGCGCGTCTTGATCCACTCGGGCTTGCGCTCGATCGGGGTCTCCGCGTTGCGCACCTCCAGACGGAGGAGCTTGCGGCCTTCAGGGGCGGGAGCTTGGGTCACGTTGCCCCACTGTACGCCCGTCCCGGAAGCGGTCCGCCGCTGCCGTCAGGGCACGTCACGGCGCCGAAATGCCAGCAGCGAGAGGAGGGCGGAGGCGCCCAGCAGGGTGCCGAGGTAGCGGGTCGCCTCGGTGGTGGTGAGGACCTGCTCGCCGCAGTCCTCGGCCCCCCGCGCCCCGTCGCACAGGCTGTCGTCCCAGTACTCGACGCCGTCGTAGAGCACCGCGAGAACGTTGCTGTGCAGCATCCAGCGCTGGGGGTCCGGCAACGGCAGCGCGCCGACCAGGAACGCGCCCACCACGACCGCGGCGAACAGCACCCCCAGCGTGGCCACCGTGCTGCGGAAGAGCATGGTGAGGGCGTAGGCGCCCAGGGCAGCCGCGACGGCCAGCACGACACCGCGACCGCTGAACCCGGTCAGGATCCGGACGATGTCGTCGTGGATCTCCTGGTCACGCGAGCGTGCGAGCGCCCACAGCGCGGTCCAGTAGGCGCCCAGGACCACGGTGCAGGTGGCCAGGGTGGCCAGCACCACCACCGCGGCCTTCGCCGCCCAGACCCGGGTACGGCGGACCTCGAAGAGCAGCTGGTTGCTCATCGAGCCGTTGTTCCAGTCGGCACCGGCGAACGTCGTGCCGATCAGCATGGCCAGCACCGCCAGCACCAGCACCACCGCGGTGCCGGTCTCGTACCTCTGCTGGATCAGCGAGAGCGTGGGCCGGTAGAGGAAGTCCTCCGCGCTGGGCACACTGCGCTCGCGGCAGGCCGTCTCCACCGCGGCTGGGTCCACCGCGGCCGGGTCTCCTGCGTCCGCGGCCTTTGCGGTGCGGCGCTGCACGCAGCGGCGTACCTCGTCCTCGACCCAGGGCTCCGCGGCGAAGGTGGCCGCCTCCTGCTCGGCGCGGTCGTGATCGGCTTCGGTGAACGGACGGGTCTGGTAAGCCAGCCCCACCCCGATGCACACGGGAACGACGACCGCGGCGGCGAGCAGCATGAGGACGGCGCGTCGCCACCGCAACCGGGTGAGCTCGACGCGGATCAGCCGGATCATCGCAGCGCCCCCTCGCCGGTCGGGGCGCCGAGGCTGTCCCCGGCGGTGAGGTCGAGGAAGACGCTCTCCAGGTCGGCGCGTACCGGGGTCAGCTCCGAGAGCCAGACGCCGCCGTCGGCGAGCACCCGGGTGACCTCGTGGGGCGGTCGGTCGGTGTCCACGCGCAGCGTGGCGCCGGGCTCGTCCGCGGCGGAGCGCGGGTCGGGGTCGGGCTTGACCGCGAAGCCGGCCGCACGCAGCAGCCGGGTGGACGCCTGCGGGTCCGCGACCCGGACCCGGAGCCGGCCGACGCCGGCGCCCATCAGCTCGTCGACCGTGCCCGAGGCCAGCAGCCGGCCGCGTCCGATGATGGTCGCCGAGGTGCACACCTGCTGCACCTCGGCCAGGATGTGGGAGCTCAGCAGCACGGTGACGCCGGCGTTGCCGAGCCCGCGGATCGTCTCGCGGATCTCGCGGATGCCCGCCGGGTCGAGCCCGTTGGTGGGCTCGTCGAGGATCAGCAGATCCGGCTGCTTGAGCAGCGTCGCCGCGATCGCCAGGCGCTGCTTCATGCCCAGCGAGTAGCCGCGGTAGCGGTCCCGGTCCCGGGCGGTCAGCCCGACCGTCTCCAGCGAGGCGTCGACGCGGGTGCGCGGCACGCCGATCGAGCCGGCGAGCAGGGCGAGGTTCTGGCGTCCGGTGAGGCCGGGGGAGAACTTCGGCGACTCCACCACGGCCCCGACCCGGTCGATCACCGCCGGCAGCCGCCGGGGGACCGGGGTCCCGAACAGCGCCATGCTGCCCGAGGTGGCCGAGGCCAGCCCCAGCAGCATCCGGATCGTGGTGGTCTTGCCCGAGCCGTTGGGGCCGAGGAAGCCGTGCACGCCGCCCGCCGGCACCGCGAGGTCGAGGTCGGCCACCGCCACCCGACGCCCGCGACGTCCGTGGAACTCCTTGCGCAGTCGGTGGGTCTCGATCACCAGATCGCCCACCGGCACCTTGCTCGCCGCACTGCCGACCATCGGCACACCCCCGTGTTCTCGCCGATCCACCGCGCCCGTCGCCCGGTCCCGAACGAGATCGTGACAGGTCCGGGCTCCGGCCGTACGGAGAACGCGCGGGTCAGCCGCCCGGGGTGAGGATCTCGATGCGCGGGGTGCGAGCCGGGTCGGGGCGGGGCTCGTAGTCCGGGGTGGGCGTGTACGGCGCCCAGGCCAGCAGGTCGGCGAAGTGCCGCTCCACGCTGGGCAGGACCTCCTCGACGCTGACGCGCCGGCCCAGCTCGGTCGAGAGGGAGGTGACCCCGGCGTCGGCGATGCCGCACGGCACGAAGCGGTCGTACCAGCCGAGGTCGACGTCGCAGTTGAGCGAGAAGCCGTGCATCGCCACGCCCCGGCTGACCCGGATCCCGATCGCGGCGATCTTGCGCTCCGGACGCAGGCCCGCGCCGGGCTCGTCGGCGCGCAGCCAGACCCCGCTGCGGCCCGGGACCCGGGCCGTGGTGACGCCCAGGTCGGCGCAGACCGCGATCAGGGCCTCCTCGACGCGGCGTACGTAGTCGACGACCAGCACGTGCTCGGGCAGCCGCACGATGGGGTAGCCGACCAGCTGACCGGGCCCGTGGAAGGTGATCTTGCCGCCGCGGTCGACGTCGATGACGTCGGCCGTGCCGGGATCGGCGGGACGCTCGTGGGGCTGGGTGCGCTTGCCGCAGGTGAAGACCGGCGGATGCTCGAGCAGCAACACGGTGTCGGGCCGGCGACCGTCGGCGACGGCTGCGTGCACCTCGCGCTGGAGCTCCCAGGCGGCGCGGTAGTCGAGGGCGTCCGGGCCGAGGCCGGCGATCGTGAAGTCAACCACGCAGCGAGCCTACGCCGCAGCCGGCGCGGTCGGCGCCGGTGCCCGGTCGGCGGCCCTGTGGAGGAGCGCCGACGCCGGCGTCGCCCACCCGCCATGCTGGAGCGGTGACCGCGCGCCGCAGCCTCCTGCTCGTGGTGGCGCTCTGCGTGCTCGCGGCGACGCTGACGGGGGTGCTGTGGCGCCTGGAGACGCGGCGCGCCCCGACGCTGGCGACGAGCGCGCAGGGCCCGGCCGGCTCGGAGCTGCAGCAGGCGCTCGCGGTCCTGCGGGAGTGGGACGCCGCCCGGGCCGCGGCGTACGCGCGTGGTGACGTGGTGGCGCTGCGCGCGCTGTACGTGACCGGCTCGGGGGCCGGCGCCCGGGACGCGGCGATGCTGGGCCGCTACGTCGCACGCGGGCTGGTGGTGCGCGACCTGCGCACCCAGATCCTGCGGGCCCGGCTGCAGGACGCGAGCGCGGGCCGCTGGCGCCTCTCGGTCACCGAGCGGCTCGCCTCCGGTCGGGCGGTGGGGCCCGGCACGGACCAGGCGCTGCCGCGGGGCCGGGCCCGCACGCGGACGGTGCTGCTGGTCCGCGAGGACGAGCGGTGGCTGGTGGGGGAGGTGCGGGCCGCCGGACGCTCAGCCGAGGGCGGCTGAGAGCACGTCGCGCACGTCGTGGTCGCGGAACGCGAAGCCCGCCCGCAGCAGCGCGGCCGGGTGGGCGTTGACCGAGCCGAGGACCTCGGGGGCCATCGCGCCGGCGGCACGGCGAAGCATCGGCGCGGGAACGGCGAGCAAAGCGCGCCGGGACACCGCCGAGGCCAGCGCGTCGGTGAACTCGGCGTTGGTGGGGGTGTGGGGGCAGCACAGGTTGAAGGCGCCGGCGGCTCCCGCGTCCTCGGCCAGGAACGCCACCGCGCCCACCCAGTCGCGCAGCGAGATCACCGGGAAGTGCTGCCTGCCGTCGCCCAGACGGGCGCCCAGCCCGAGCCGGAACAGCGGCAGCATCGGGCGCAGCGGGGGGCTCGCGCGATCCAGGACCGGGGCGGTGCGCAGCACGCAGACTCGGGCCCCGGCCTCGCGGGCGGGCTCCGCGGCGGCCTGCCAGTCGCGGCTCACGCTCGTCAGCAGCGCGTCGCCGCGGCTCTCGTCGTTTTCGGTCAGCTCGGCGAGCCCGTGGTCGCCGTAGTAGGAGATGCCGTTGCCGGCCAGGAACGCCGGTCCTCGCGCGCCTGCCCGGGCGTCGGCGATGGTCCGGGCCAGCAGCGCGGTGGTGCTCACCCGGCTGGTGCGCAGCTGCTCGGCCCACCGCCGCGAGTGCGGGTTGCCGGCGGTCGGGGACCCGGCCAGGTTGACCACGACCTCGGCGCCGGCGACCAGCTCGGTGTCGACCTGGTCGGCGTAGGGGTCCCACACCGACTCGTCCGGCGTCCCCGTCGCGCGGCGTACCAGCCGGGTGACGCGGTGGCCGCGCTCGCGCAGCTCGGTGACCAGGTGGGAGCCCAGGAACCCGGAGGAGCCGGCGACGACGACGTGCATGACGCCAGCGTGACACACACCACCCGGTGGCCCTCCGCGGACGGAGGACCACCGGGTGGTGGGTGGTGCGTGGTGGTGCGGGTGCTCAGACCTCGAACTGACCGGCCTCGAGGCGCTGCTTGACCTCGGAGAGGAACCGGGCGGCGTCCGCGCCGTCGACCAGGCGGTGGTCGTAGGTGAGCGCCAGGTAGCACATCTGGCGCACCGCGATCGTCTCGCCGAGGTTCGCGTCGTCGATCACGATCGGCCGCTTGACGACCGTGCCCGTGCCGAGGATCGCGACCTGCGGCTGGTTGATGATCGGGGTGTCGAACAGCGCGCCGCGGCTGCCGGTGTTGGTCAGCGTGAACGTGCCGCCCGACAGCTCGTCGGGGGTGATCTTGTTGGTGCGGGTCCGCTCGGCGACGTCGGCGATCTTGCGGGCGAGCCCGGCGATCGACAGGTCCCCGGCGTCCTTGACCACGGGGGTCAGCAGGCCCCGGTCGGTGTCCACGGCGATCGCGAGGTTCTCGCGGTCGTAGTAGGTCACCTCGCCGGCCTCGGTGTCGATGGCGGCGTTGAGCGAGGGGTGCTGCTTGAGCGCGTCGATGGCCGCCTTGGCGAAGAACGGCATGAAGGACAGCTTCACGCCCTCGCGGGCCGCGAAGTCGGCCTTGACCGAGTCGCGCAGCCGCGAGATCGCGGTGACGTCGACCTCGACCACGGTGGTCAGCTGCGCCGAGACCTGCAGCGACTCCACCATCCGCTTGGCGATGACCTTGCGCAGACGGCTGAGCTTCTCGGTCTTGCCGCGCAGCGGGGACGGCGCAGCCGCGGCGGGGGCGCCCTCGGTGGCCGGCGCCTCGGCGGCAGCCGCCGGGGCGGGAGCCTCCTGAGCCTTCGCCGCGTCCAGCACGTCCTGCTTGCGGATCCGGCCACCCACGCCGGTGCCGGTCACCGACGCGAGGTCGACGCCGTGCTGGGAGGCCATCTTGCGCACCAGCGGGGTGACGTAGCCGTGACCGTCACCCGCGGCGGCGGGCTGCTCGGTCTGCGTCGCGGGCTGCTGAGCCTGCTGCGGGGCGGGCTCGGCCTTGGCGGGCTGCTCGGGAGCGGGCTCCGCGGCGCGCGCCTGCGGCTCGGGCTGCTTCTCCTGGGCCGGCTCCGGGGCGGGCTCCGGCTCGGGCTCGGGCTCGGGCTGCTTCTCCTCGGCTGGGGCGGGCGCGGGGGCCGACTCCTGGGCGGGGGCGGGCTGACCGGAGCCGATCACCGCGAGCTCGGCACCGACCTCGACGGTCTCGTCCTCCTCCACCTTGATCTCCAGCAGGGTGCCGGCGATGGGGGAGGGGATCTCGGTGTCGACCTTGTCGGTGGAGACCTCGAGCAGCGGCTCGTCGACGGCGACCTCGTCGCCCACCTTCTTGAGCCAGCGGGTGACGGTGCCCTCGGTGACCGACTCGCCCAGCGCAGGCAGCGTCACCGAGGTGCCGGAGCCGCCCTGGTCGCCACCGGAGGCGGCGGGCTGGGACTGCTCGGGCTGCTCGGCGGGCGGCTCGGGGGCCGACGGCTCCTCGGCCTGCTCCGGCTCCGGCTCGGGCTCGGGCTCGGGCTCGGCGGGGGCCTGCTCCTGCTCGGGCTGGGCCTGCTCGCCGCCGCTGTCGCCGCCGCCTTCGCCGGCGTCACCGATGACGGCGAGGATCTCGCCGACCTCGACGGTGTCGTCCTCGTTGACGCGGATCTCCAGCAGGGTGCCGGCCACGGGGGAGGGGATCTCGGTGTCGACCTTGTCGGTGGAGACCTCGAGCAACGGCTCGTCGACCGCCACCGTGTCTCCGACCTGCTTGAGCCAGCGGGTGACGGTTCCCTCGGTGACGGATTCGCCGAGTGCCGGCAGGTTGACTTCGGTGGCCATGGAAGGTTCCTTCGCTCGCGTCGTGTGTCTGGTCGGGTCCTCGGTGAGGACGTGTCTGGGTCAGGAGTGGGCGTGCAGAGGCTTGCCGGCGAGAGCCAGGTGGGCCTCGCCGAGAGCCTCGTTCTGGGTGGGGTGCGCGTGGAGCAGGGTGGCGACGTCCTCGGCGTGGGCTTCCCAACCGTAGATCAGCTGGGCCTCCCCGATGAGCTCGCCGACCCGGTCGCCGACGAGGTGGAGGCCCACCACGGGGCCGTCCTTCTCGCGGACCAGCTTGACGAACCCCTGGGTCTTGAGGATCTGGCTCTTGCCGTTCCCGCCGAGGTCGTAGGTCACCGTCTCGACCGCGTCCGCGCCGTACGCCGCGCGCGCGGCGGCCTCGCTGAGGCCGACCGAGGCGATCTCCGGGCTGGAGTAGGTCACCCGCGGGATGCCCGCCTCGTCTAGGGGGGCCGGCGCCAGGCCGGCGATGTCCTCGGCCACCAGGATGCCCTGGGCGAACCCACGGTGCGCCAGCTGCAGGCCCGCGACGATGTCGCCGACCGCGTAGACGCCGTCCACGCTGGTCCGGCAGCGCTCGTCGACGACCACGAAGCCGCGCTCGCGGGCGACGCCCTGCTCGTCGTACCCGAGCCCGTCGGTGGCCGGGCCCCGGCCGACCGCGACGAGCAGCAGCTCGGCCTCGAGGACCTCGCCGCCCTCGAGGGTCACCGCGACGCCGCCGTCGACGGGCTTGCTGCTCTGCAAGGGGGTGCCGGTGCGCAGCGCGATGCCGCGCTTGCGGAAGGCGCGCTCCAGGGCCGCGGAGGACGCCTCGTCCTCGGCGGCGACCAGCCGGGGGAGGGCCTCGACGATGGTCACCTCGGCGCCGAAGCTGCGCCACAGGCTGGCGAACTCGCAGCCGATCACGCCGCCGCCGAGCACGATGACGGAGCCGGGCACGCGGTCCAGGGACAGGGCGTGCTCGGAGGTGAGGACGCGCTCGCCGTCGACGTCCAGGCCGGGCAGGCTCTTGGCAGCCGAGCCGGACGCGAGCACCACGTGGCGCCCGGTCCAGGCCTTCGCGTCCACGGTGACCTCACGGGGCCCGGTGAGACGACCCTCGCCCTCGATCACGGTGATGCCGCGGGTGCGGACCAGACCGGTCAGGCCCTTGTGCAGGCGCCCGACGACGCCGTCCTTGTAGGAGTTCACGCCGGCCATGTCGATGCCGTCCAGGCTGGCGCGGACCCCGAACCGGTCGGCGTGGCGGGCGGAGTCGGCGACCTCGGCGGCGTGCAGGAGGGCCTTGGTGGGGATGCAGCCGATGTGCAGGCAGGTGCCGCCGACCTTGCTCTTCTCGACGAGTCCCACGGTGAGGCCGAGCTGGGCCGCGCGCAGGGCGCAGGCGTAGCCGCCGGAACCCGCTCCCAGGATGAGTACGTCGAAGTCGGCGTCGGCCACCGTGGTCCTTTCCTCCCCCAGATCTCGGGCACGAGAGCTCGTGCCGGGTCGAAGTGCGGTCCATCCTCGCACTTCCGCCCAGCCTGTCCACACCGGGTCTCCGGCGGGACAGGGCAGACTGGGGGCATGGGTTTGTTCGATCGACTTCGTGGCTCACGCCCCCGCATGCGCCGACCGGCCGCCGACGCGACCCGCACCGGCTCCACCCAGGTGCGCGCCTCCGACAACGCCGATCAGGCGCACCTGCTGGAGTTCGTCCGCCAGCACCGGGGGGTCGAGGGGTTCGTCGAGCCCCGCACCGCGGTCAGCGACGTGACCCTGCTGCTGGTGGCCCACGACGGGGAGTGGACGCGTCGCCGGGTGCCCTCGGTCAAGTGGGCGCACGAGTTCGCGAACCTGCACCAGGTGCCCTCCTACGACGCGGCCGTGGTCGGCATCCCGCAGCGGATGCGTGACTACAACCGTCGGATGAAGAGCAGCTGACTCAGGCCTGGGGCGCGTCGGAGTCGTCCGGGTCGTCGCCGTCGGCCGCGACGTCCACCGCCCCGTCCACCGCGGTGGCCCGCTCGGCGAGGCCGCGGACGTAGTCGACCAGCGTGGCGGTGCCGAACCCGGTGCCGCCGGAGGTGACGTGGCCCCAGGGCCCGGCGCCGTTCCACGACGGCCCCGCGATGTCGATGTGGGCCCACGGCAGGCCGCCGGTGAACTCGCGCAGGAACGCGCCGGCGAACAGGCCGCCGCCCCAGCGGACCCAGTCGTGCTGGGCGAGGTCGGCGACCTTGCTGCTGCGGATCCGCTCGCTCATCTCCTCGGGGATGGGCATCGGCCACAGGGCCTCGCCGGCCCGCGCGCCGGCCTCGATCACGGCCGGCACCACCTGGTCGTCGCCCAGGACACCGGCGACCTTGTCGCCCAGCGCCAGCACCATGTGCCCGGTGAGGGTGGCGATGTCGATGATCACGTCGGGCTCGGTCTCGCCTGCGCGCACCAGCGCGT
This sequence comes from Nocardioides sp. Z21_20, assembly GCF_059766585.1. Classification (NCBI taxonomy): domain Bacteria; kingdom Bacillati; phylum Actinomycetota; class Actinomycetes; order Propionibacteriales; family Nocardioidaceae; genus Nocardioides; species Nocardioides sp. Z21_20. Next base: position 63,063 of record NZ_JCBAJX010000008.1, read on the forward strand.
CGGCCAGCACCAGGCGGCCCTCGGCGTCGGTGTTGGTGACCTCGACGGTGCGCCCGCCGTACATGGTGAGCACGTCGCCGGGGCGCATCGAGTCGCCGGAGACCATGTTCTCGGCCATCGGCGCGAACGCCGAGACCCGCACCGGCAGGCCGAGGGCGGCGATCGCGAACGTCGCCTGGATCACCGACGCGGCTCCGGCCATGTCGCTCTTCATCGTCGCCATGCTCGAGCCGGGCTTGATGGTCAGGCCGCCGGAGTCGAAGGTGATGCCCTTGCCGACCAGCGCCACGTGGGCGACGGCGTCCTCGGGCGCCCAGGTGAGCTCGACCAGTCGCGGCGGAGCGTCCGAGCCGCCGCCGACGCCGAGGATGCCGCCGCAGCCGAGCTCGGCGAGGCGCTGCTCGTCCAGCACCGTCAGGCCGACCTTCGGGGCGCCGCGGCCCTTGGTGAGCTTCGCGTGCGCCGCGGTGACCGCGTCGGCGAACTTGGGCGGGGTCAGGTCACCGGGCGGGGTGTTGACCCAGTCGCGGACCCCGGCGATGGCGGCGGCGACGGTGCGCGCGGCCTCGAACGCCTCGCCGGCCTCGTCGCGGCGCGCGATCGGGCTGAGCACGGTGACGGTGCCGGCGTCGGTGGGGTCGGCCGCGGTGTCCTGCTTGTACGCCGTGAACGAGTAGCCGCCGAGCAGGTGGCCCTCGGTAACCGCGCGGACCAGCTCCGGGGTGTCGGCGGGCAGCGCGAGCGCGACCGAGGCGGCGTTGGGGACGGCGCGGGCCGCGGCGCCGGCCGCACGCCGTACCGCGACGGCGTCGAGGGCGTCCTCGCTGCCGAGGCCGACCAGCACCAGCAGCGGTGAGGCGATGGTGCCGGCGGTGACGACCTTGACCGCCTCGCCGGCCTTGCCGCTCACCCCGAGGGTGGACAGCAGCGGGCTGAGCTTGCGGCCGTAGGCGTCGGCGACGTCCTGCGCGGCGGGGACCAGGCGCGGCCCCTTGGGGGTCTGCACCACCCCCGCGACCACTGCGTCGGCTCGGGTCTTGGCGGGGCTGGCACTGCGCAGGCTGTAGGACGTCACGGACGCAGGATAACGAGAAGCGCCGCTGGGGTAGGTTGCGGCCATGTCTGAGCACCCCACCCCGCCGGCGCTGCTGACCTCCCCGCTGCATGAGCGCCACGTCGCGCTCGGCGCCAAGCTGGCGGAGTTCGGCGGCTGGGAGATGCCGCTGGAGTACGCGACCGGCACCCTCAAGGAGCACGCCGCGGTGCGCGACGCGGTCGGCGTCTTCGACGTCAGCCACCTGGGCAAGGCGATCGTCAGCGGGCCCGGCGCCGCGGCGTACGTGAACCGCACCCTGAGCAACGACCTGGGCCGGATCGCGCCGGGGCAGGCGCAGTACACGCTGTGCTGCGACGCCGAGACCGGCGGCATCGTCGACGATCTGATCGTCTACCTGCACTCCGAGGAGAAGGTGCTGCTGGTCCCCAACGCCGCCAACACCCCCGAGGTCGTGCGCCGCCTCGCCGCGCAGGCACCCGAGGGGGTGAGCATCACCGACCACCACCGCGACTACGCCGTGCTCGCCGTCCAGGGCCCGCACGCCGACGACCTGCTCGCGGCCGTCGGGCTGCCGGTCGGGCACGCCTACATGTCCTTCACCGTCGCCGACTTCGCCGGCACCGGGGTGGTCGTGTGCCGCACCGGCTACACCGGCGAGCGCGGCTACGAGCTGATCGCCGGCAACGACGTCGCCCTCGAGCTGTGGGACGCCCTGCTCGAGGCCGGGCGGGCCTTCGGCGCGGTGCCGTGCGGGCTGGGCGCGCGCGACACGCTGCGCACCGAGATGGGCTACCCGCTGCACGGGCAGGACATCAGCCTCGACGTCACCCCGGTCCAGGCCCGGATCGGCTTCGCGGTGGGCTGGAAGAAGCCGGAGTTCTGGGGCCGCGAGGCGCTGCTCGCCGAGCGGGAGCGCGGCCCCGAGCGGCTGCTGCGCGGCCTGCTCGCCATCGGCCGGGGCATCCCGCGCCCGGGCATGTCGGTGAGCCTGGTCAAGGACGTGCCGCTGTGCGAGATCACCTCGGGGACCTTCTCGCCGACTCTGCGCACCGGCATCGGCCTGGCCCTGGTCCCGACCATGGTCGCCCCCGACGCGCAGGTGGGCGTCGACATCCGCGGGCGCCGCGAGATCTTCCAGCTGGTGGACCCGCCGTTCGTGGAGTCGCACGTGCGCTGAGGGTGGCTGGTCGGGCGGGGGTGGCTGGGTGGCGGGGTGGCTGATTCCCCGGTCGGCCGGGGAAGCCTGATGTTGTCCGGCGAAACTTCGCCCGACAACATCAGTAGTTGACTGTGCGCATTACCTCATCGGCCACAGCGGCCTCATCGGTCACGGCCGGGGCGCCCGCTGGCGTCGGAACCCCCGGTCGACCGGGGAAACCTGATGTTGTCGGGCGAAGCTTCGCCCGACAAGTGCAGCGATCGCCGGTCGGCCGGGGAAACCGACGCCCCCGCACGCCCCCGACACCCCCGCACCCACCCGCGCGCCGCCGCGCCCTCAAGCAACGAGCGCGGCGACCACCAGGACGGCGGTGAAGGAGGTCTCGACGGCGGCGCCGTAGACGTCACCGGTCAGTCCGCCGAACCGCCGCCCAGCGTGTACGGCGAGCAGCGCGCCGGCCGCGATCCCGACGGGTACGGCGAGCGCCAGTCCCGCCGCGACCTCGCCCACCGGGTAGCCCGCGGGCAGCGCCCAGCCGCCGAGCAGCGCCCAGCCAGCGCCGCCGGCCAGGACCAGCGTGAGCGCGGCGGCGACGAGCGCCAGCCGGGCCGACACCGTGCCGGCCACGGTGGCGCCGAGGCCGTCGGGCCGGGCGGCCGGGAAGCGGTGGGTGCACAGCAGCGGCAGCACCGCGCGGCTGGCCACTAGTGCCACCGCCAGCGAGGCGGCGCCGGCGCCCGCCGCTACCAGCTCGCTGAGGGCGGCCACCTGGACCAGCAGCGTGAGCATGAGCGTCGCGACGCCGAAGGGGCCGATGTCGGACTGCTTCATGATCGCCAGCGCCGCCTCGCCGCGACGCCCGCTGCCGAGGCCGTCGGCGGTGTCGGCCAGCCCGTCGACGTGCATCGCCCGGGTCAGCGCGGCGAGCGCGGCGATGGCGAGCGCCGCCAGCAGCACGGCCGAGGCCCGCGACCAGTGCTCGGCGGCCAGCAACGGGAGGCCGGCCACCATCGCCAGCACCAGGCCGCCGGCGGGCGCAAGCGTCATCGCGAGTCCCGCGGTCGCCCGGTCCACCCGCCGGGGCGCGGGCACCGGCAGCGCGGTCAGCGTGCCGAGCATCAGCCGCAGCGCATCGCCTCCCAGCCCGCCCCTCACAGGTGCACGACCCGCCCCGCGACGCACCAGCGCACGTCCTCGGTGGCGTCGGCCACCCGGGCGTTGAGCAGGCCCATCAGGTCGCGGAAGCGCCGCCCGGACGCGCTGTCGGGTACGACGCCCTGGCCGACCTCGTTGGTGACCGCGACGACGCGCCGCGCCGTACCCCGCCAGGCCTCGACGAGCGCGTCGATCTCCGCGCGCACCGCCTGCTCGGCACGCGGCCACGTCGCGTCCGACCAGGCGTCGTGGGCGTCCATCACCCGGGTCAGCCACAGCGTCAGGCAGTCCACCAGCAGCGGCGAGCCGGGGGAGCGCAGCAGCCCGGCCAGGTCGAGGGTCTCGACGGTCTCCCAGTGCGGGGGCCGGCGCACGCGGTGCTCCCGGATCCGCTCGGCCCACTCCGCGTCGTCGGACAGCGCGGGGTAGGAGGTCGCGACGTAGGTGACCCCTGCGGCCCCGGCCAGCAGCCGCTCGGCCTCCTGGGACTTCCCCGAGCGGGCCCCGCCGGTGACCAGGGTCCGCAGCGGCCCGTCGTGTCGCGGTACGGCGCGGGTCACCGGGTCGAGCAGGGTGCCGTCGTCGACCACCCGCACGCCCCAGTCGGCCAGGCGCCGGGCCAGCTCGGCGGTCGGCGGGTTGTAGTGGGACAGGTGCACCGCGACCACCTCGGTGGCGGCGCCGAGGGCACCCACCTCCCGCAGCCGACGCAGCTGCTCGGGGAACGTGGTGAGGTCGAGGTGACCGGTGCCGGACAGGTCGCTGCGGTCCCCGAAGGTCTGCTCCATCAGCACCGTGTCCAGCGCGGCGCCGCGCAGCGCCTCGACGGTCTCCTCGGGCAGCGGCCCGGTGTCGGCGGCGTGCAGCACGCTGCGCCCCTCGGGGGTGCGGACCTCGTAGAGCACCGCGTCCGGGGCGCCGTCGCGGCTCAGCCCGGTCACGTGGGAGGAGGCCAGCACGCGCACGCCGTACCCGTCCAGGTCGAGGGTGTCGCCCGGGGCCACCGCCACGAACCGCACCTCGGTGTCGTCGGCCAGCCACGGGCGGCAGGCCTCGATCACGTCCGGGGGGCCGAGCACGGTCAGCGGTCCGGAGCTGACCCAGGAGCGGTGCAGCAGGAACGCGGGGGAGCAGTGGTCGGTGTGCTGGTGGGTGAAGAGCACGTAGCGCACCCGGTCCAGCGCGACCCCGTGCCGGGTGGCCGCCGCCGGCGTCTCCGGGCCACAGTCCAGCAGCAGCACGTCGTCGACGAGGGCTGCGGTCTGCGCTCGGGTGCGCCCGGCCGCCCGCTCGGCAGTGCAGGACGCGCAGGTGCAGAAGGGGTTGGGCCAGCCGTCGGCTGCGCCCGTGCCCAGGAGGCGGACGGTCACCGGAGAACCTTATGCGCGACCCGTCCTATGCTCGGCCCATGGTGAACCCTTCGGACGAGTCCGCGCCCACCTTCCGTCAGCCCGCGCCCACGGACCGACCGTGGTGGTGGCGGATGGAGAACGCCGCGGGCGAGGAGGTGGCTGTTTCCGAGGAGCTGGACGGCGCCCGCTTCGAGAGCCAGGGCGACGCGGAGTCGTGGGTCGGGGAGATCTGGGCCGACCTCGCCGCCGAGGGTGTCGACGCGGTGACGCTCTTCGACCTCGACCGCGAGGTCTACGGCCCGATGTCGCTGCACGCCTCCTGAGAACGCCGTCCCGGCGGGGCTAGGCTCGCCCCCGTGCAGCCCTACCTCGACCTCCTCCAGCGGATCCTCGACGACGGCGTGGAGAAGAGCGACCGCACCGGCACCGGCACGCTGAGCGTCTTCGGACACCAGATGCGCTTCGACCTGTCGGCCGGCTTCCCGTTGGTGACCACCAAGAAGGTGCACACCCGCAGCATCTTCGCCGAGCTGCTGTGGTTCCTGCGCGGCGACACCAACGTGCGCTGGCTGCAGGAGCGCGGCGTCAGCATCTGGGACGAGTGGGCCGACGAGGACGGCGACCTCGGGCCGGTCTACGGCCGGCAGTGGCGCTCCTGGCCGGCCCCGGACGGGCGGCACATCGACCAGCTCGCGCAGGTCGTCGAGCAGATCCGCCGCGACCCCGACTCGCGGCGCCACCTCGTCAGCGCCTGGAACGTCGCCGACATCGACAAGATGGCGCTGGCGCCGTGCCACGCGCTGTTCCAGTTCTACGTCGCGCCCTCGGCCGACGGGCCCGGCAAGCTGAGCTGCCAGCTCTACCAGCGCAGCGGCGACGTGTTCCTCGGCGTGCCGTTCAACATCGCCTCCTACGCGCTGCTCACCCACATGGTCGCGCAGGTCACCGGGCTGGAGGTCGGCGACTTCGTGCACACCCTGGGCGACGCGCACCTCTACCTCAACCATCTCGACCAGGCCCGGCTCCAGCTGACCCGGGAGCCGCGCCCGCTGCCCACGCTGCGCCTCGACGAGTCGGTGAGCGCACTCGACGCGTTCGAGCTCGAGCACATCACCGTCGAGGGCTACGACCCGCACCCGCTGATCAAGGCGCCGATCGCGGTATGACGACCCCCTCGGGCCAGCGCGTCGTGCACGTCGTCGCCATCGCGCGCAACGGCGTGATCGGCGACGCCGGCGACATCCCGTGGCGGATCCCCGGGGAGATGGCGCACTTCAAGGCCGTCACCATGGGCCACGTGCTGCTGATGGGTCGCGCCACCTTCGACTCCATCGGCCGCCCGCTGCCGGGACGCACCACGATCGTGGTCACCCGCGACCCCGCCTGGTCCCACGACGGGGTGGTGGTGGCCCACTCGGTCGACGAGGCGCTCGCGCTCGCCGCGTCGTATGAGGGCGACGTGATGGTCGCCGGCGGCGCCCAGATCTATGCGCTGACGATGCCGCTGGCCGACGAGCAGGTGCTGACCCGGGTCCCGCTCTCGCCGCCGGGCGACACGCACTACCCGGCGTACGACGAGGACGAGTGGACCGAGACCCGCCGCGAGGAGCGCGAGGGCTACTCGGTGGTGTGGCTGGAGCGCCGCGCCGCCTGAGGTGCGCCCGGTCGGCCGCCGAGGCGCGGCAACCGAGCGGATGGCAGGGTGGTGACCATGGAGCTGCGCATCTTCACCGAACCCCAGCAGGGCGCCACCTACGACGACCTCCTTCGCGTCGCCCAGGAGGCCGAGCGACTCGGCTTCGGAGCGTTCTTCCGCTCCGACCACTACCTGACGATGGGCGGCGACGGCCTGCCCGGGCCGACCGACGCGTGGACCACGCTGGCCGGCATCGCCCGCGAGACCTCCACCATCCGGCTCGGAACGCTGATGACCTCGGCGACGTTCCGCTACCCGGGGCCGCTGGCCATCCAGGTGGCGCAGGTCGACCAGATGAGCGGGGGCCGGGTCGAGCTCGGCCTGGGCGCCGGCTGGTTCACCGAGGAGCACGGCGCCTACGGCATCCCGTTCCCGGGCACCGTCGAGCGCTTCGACCGCTTCGAGGAGCAGCTCGCGATCGTCACCGGGCTGTGGTCCACGCCGGTCGGTGAGACATTCAGCCACGACGGCGAGCACTACCGCCTCGCCGACAGCCCGGCGCTGCCCAAGCCGGTCCAGCAGCCGCATCCGCCGATCCTGATCGGCGGCCTGGGCAAGCGGCGGACCCCGGCGCTGGCTGCCCGCTACGCCGACGAGTTCAACCTGCCGTTCGCCTCCGAGGAGACCACCGCCACCCAGTTCGGGCGGGTCCGGGCGGCCTGCGAGTCGGCCGGACGCGACCCCGGCGACCTGGTCTGGTCCAACGCGCTGGTGCTGTGCTGCGGCGCCGACGAGCCCGAGATCGACCGGCGCGCGGCGGTGATCGGGCGGGACAAGGCCGAGCTGCGTGAGAACGGCCTGGCCGGCACGCCCGCGGAGGTCGTCGACAAGATCGGCCGCTACCGCGAGCTCGGCGCGCAGCGCGTCTACCTGCAGGTGCTGGACCTCTCCGACCTCGACCACCTCGCGCTGGTGGCCGAGCAGGTCATGCCTCACCTGTGAGGTCGGCGCAGCCAGATAATGTGGTGCCCATGAGCACTCATGCCCCCGAGGCGCCGTTCGGCCGTGTGTTGACCGCGATGGCCACCGCCTTCCACGAGGACGGCTCGGTCGACCTGCACGCCACCGCCCGGATCGCGTCGTACCTCGTCGACAACGGCCATGACGGGCTGGTGGTCTCCGGCACCACCGGCGAGTCGCCGACGACCACGGTCGCCGAGGACGGTGACATCCTGCGCGCGGTCAAGGACGCGGTCGGCGACCGCGCCACGATCCTCGCGGGGGTGGGCACCAACACCACGGTGCACTCCGTCGAACTGGCCGAGCAGGCCGAGAAGATCGGCGCCGACGGGCTGCTGCTGGTCACGCCGTACTACAACAAGCCGTCCCAGAAGGGCGTGCTGCACCACTTCACCCAGGTCGCGCGGTCCGCGGACCTCCCGGTGATGCTCTACGACGTCCCGGGTCGCACCGCCACCACCATCGCGATGGAGACCTACGAGGCGGCGATCCGCCTGGACAACGTCGTCGCGGTCAAGGACGCCGTCGGCGACTTCGCCCGCGGGGTCCAGCTGACCCAGCTCGGCTACGCGGTCTACTCCGGCGACGACATCGCCAACCTCGGCTGGCTCGCGCACGGCGCGGCCGGTTTCGTCTCCGTGGTCGGCCACGCCGCCGGCAACGAGCTCAAGGCGATGGCCGACGCGTTCTTCGCCGGCGACACCGCCGGGGCGCTCGCCGTCTACACCCGGCTGCTGCCGGCGATCCGTGCGGTGATGGGGGTACCGAACTATGGGGCCACCACCGCCAAGGCGGCGCTGCAGCTGCTCGGGGTGCTCGACAACCGGCACGTGCGCAGCCCGCTGGTGGCTCTCGACGACGACGAGGTCGCCGCGCTGCGCGCCGGGCTCGCCGCATCGGGCCTGATCGACTGAGGAGACAGATGAGCCACCCGCACCCGGAGCTGACCGCGCCTGAGCCGCTCGCCCCGGGAGGTCTGCGGGTGATCCCGCTCGGCGGGCTCGGCGAGGTCGGGCGCAACATGACGGTCTTCGAGTACGACGACCGGCTGCTGATCGTGGACTGCGGGGTGCTCTTCCCCGAGGACCGCCACCCCGGCGTCGACCTGATCCTGCCCGACTTCGCCGCGATCCGGGACCGGCTCGACCGGGTGGAGGCGCTGGTCCTCACCCACGGCCACGAGGACCACATCGGCGCCACGCCGTACCTGCTGCGCGAGCGCGGGGACATCCCGCTGGTGGGCTCGGATCTGACGCTGGCCCTGCTCGGCTCGAAGCTGCGCGAGCACCGGCTGCGCGAGACGGTGCACCACGTGGTGCGCGAGGGGGACCGGATCTCCTTCGGCCCCTTCGACCTCGAGTTCGTGGCGGTCAACCACTCCATCCCCGACGCGCTGGCGGTCGCCATCCGCACCGGAGCCGGGATGGTGCTGCACACCGGCGACTTCAAGATGGACCAGCTGCCGCTGGACGGGCGGATCACCGACCTGCGGGCGTTCGCGCGACTGGGGGAGGAGGGCGTCGACCTCTTCCTCACCGACTCCACCAACGCCGAGGTGCCGGGGTTCACCGCCTCGGAGCAGGAGATCGCCCCGGTCCTGGACCGCACCTTCCAGCACAGCACCCAGCGGATCATCGTGGCCTGCTTCGCCTCGCACGTGCACCGGGTGCAGCAGGTCCTCGACGCTGCGGTCGCGCACGGGCGCAAGGTGGCCTACGTCGGTCGCTCGATGGTGCGCAACATGGCCATCGCCGCCGAGCGGGGCTACCTCCACGTCCCACCGGGCGTGCTGCTCGACGCCAAGGAGCTGGCCCAGCTGGCGCCCGAGCGGCAGGTGCTGATCTCGACCGGCTCCCAGGGCGAGCCGCTCTCGGCGCTGAGCCGGATCGCGCAGCGCGACCACCACTTCGTGCACATCGAGGACGGCGACACCGTCATCCTGGCCAGCTCGCTGATCCCGGGCAACGAGAACGCCGTCTACCGGGTCATCAACGGCCTCGCGCGCTGGGGGGCCCGGGTGGTGCACAAGGGCAACGCGCTGGTGCACGTCAGCGGCCACGCCAGTGCCGGGGAGCTGCTGTACTGCTACAACATCGTCAAGCCGGGCAACGTGCTGCCGGTGCACGGCGAGGTCCGGCACATGCAGGCCAACGCGGCCCTGGCCCGGGCCACCGGCGTGCCGTCCGAGCGGGTGGTGATCGCCGAGGACGGCGTGGTCGTCGACCTCGTCGACGGGGTGGCCTCGATCGCCGGGAAGGTCGAGTGCGGCTACGTGTTCGTCGACGGCACGAGCGTCGGCGGCGTCACCGAGTCCTCGCTGAAGGACCGGCGGATCCTGGGCGAGGAGGGCTTCATCTCGGTGATCGTGGTGGTGGACTCGGTGACCGGGAAGGTCTCGGCCGGCCCGGAGATCCACGCGCGCGGCTTCGCCGAGGACGACGCGACCTTCGAGGAGATCAAGCAGCCGATCATCGACGCGCTCGACCGGGCCGGGGCGGAGGGCGCCACCGACGCCTACCAGCTCCAGCAGATCGTACGGCGGGTGGTGGGGCGCTGGGTGAGCCGCACCCACCACCGCCGGCCGATGATCATCCCCGTGGTCGTGGAGTCCTGAGGGGCTCCTCCTGACCGAGGCGGACGATCTCGTCCATCTGGTCCAGCCCGACGGTGCCGTGGGTGATCCACACGACCGTGCGGTCGCTGGTGACCGCCAGCAGCTCGTCGGCGACGGCGCGGGCGGTCGGGGTGTCGAGGTGGGCGGTGGGCTCGTCGAGGACCAGCACGCGGTGGTCGGCCAGCAGCATCCGGGCCAGGCCGATCCGGGCCCGCTCCCCGCCCGAGACGGCCGCGCCACCGTCGCCGAGCCGGGTCTGCAGACCCTGGGGGAGCGCGTCGAGCCAGTCCCCGAGCCGGGCGGCCCGCAGCGCCGTCTCCACCTGGGCGTCGTCGGCGTCGGGGGCGGCGAGCCGGACGTTCTCCACCAGGGTGGAGCCGAACAGGTAGGGGTCGTCGTCGAGCAGCCCGACCACGCGCCGTACGTCGTCGGCGGCCAGGGCCCGCACGTCGATGCCGGCGACCTGGTAGCTGCCCGCGGTCGGGTCCAGGAAGCGCACCAGGACCGCGGCCAACGTGGACTTGCCGGAGCCGGAGGGGCCGACCAGGCCGATGCGGCGACCCGGGGGGAGGTCCAGCGAGATCGGCCCGAGCACGTCGCGCTCCTCCCAGGCGGCCTTCACCTCGTCGAGACAGACCGCGGCGTCCGCGGGGGACAGCGGGCTCGGCAGCGTGAGCGGGTCGACCGGGTCGGCCACCGCGGGCGGCAGCGTGGTGAGCTCGTCGAGGCGCCGGGTGGCGGCGCGGGTGGAGACCTGCAGGGCGCCGGCGTCGGCGACCGGGCTGAGCACGTCGACCAGGGCCAGCGGGAGCAGCACGAGCAGCGCCACGACCGGTCCCGAGACGGCGCCCTCGCGCAGCGCGGCGCCGCCGACGGCCGCCATCAGCACCACGCCCAGCCCGGCGGACAGCATCGGCCAGGTGCGGGCCAGGGCCAGCCAGTGGGTGGTGCGGTCGGTGGCCCGGGCCAGCACGGCGCCGGCCTGCTGGACGTGGTCGAGGGCGCGCGCGCCCGCCTGCCACTGGACGAGGTCGCGGGCGTTGGTCAGCAGCGAGAGGCTGCGCCGGGACAGCTCGGCGCGGGCGGTGACCTGCTCGGCCGCGTGCCGCGCCGTACCGTAGCGGGCGGTCGCCCAGGTCAGCGTGCCGGTGAGGAGCACCAGCGCGGCGGTGACCAGGCCGGCGGCGGGCAGGAACCAGGTCGCGACCAGCGTGGTGACCGCGCCGGCGCCCAGCCAGGTGACCAGCGGCATCCGGACCCGCAGCTGGTCGTCGAGCAGCGCGTCCACGTCGTCGACCACGGAGGCCAGCAGGTCCCCGCGGTGCCGGCCGAGCCGCCCGGGCACCAGCGGCACGAGCGCGTCGTACACGCTGGCGCGGCGCTCGGCCAGCTCGCGCAGGGCCACGTCGTGCGAGGTCAGCCGCTCGGCGTAGCGCAGCGCGGGCCGGGCGAGGCCGAAGGTGCGCACCCCGACGATCGCGACCATCAGCATCAGCACCGGCGGGTGCTCGGCGGCCCGGACGATCAGCCAGCCGGCGGTGGCGGTCAGCGCGATCCCCGACGTCGAGGCCAGCACGCCGAGCAGGGTGGCCAGGGCGAGGCGGGCGCGGGGGCGGGAGGGGGCGGGGTCGTCGGTTTCCCCGGTCGAGTCGCGATCCCCGCGCTTCCCACGCGTTCCTTCACCTGGGACGTGCAGGTTCGGCGACTGGACCGGGGAAACCGGCGCCGCCGGGGCATCCGGAGCCACCACAGAGTCCCGCGCCGTCAACGCCACCACCGTGTCCGCGGCGTCGACGAGCGCCTGGCTGTGGGCGACGGCGAGCACGCAGTGATCGCGGGCGAGGTCGCGCAGGGTGCGCAGCAGCACGTCCTCGGTGGCGGCATCGAGGTGGGCGGTGGGCTCGTCGAGGAGCACGAAGGGGCGCTCGGAGACGATCACCCGCGCCAGCGCGAGGCGGGCGCGCTGTCCGGCGGAGAGGCCGACGCCGTCCTCGCCGAGGGGGGTGTCGATGCCCAGCGGCAGCGCCTCGACCAGCTCGGTGAGGTCCACCCGCGACAGCGCGTCGAGCACCGCGGCGTCGTCGGCGTCGGGGCGGCCGATGCGGACGTTGTCGGCCAGGGTGCCGTCGGTGAGCCAGGGCCGCTGCGAGACGTGGGCCACCCGCGAGCGCCACGAGTCGGGGTCGAGGGAGGCCAGGTCCACACCGCCCACCCGGACCAGGCCGTCGGCGATCGGCACCTCACGCAGCAGCGCGGCGAGCAGCGTGCTCTTGCCGCACCCCGACGGCCCGGTGACGACGGTGAGGCCGCGGGCCGGGATACCGGCGTCGAGCGCCTCGAGGGCCGGCTGCTCGCGGCCCGGCCAGCGCACGCTCAGGCGGTCGATGCGCAGCGGGACCGGGCCGGTCGGAGCCGGCTCGGTGCCCGCGGCGGGCAGCGGCTGCGCGGTGAGGTCGTGGATCGCCTCGAAGGTCGCGGAGCCCTCGGCGGCGGCGTGGAACTCCGCGCCGACGCGGCGCAGCGGCCAGTAGGCCTCCGGGGCCAGCAGCAGCACGGTGAGAGCGGTCTGCAGCTCCATGCCGTCGGCGGCGAGGCGGAGGCCGACGAGGACCGCGACCAGGGCCACCGAGATCGTCGCGATCAGCTCGAGTGCGGCCGAGGAGGCGAACGCGAGCTTGAGGACGTCGGCGTTGGCGCGTCGGTAGCGGTCGGTGATCGCGCGGATCCGGGGCGCCTGTGCCCGCGCCCGGCGGTGCGCGACGAGCGTCGGCAGCCCGCGCACCACGTCGACGAAGTGGCCCGAGAGCTGGCTCAGGATGCGCCACTCCCGGTCGGCGCGGTCGCGGGTGCTCATCCCGATCAGCACCGCGAAGACCGGGATCAGCGGCAGCGTCAGCACCACCACCAGCGCGGAGAGCCAGTCCTGGGTGGCGATCGCCAGCACCGTCAGCGCCGGCAGCACTCCGGCCAGCACCAGCGTCGGCAGGTAGCGGGTGAGGTACGGCTCGACCGCCGCGACGCCACGGGTGGCGAGCAGGCCCAGCTCCCCGGAGCGGTGCGAGGCGCGGCTGAGCGCGTCCAGGTCGAGCGCGCGCTGCAGGACGGTACGGCGCAGGTGGGTGGCCACCTGTCCCGCGGCCCGGGAGGCGGCGGTGTCGACCAGGGCGCCGAGGAGTCCACGCCCGAGGGTGATGGCGAGCAGGGCCAGCGCCGGCCCGGCCCAGCCGTCGCCGGAGAGGTCGGCCTCCCAGCCGCCGGTGACCAGCCGGGTGACCAGGGTCGCGAGCGCGAACGCCTGCGCCACCAGCAGCACGCCGGCGAGGAGGTTGCCCACCACGACCACCGCCAGCGAGGCGCGAGCGGGGCGCAGGTGGGGGAGGACACGGGGGTCGAGGGGCTTCACGCAGCGGTCCTGGTTCGTCGGCGTTCGGTCTGGATCCAGCGTGACAGACGAGGGCGCCGCACCGGGGGGTCACCCACGGGCGGCGCCGTCGTCGTGCTCACTTGCCGCTGGCGGCCAGCTCTGCGGTCGGGATGTGGTGGATGGAGATGCGCTTGCGGAACACCCAGTAGGTCCAGGCCTGGTAGCCCAGCACGATCGGGGTGAAGATCGCGGCGACCCAGGTCATCACCGTCAGCGTGTACGACGTGGCGGCCGCGTTGGTGGTGTTCAGCGAGAACGCCGCGTCGGTGGTCGAGGGCATCACGTCGGGGAACAGCGCCAGGAAGAGGCCGGCGACGGCCAGCCCGATGGTCACGAACGTGCCGAGGAAGCCCCAGCCCTCGCGCCCGGCCATCGCCGCGAGGATCCCGGCGACCAGGGCGAGCGCGGCCGCCACGAACGCGACGGCGGAGGCCAGGGTGCCGGTCTCGGCCTGGGTCCAGACCAGGAAGATCACCGCGACCACGGCGGCGCCGGCGCCGAGCTTGACCGCGAGGTCGCGGGCCCGGTGGCGGATGTCGCCGTCGGTCTTCAGGGCCACGAACATCGCGCCGTGGGTGAGGAAGAGCAGCAGGGTGACCAGGCCGCCGAGCAGGCCGTAGGGGTTCAGCAGCGTGAACAGCGAGCCGGTGAACTCCTTGTCGGCGTCGATCGGCACGCCGCCGACGATGTTGGCGAAGGCCACGCCCCACAGCAGCGCCGGCAGGAACGAGCCGACGATGATGGCGCTGGTCCAGCGCGACTGCCACTGCTTCTCCGGGCGCTTGTGGCGGTACTCGAAGCCGAGGTTGCGCACGATCAGCGCCAGCAGGATCAGCAGCAGCGGCAGGTAGAAGCCGCTGAAGAGGGTGGCGTACCACTCCGGGAAGGCGGCGAAGGTGGCGCCGCCGGCGACCAGGACCCACACCTCGTTGCCGTCCCAGACCGGGCCGATGGTGTTGATCATGACCCGGCGCTCGGTGTCGCTCTTGGCCAGGACGGGCAGCAGCATGCCCACCCCGAAGTCGAAGCCCTCGAGGGTGAAGTAGCCGATCCATAGGACGGCGATGAGGATGAACCAGACAGTGGTGAGTTCCATGGCGATGTCCTCAGTAGGCGAAGGTCAGGGGAGCGTCGTCGTCGGCCGGGGTGTTGCCGGGGTCCGGCGGCTCCTGGAACTCGGGGGCACCGGCCTTCACGTACTTCAGGGTGAGCCCGATCTCGATCACGGCGAGGACCGCGTAGACCAGCGTCAGCGAGAGCAGCGAGATCCAGGCCTCGGTGGTGCTGACGCCCGGGGACACGGCGTTCCCCACGGTCATCAGCCCGTACACCACCCACGGCTGGCGGCCGAGCTCGGTGAACAGCCAGCCCCACGAGTTCGCGAAGACCACGGCGAGCGGGAGCACGACGGCCAGCCGCGCCCACCACACGTTGTTGGGCACCCGGCCCTTGCGGGTCGCCCACAGGATCAGCGCGGCACCGGCGGCGGCGAAGACGCCGAGCCCGATCATGAACCGGAAGCTCCAGTAGGTCACCGGGATCGAGGGGACGTAGTCGCCGGCGTGGTAGTACGCCGCGCCCGGGTCCTGGCCGAACTCCTCGGCGTAGGTCTCGCGCAGCTCGTTGATGCCCTGGACCTCGCCGTCGAAGCTGCCGGTGCCCAGGTAGCTCAGCAGACACGGCACGGTGAGCGCGAACTTCTCCTCCTTGCCGTCGGGGGTGCCGACGGTGAAGATCGAGAACGGCGCGCAGCTCTCGGCGGTCTCGTAGAGGCCCTCCGCGGCCGCCATCTTCATCGGCTGGACCTCGGTCATCACCTTGCCCTGCAGGTCGCCGGTGACGGCGACGCCGAGCCCGGCGATCAGCGTGACCAGGGCGCCGGCGCGGATGCCGATCCGGTACATCGGGCGGTCGCCCTCGGCGGTCTTGCGGCGCAGGTAGAGCCAGGCGCTGACGCCGAGCACGAAGGCGCCGCCGGTCATGGTCGCCGCGGCCATCACGTGCGGGAACGTCACCAGCTGGACCTTGTTGAACATCACCGCCCAGAAGTCGACCAGCTCCGCGCGGCCGTTCTCGGCGCTGTACTCGTAGCCGACCGGGTGCTGCATCCAGGAGTTGGCGGCGAGGATGAAGTACGCCGAGAACGCGGTGCCGAGGTGCACCATCCACATGGTGGCGCAGTGCAGGCCACGGGGGAGCTTGTCCCAGCCGAAGATCCACAGCCCGAGGAAGGTGGACTCCAGGAAGAAGGCCAGCAGGCCCTCGATGGCCAGCGGGGCGCCGAAGATGTCACCGACGAAGCGGCTGTAGTCGGACCAGTTCATCCCGAACTGGAACTCCTGGACGATGCCGGTGACCAGGCCGAGCGCGAAGTTGATCAGGAACAGCGTCCCGAAGAACTTGGTCAGGCGCAGGTACTCGGGCCTCTTCTTGAACACCCACAGCGTCTCGAAGGACGCGACGATGGCCGAGAGGCCGATCGTGATGGGGACGAAGAGGAAGTGGTAGACGGTGATGATGCCGAACTGCCATCGGGCAATCTCGAGAACGTCCAAGGCGCTTCTTCTTTCGGCTGCGGGACAGAGGCCCGTGTGGTTGGCGTGCGAGCGGAACTTCGCCGGAGCTTCATCGACGCTATGACTGGGCCTGCCCGGTCTGCAGGGTCGGTCGTCACTGCGCCATGGGTCGAACGTCCCGAATAAGCACGGGGATGCCTCGCGACACGCTCCATGTGAAGCGTGATGCGCGTGTGACTTTCACCTAGGGTCAGAGCATGGCGACCCGTACGTCTTCCCCGCCGGGGTCGCGGAGCTCGAGCACGTCCCGAGGCAGCAGCACCAAGAGTGCGGCCAAGGGCGGTTCGAGCACCCGATCCAGGAGTACCGGAAGCACCCGATCCACCGCATCGCGCGGAAAGTCCGGCGCGAGCGGCAAGCGCGCTCCGGCGCGCCCGGCGCCCCGGGCGGTCCGCAACGGGCCCGGTCCGGTGGCCCGGCTCTTCGGCGCGCTCGCCCGCGCCCTCGTCGCCACCTGGCTCGGCGTGGCCCACGGTGTCGGGTCGGTGGCCCGCAGCATCGGCCGCAGCGCCCGCGACCTGGAGCCCGAGCACCGTCGTGACGGCGCCGGCCTGCTGCTGCTCGGCGTCGCGCTGGTCGCCGCGGCCGCCGTCTGGTTCCAGCTGCCCGGCGGGTTCATGGAGGTCACCCGCACGATCGTCGCCGGCTCGGTGGGCAAGGTCGGCTGGCTGGTGCCGCTGATGCTCGTCTACGTGGGCTGGCGCAACATGCGCGACCCGGTGCACAACGGCCCCGCGGGACGCCAGGCCATCGGCTGGACCGCGCTCGGCTTCGGCGTGCTCGGCATCGTGCACATCGCCAACGGCAGCCCGCAGCCGGTGCGCGGGGACGCCAGCTCGCTGCAGGAGGCCGGGGGAGCGGTGGGCTTCGTCGTCTCGAGCCTGCTGCTCGACCTGCTCCGCACGCCGTACGTCGTGGTGCCGCTGCTGGTCCTGCTCGGGGTCTTCGGGGTCCTGGTGATCACCGCGACGCCGGTCTACCAGGTGCCGCACCGTCTCGCGGAGGCCCGCGACCGGCTCTTCGGCATCACCTACGACGAGGACGAGCAGCCCACCCAGCCGATGCGCACCCGCGGACGCCGCGGCGAGGACGACGACGAGATCGACCCCGAGCGCGGCGACCCCGCCTACGACACCCCGGTGCTCGAGGACCGCGAGGTCAGCAAGCGCCGGCGCAAGAAGGACGCGCTGGACGTGGCGCTGGCCGAGGGCGCCGGGCCGGCGCCGGCCGTCGACGTGATGGCCACGCCCGCCTCGGCCCCGCACGCGCCCGAGACCCCGCTCGTCGAGGACAAGCACGAGCTGGTCCCGCCGCCGCACTCCCCGCTGCCCGCCCGCGTCGAGCAGCTGTCGCTGTCCGGCGACATCGCCTACACGGTGCCCGCCAACGACCTGCTCCAGCCCGGCTCGCCGCACAAGCCGCGCTCGAAGGCCAGCGACGACGTGGTCGAGCGGCTGACCACGGTGCTCGACGAGTTCGGCATCGACGCCCAGGTCACCGGCTACACCCGCGGCCCGACCGTCACCCGCTACGAGGTCGAGGTCGGCCCCGCGGTGAAGGTGGAGAAGGTCACCGCGCTGTCGAAGAACATCGCCTACGCGGTCGCCTCCGCCGACGTGCGGATCCTCAGCCCGATCCCCGGCAAGTCCGCGATCGGCATCGAGATCCCCAACCGCGACAAGGAGATCGTCACCCTCGGCGACGTGCTCCGCTCGAACGTCGCACGCAACGACCACCACCCGATGGTGGTCGGACTCGGCAAGGACGTCGAGGGCGGGTTCGTGGTCGCCAACCTGGCGAAGATGCCGCACATGCTGGTCGCCGGCGCCACCGGCTCGGGCAAGTCGTCGTTCATCAACTCGATGATCACCTCGCTGCTGATGCGCTCGACCCCCGACGAGGTGCGGATGATCCTGGTCGACCCCAAGCGGGTCGAGCTGAACATCTACGAGGGCATCCCGCACCTGATCACCCCGATCATCACCAACCCCAAGAAGGCCGCCGAGGCACTGGCCTGGGTCGTGCGCGAGATGGACCTGCGCTACGACGACCTGGCCAACTTCGGCTTCCGCCACGTGGACGACTTCAACAAGGCGGTCCGCGCGGGCAAGGTCGAGGTGCCGCCGGGCAGCGAGCGCGAGCTCACGCCGTACCCGTACCTGGTGGTGGTCGTCGACGAGCTCGCCGACCTGATGATGGTCGCGCCCCGCGACGTCGAGGACGCGGTCGTCCGGATCACCCAGCTGGCGCGCGCCGCCGGCATCCACCTGGTGCTGGCCACCCAGCGTCCCTCGGTCGACGTGGTGACCGGCCTGATCAAGGCCAACGTGCCCTCGCGGCTGGCGTTCGCCACGTCCTCGGTCACCGACAGCCGGGTCATCCTCGACCAGCCGGGCGCCGAGAAGCTGGTCGGCCAGGGTGACGGGCTGTTCCTGCCGATGGGCGCCTCCAAGCCGGTGCGCGTGCAGGGCTCGTGGGTCAACGAGGCCGAGATCGCGCAGGTCGTCAAGCACGTGCGCGGCCAGCTCGAGCCGAGCTATCGCGACGACGTCACCGCGCCGGCCTCGAGCAAGCGCGACCTCGACGACGACATCGGGGACGACCTCGACCTGGCCATCCAGGCCATCGAGCTCGTCGTCTCCACTCAGTTCGGATCGACCTCGATGCTCCAGCGCAAGCTCCGGGTGGGCTTCGCCAAGGCAGGTCGCCTGATGGACATCCTCGAGAGTCGCGGCGTGGTCGGGCCCAGCGAGGGCTCGAAGGCACGCGACGTGCTGGTCAAGCCCGACGAGGTCGACGGCGTCATCGCCATCATCCAGGGGGAACAACAGTGAGTGCAGCAGAAGCCCGGGACCACCGTCCGAACCGCGTCTTCGTCCCCGAGCCGCTGGTGGCCGTGGACGGGCACGCCGCCGAGCCCGGCGCTCAGCCGGCCGGGACCGAGGCGACGGCGGTGACGCCGCACGGGCCGCTCGGCGGCCAGCGCGAGGTGCCCGCCGTCGTCGAGGTGCGCCGCAACGCCGGCCTCTCGGCGCTGGTGGGCGCGACCGCCTCCGCGGTCGCGATCGCCTACCTGAGTCGCGCGGCCCAGACCGGTGCGGTCCTCGACTGGACGCTGGTGCTGGTGATGGGCGCGCTCGGCAGCATGCACCTGTGGAACTTCGTCGACTCCCGCACGCCGCTGCTGGTGGCCGACACGCACGGGGTGCGGATCCGGCTCGGGCGCACCTGGCGCGGGCTGCCGTGGGGCGCCCTGGACCGGGTCGAGCACTCGCCGCGCCGCGGGATCCTGCGCGACGGCCGGCTCGCGCTGGTGGCCCGCAGCCCCGAGCGCTTCCTCGAGGAGCTCGACGCCGCCGGACGGCGCCAGACCCGGGTCGCCACCCGCCTGCACGGCGCGCCCTTCGCGGTGCCGCTCGGCCTGGCCACCCGCGTGGTCGGCGCCGAGGGCGACCTCACGGTCGCCCTGGAGCGGCTCGCCGGTGCGTCGGTGAACGTCGTGGAGCTGGTGCCCGAGGTCGTCGTCGCCGACGAGCCGGACGCCGTCGCGGACACCCCTGATCACGAGCGGCGCGCCGACGCGGAGCCGGCGCCCGTCGACCGGTCCGAGCAGGCCACGACGCACCCCGAGGACGAGCCCACCGAGGCGCCGCTGTCGCGTCTGCGCCGACTCGGCCCGCTCGCGGCGCACGCCATCTCCCAGGCCGCCGCGCGGCTGCCGAGGCTGCCCGCGCGCGCCGACCAGGACGCCGACCAGGACGCCGACCAGGAAGCCGCCCAGGACGTGGGAAGCGAGGACCTGCGCGACGACGTGTCCCCGGACGCGGTCGCGCCGTCCAGCGAGCCGGTCGCGGGTCTCACCGCCAGCGCCACTCCGGCGCCGCTGCGCACCACCCGGGCCGGCGCGCGGGCGGAGGTCCACCGCGAGGCGAGCGTCCCCGCCGACGAGGCGCCCCAGGCGCGCGAGCTGCGCCGCCCCGGCAGCGTCAACCTGGTCGAGGACACCCAGGTGTGGGGTGACCGGGTCCGGCCGATCGCCACCGCCGGCGAGTCGGTCGAGCCGCTGGTCATCGACGACTTCGCGGTCGAGCCGGCGGAGGACCCGGTGATCGGGCCCGAGCTGTGCGCGGCTCGCACCCGGCTCTCGCTCACCGTCGACCAGCTCGCGGAGCGGACCCGGATCCGCCCGCACGTGATCGAGTCGATCGAGGTCGACGACTTCGCGCCCTGTGGTGGGGACTTCTATGCCCGCGGCCACCTGCGCACGCTGGCCCGGGTGCTAGGCGTGGACGCGGCGCCGCTGCTGGCGTCGTACGACGAGCGGTACGCCGACGCGCCGATCAACGCACGCCGGGTGTTCGAGGCGGAGCTGGCCACCGGGGCGCACGGGACCATCCGAGGGACGCGGGGCGGACCGAACTGGTCGGCGCTGATCGCCGCGATCATGGTCGTCGTGCTGGCCTGGTCGATCGCCCGTCTGGTGATGGACACCCCCGTCGAGCTGCAGCAGGCCCCCGGCCTGAACGGCTCGGTCGGCGGCGCGGCCCCCGCCTCGGTGCCGACCGTCCCGGTGGTGCTGCGTGCGACCAAGGGTGGGGCGCACCTCAAGGTCACCGGGGACGGCGGCGCCGTCGTCTGGGAGAGCGACCTGGCGATGGGGGAGGTCAAGCGTCTGCGGGTGGCCCCTCCGGTGCGCATCTCGGCCACCGACGCCGGAGCGATCTCGGTCACCGTCGACGGTGAGAAGCGCGGCACGCTCGGGCGGCCGGGGCAGTCCGGTGAGGGTGTCTTCGTCGTTCGCCGCTGACGAGACCACCTGCCGCGCACGGTCGGGTGCGGCGCGCGTTTCGACTCGGCCGCGCCCGACCGCCATACTCGGATACGACTATGACGACTGAAGCCACCGCCCTCCCGACTGTCCACGTGCCCACCCAGCCCGCTGCTGAGGTCGGGGTCGCGCCGAACCGCACGCTGTTGTCGGTCGCGATGGTGACCCTGGGCTGCGCACGCAACGAGGTCGACTCCGAGGAGCTGGCCGGCCGGCTCGAGGCCGACGGCTTCCGCCTGGTCGACGACCCGGCCGAGGCCGACACCGTGGTGGTCAACACCTGCGGCTTCGTCGAGGCCGCCAAGAAGGACTCCGTGGACACCCTGCTGGAGGCCGCGGACCTCAAGGAGTCCGGTCGCCCGCAGGCCGTCGTGGCGGTCGGCTGCCTGGCCGAGCGGTACGGCAACGAGCTGGCCGAGTCCCTGCCCGAGGCGGACGCGGTGCTCGGCTTCGACGACTACCCCGACATCGCCGCCCGGCTGCGCTCGATCGTCGCCGGCGAGACCCACCACGCGCACACCCCTCAGGACCGGCGCCGGCTGCTGCCGATCTCCCCGGTCGAGCGCGACGCGAGCACGCTCAGCGTCCCCGGCCACGCGGTGACCGACCTGCCGGACGGGGTCGCCCCGGTCAGCGGGCCCCGCGCCATGCGGCGCCGCCTGGAGGGCGGTCCGATGGCGCCGCTCAAGCTGGCCAGCGGCTGCGACCGACGCTGCACCTTCTGCGCCATCCCCAGCTTCCGCGGATCGTTCGTCAGCCGCCGCCCCAGCGACGTGCTCCAGGAGGCCCAGTGGCTGGCCACCCAGGACGTCCGCGAGCTGTTCCTGGTCAGCGAGAACTCCACGTCCTACGGCAAGGACCTCGGCGACCTGCGCCTGCTCGAGACGATGCTCCCCGACCTCGCCGCGATCGAGGGCATCGCCCGGGTGCGGGTCTCCTATCTCCAGCCCGCCGAGACCCGGCCCGGTCTGATCGAGGCGATCGCCTCCACCCCCGGCGTGGTGCCCTACTTCGACCTGTCCTTCCAGCACGCCAGCGCCACGGTGCTGCGCCGGATGCGCCGCTTCGGCGACCCTGACAGCTTCCTCGGGCTGCTCGAGCAGATCCGCGCGCTCGCGCCGCAGGCCGGCATCCGCTCCAACGTGATCGTCGGCTTCCCCGGCGAGACCGAGGACGAGCTGCAGACCCTGTGCGACTTCCTGGAGGCCGCGCGCCTCGACGTGACCGGCGTCTTCGGCTACTCCGACGAGGACGGCACCGAGGCCGCGACGTACCAGGCGAAGCTGGACGAGGACGAGGTCCGCGCCCGCACCGAGCACGTCACCGGGCTCGTCGAGGAGCTCAACGCCCAGCGCGCCGAGGAGCGGATCGGCGAGCGGGTCGAGGTGCTCGTGGAGTCGCTCGAGGACGGCGTGGTGGAGGGGCGAGCCGCCCACCAGGGCCCGGAGGTGGATGGGACGACGCTGCTCGAGGGCGCGCCGCACGACGTACGCATCGGCGACCTGGTGAGCGCCACGGTGATCGACACCGAGGGCGTCGACCTGGTCGCCCAGGTGGACGGGGGCCGGGGATGACCGAGACCAGCGCCGCCACCACCAACTGGAACCTGCCCAACGCGCTGACCACCCTGCGCATCGTGATGGTGCCGTTCTTCGGCTGGGCCCTGCTCGCCGACGGCGGCGACTCGGTGCTGTGGCGCACGGTGGCCTTCGTCATCTTCGGGCTGGCCATGCTCACCGACAAGATCGACGGTGACATCGCCCGGGCCCGCAACATCGTCACCGACTTCGGCAAGATCGCGGACCCGATCGCGGACAAGGCGATCACCGGGATGGCGCTGATCGGGCTCTCGGTGGTCGGCGAGGTCTGGTGGTGGGTCACCATCGTCGTGCTGCTGCGCGAGTGGAGCGTGACGCTGCTGCGGCTCTCGGTGCTGAAGTCCGTGGTGATCGCGGCCAGCCAGAGCGGCAAGATCAAGACCACCCTGCAGGCCGTGGCGCTGGGCGGGCTGTCGCTGCCGCTGCTGCATCTCGACGGCGCGATGGAGTCGGTCGGCGAGGTGCTGTTCTACGCGTTCCAGGTGTGCCTGGCGGGCGCGGTGGCGATGACGATGTGGTCGGGCTACGAGTTCTTCCGCGACGTGTGGCGCCAGCGCCACCAGCTGCGCCGGCGCTGAGCCGGAGCTTCTCCGGGCACGTGTTCGGACCACGAACTTTCCGTCATGCAATCGACACCCGAAAGCACCTTTTCGGTACGCCTCGCGGCGTTATGGTGACCGCGCTCCACCCTCCGCGCGAATCGCCTTCTGGAAAGGTTTTGCCTTGTACTCCAGCCACTCATCGCCGGGTAGCAGCCCGGCACGACGGGGTCTTCGGGCCCTGACCGCGGGGGTGGGGCTCAGCCTCGTCGCCGCGCCCCTGACCGTCTTCATGGCGCCGGCGCAGGCCGCCGACCCGGTCGAGATCACCCTGCTGAACATCAACGACTTCCACGGCCGCATCGACGCCAACACGACGAAGTTCGCCACCACCGTCGAGCGGCTGCGCGCCACCGGGGGAGAGGACAGCACGGTCCTGCTCTCGGCCGGCGACAACATCGGTGCTTCGCTGTTCGCCTCCAGCCACCAGGACGACCAGCCGACCCTCGACGTGCTGAACGCGCTCGACCTCGCCACCTCCGCGGTCGGCAACCACGAGTTCGACAACGGGTTCGACGACCTGACCGGCCGTGTCACGGACGCGGCGCAGTGGGACTACCTCGGCGCCAACGTCTACACCAAGGGCACCACGACCCCGGCACTCGAGGAGTTCGCGCTGGTCGAGGCAGGCGGACTGACCGTCGGCGTCATCGGCACCGTGACCGAGGAGACCCCCGCCATGGTCTCTCCCACGGGCGTGCAGGGTCTGACCTTCGGGGACCCGGTGGTCGCCACGAACCGGGTCGCCGCCCAGCTCTCCGACGGCAACGAGGACAACGGCGAGGCCGACGTCATCGTCGCCGAGTACCACGAGGGCGCCGGCGCCGGCACCCCCGACAACAGCACGCTCGAGCAGGAGGTCGCCGCCGGCGGCACCTTCGCCGACATCGTCACGAAGACCTCCGCCGACGTGGACGCCATCTTCACCGGACACACCCACAAGCAGTACGCCTGGGTGGCTCCCGTCCCCGGCGCCGCCGGCAAGACCCGGCCGGTGCTGCAGACCGGCTCGTACGGCGAGAACATCGGCCAGATCACCCTGACGGTCGACTCCGTGACGGGTGAGGTCTCGGCGCACACCCAGCAGAACGTCGCCCGCGTCGCGACCGAGGACCTGAGCTTCCCCCGGGTCGCCGAGGTCAAGACGATCACCGACGCCGCCCTGGCGGAGGCCGCGGAGGTGGGCAACCAGCCGATCGGCGCGATCACCGGCGACGTCACCACCGCCTACGTCGGCGGCAGCCGCGACGACCGGGCCTCGGAGTCCACGCTCGGCGGCCTGGTCGGCAACGCCCTGCGCGACGGCATCGACTTCGCCGAGGTCGACCTGGGCATCACCAACCCCGGCGGCCTGCGCGCGGAGCTGCTGTACGCCGGGAACACGGCCGCCAACCCCGCGAACGGCGACGGTGTGGTCACCTACGCCGAGGCCAACGCGGTGCTGCCGTTCAACAACACGGTCGCGCTGGTCGAGATGACCGGCGCTCAGATCAAGGCCGTGCTGGAGCAGCAGTGGCAGACCGACGCCGCAGGCGCGGTCCCCTCGCGGCCCTACCTGCAGCTGGGGCTGTCCGACAACGTGCGGGTCACCGCCGACTCGGCCAAGCCGGCCGGGCAGCGGATCACCTCGATCTGGCTCGACGGCAAGCCGATCGACCCGGCCGCGACGTACACCGTCTCGACGCTGTCGTTCCTCGCGGCGGGCGGCGACAACTTCCGGGCGTTCACGTCCGGGACGATGACCGACACCGGTCTGCTCGACGCCGACATGTGGCGTGCCTACCTCAGGGACAACTCCCCGATCACGCCCGACTTCGCGCGCCAGCAGGTCGAGGCGTCCGGCCTGCCCGCCTCCGTGCGGAGCGGCTCGGCGGTCAAGTTCACCCTGTCGAAGCTCGACCTGACCTCGCTGGGCAGCCCGGCGAACACCTCGCTCGAGGTCTTCGCCGTGACCGGTGAGGACCGGGTCCCGGTGGCCAAGGACATCGCCGTCACCGCCGGCTCCGCCGACGTGGCCTTCACCGTGCCTCACACGGTGCGTGCCTCGACGGTGATCGAGATCGTGGCCCAGCCCTCGGGCACGACCGTCTCGGTGCCCGTCGAGAAGGTCAAGGTCTCCTCGGCCCTGCAGGTCAAGAAGCCGGCCAACAAGGTCCGCGCCAAGAAGAGCCGCCCGACGTTCCGGGTCAACGTGGCCGCAGCGGGTGTCTCGGCCACCGGCAAGGTCACGCTGCGCACCGGCGGCAAGCTCTACACGCGACGCGTCGTGGACGGCGTCGCCACCTTCACGGTGCGCCCCTACGCCGCCCGCGGCATGAAGACGGTCACCGTGCGCTACTTCGGCGACGAGTCGGTCAAGGCGAGCAAGAAGGTCGTCCGCATCCACGTGCGACGCCGCTGAACCCCGCGCGGGGGCCGGCCACGGCCGGTCCCCGCGCCCCGGCGGCTCCGGACCCTTGCCCGGCGTCGTCGTTCCCCGCATCTCCCTCTTTCGAAGGGCCCTTTCATGTCCTCAACCCGGAAGCGAATCACCGTGGGCGTCGCCCTCGGTTTCGCGGTCACCGGTCTCGTCACTCCCACGGCTGCGGCCGACCCCGCCGGTACCGGCCTCGTGATCAGCGAGGTCTACGGCGGCGGCGGCAACAGCGGTGCCACCCTCAAGAACGACTTCATCGAGATCTACAACCCCACCGACGCCGCCATCTCGGTGGCCGGCTGGTCGGTCCAGTGGCGCAGCGGCACCGGCACGGCCGCCGCCACCGGGGTCACGCCGCTGACCGGGAGCGTGCCGGCCAAGAGCCACTTCCTCGTCGGCCAGGGCCCCGGTGCCGGCGGAACCGTCGAGCTGCCCACCCCGGACGTCGCCGGCTCGATCAACATGGGCGGCTCCAACGGCACGGCCATGCTGGTCAGAAACACGACCCCGGTGAACCCCGGGACCGGTGCCTTCGCCACGGCCGGTCACAGCACCGTGGTGGACCTCGTGGGGGTCGCCAGCAACGTCTTCGAGACCACCGCGGCTCCGGCGATGAGCAACTCCACCTCGGTCAGCCGCTCGGCCACCGGCAGCGACACCGACGTCAACAGCGCAGACTTCACGGCGAACACGCCCACGCCCCAGAACTCGGGCGCCGGCGGCGGGAGTGAGCCTCCCGTGGAGACCCCGGACCCGGTGGCCGCCAGCATCGCGCAGATCCAGGGTCCGGGCATGGCCAGCCCGCTGGCGGGCACCACGGTCGTCACCACCGGTGTGGTCACCGCGGCGTACCCCACCGGCGGGCTCAACGGCTTCTACCTCCAGAGGCCCGGCTCCGGCGGCGCGGACGTGGACCTGTCCACCCGCACCTCGTCCGAGGCCGTCTTCGTCTACCAGGAGGCCTCAGCACGACCCGTGACCGTCACACCGGGCGACTTCGTGCAGGTGACCGGCACCGTGGCGGAGTACAACGGGATGACCCAGGTGAGCGTGACGGCCTCGGCCGACATCGCCAAGCTCACCGACGTGGTCGACCCGGTGGTGCCCACCACCACCGAGTGGCCCACGACGCGGGAGGAGAAGGAGCTCCTCGAGGGGATGCTCTACGCGCCCGCTGGCGACTTCACCGTCACCAACACCTACAACACCAACCAGTTCGGTGAGCTCGGGCTGGCCCAGGGCGACCAGCCGCTGATCCAGCCCACCGAGGTGGCGGACGCGCAGGACACCGCCGCGATCCAGGCGCTCGAGGCCGACAACACGGCGCGGGCCATCCAGCTCGACGACGCCTCGTCGGTGAACTTCTCCTCGGCGTCCAACAGCGGCCTCACCCCGGCCTACATCTCCCACGACAAGCCGGTTCGGGTCGGCGCCGGTGTCACCTTCACCGCGCCGGTGATCTTCACCGAGGGCGGCTCGGCCACCGCGCCGACCTACCGGTTCCAGCCGCTGGCGCCGGTGATCGGCCCGGACAACGCCGCCTCCCCGGCCACCTTCGAGAACACCCGCACCGCCGCACCCGATGAGGAGCGCCTCGACCCGGCCGGCAAGGCGGACGTCAAGGTCGCCTCGTTCAACGTGCTGAACTACTTCACCACCCTCGGGGACGCCGACGACGACAACGTCGGTGACGGCGGCTGCGTGGCCTACAAGGACCGTGCGGGCGACGGCACCAACGTCAGCGGTGGTTGCGACCAGCGCGGCGCCTGGGACCCGGAGGACCTCGAGCGTCAGCAGATCAAGATCGTCAAGGCGATCAACGCGCTCGACGCCGACGTGGTCGGCCTGATGGAGATCGAGAACTCGCTGAAGCTCGGTGAGAGCGCCGACGAGGCCACCGAGACCCTGGTCGCCGCGCTCAACGCCGACGCCGGGCGGGCGGTGTGGGCGGCGAACCCGTCCTCCAGCGACCTCCCACCGGCGGCGGAGATGGACGTCATCTCCAACGCGATCATCTACAAGGCCGACTCGGTCAAGCGCGTCGGGGCCGCTCGTGCGCTCGGCGAGCTGAGCGGCACCGGCGAGGCGTTCGACAACGCCCGCGAGCCGATCGCCCAGGCCTTCGCCCCGGTGAAGGGCGGCGAGCCGTTCCTGCTCGTGGTCAACCACTTCAAGTCCAAGGGCTCCGGCGTCGACGACGGCACCGGGCAGGGCAACGCCAACCCGGACCGCATCGCCCAGGCGACGGCGCTGCGCGACTGGATCCCGACCGTGCAGACGGCGCTCGGGGTCGAGGCGGTGCTGCTGGCCGGCGACTTCAACTCCTACGCGATGGAGGACCCGCTGCAGGTGCTCGGCGACGCCGGCTACCAGAACGTGGCCACGGAGTTCGCCGCCGACGAGTACTCCTACTCGTTCTCCGGTCTGTCGGGTTCGCTGGACCACGTCCTCGCGAACGCCGCGGCGATGAAGGCCGCCACCGGCGCCGACATCTGGAACATCAACTCCGGTGAGGCCCTCCCGCTGGAGTACAGCCGGTTCAACTACCACGGCACCGACTTCCACCAGCCGACGCCGTTCCGGTCCTCCGACCACGACCCGGTGATCCTCGGGCTGGACCTCCTCCCCGATGCCGTGGCCAAGGTGAAGTCCGTGACGTCGCTCAAGGTCCTCACGCGCCGGGTGGTCGCGAAGCGGACCCGCCCGTTGGTGCGGATCAACGTCCGGGCGGCCGGCGTCGTGCCGACCGGCAAGGTCATCATCCGGGTCGCCGGGCGGGACGCCCGCACGGTGACCCTGCGCCAGGGCAAGGCGCTGGTCCGGCTGGCGAAGTTCGGCCGGCCCGGTCGCAAGACGGTCAAGGTGACCTACCTGGGCGCCGGGAACGTCAAGCGCAGCACGAAGACGGTCACCTTCCGGGTGGTGCGTCGCAGGTAGTCCACTCACTGCGCACAGGGGGCCGTCCTTCGGGGCGGCCCCCTGTTGCGTAGCCCACGTTTGGGGTCGGGGCCCTCTGGCAACATTCCCGCGGTGAGCAACTCGGAGGGTCCACGCGACGTGGCCATCGCCGCACTGGCGGCCAATCTGCACGTGCTGCTGCAGGAGCGTGAGGAGACCGTGGTGACGGCCGAGTCGCTGACCGGCGGCCTGCTCGCGTCCCTGCTCACCGACGCCCCCGGGGCCTCGCAGGTCTACCTCGGTGGCGTGGTCTCCTACGCCACCGCGCTGAAGGAGAGCCTGCTCGGCGTGCCCCAGGAGCTGGTGGCCGAGCACGGCGTGGTCTCCGCCGAGTGTGCGCGCGCCATGGCCGACGGGGTACGCCGGCTCACCGGCGCCACGTACGCGCTCGCCACCACCGGCGTGGCCGGACCGGGCACGCAGGAGGACAAGGACGTGGGCACGGTCTTCGTGGCGGTCGCCGCTCCTGCGGGGACCACGGTCGTCCCGCTCTCCTTGGACGGGGACCGGCACGCGATCCGGGAGGGGACCTGTGCGGCCGCGCTGTCGGCGCTGTCTGCCATGCTGCACGAGTCGGCGGCTCCCGCCTGACCGGGAATCAACCCCCCTCGGGTAGCGTTGCCCCACTGACACGGAGAGGATGTGCGCCCATGGTGCTGTTTCGTCGGCTGCTCGGCGACGTGCTCCGCACGCAGCGGATGAAGCGCGGCATGACCCTGCGCGAGGTCTCCGCCGAGGCCCGGGTGAGCCTGGGCTACATCTCCGAGATCGAGCGCGGTCACAAGGAGGCCTCCTCCGAGCTGCTGGCCTCGCTGTGCGCGGCGCTGGACCTGCCGCTGTCGGAGGTGCTTCGCGACGTCAGCGACGCCATCGCCCTCGAAGAGGCCGCGATCGCGCTGGAGACCGCGCGCATCGAGATCCCGGCCGTCCCGGTCGCCGCGCGCCGCGGCACCACCGGCGACGTGGTCGCCTCCGCCGCCTGACCCGCCCGCACCGTCCGGGTCAGCCGGCGACCTCCGGTTGACAGCTCGGGCACCAGTACGACGCGCGCTCCCGGCCCGGCTCGCCGCGCATCGCCACCGCGATGCTCGTCGCGCAGCGGCGACAGGGCCGGCGATCACGTCGGTACACCCACATCCGCTCGCCCTGGCGCAGGCTGCCGGTGGTCGACTGCACCGAGCGCTCGGCGTTCACCTGGAGCATCTGGCGGGCCCGTCGCAGCAGCCGGAGCAGATCGGGCGCCTCGGCGACCGGGGTGTGCGGGTGCACGCCGGCGACGAAGCAGAGCTCGGCGGCGTACATGTTCCCGATTCCTGCCACGATGCCCTGGTCCAGCAGCGCCTCCACCACGGGCCGGTCCGGCTCCGCGCGCAGCCGGCGCAGCGCCTCGTCCTCGTCGAAGTCGCGGCCGAGCAGGTCGGGACCGAGGTGGCCGACCGCGTCCTGCTCGGCGTCGCGAGGCAGCAGTTCCACCACGCCGAGGGAGAAGCCGACGGCCTGTGCGCCCGGCACCGCGAGCACCGCCCGGGCCTGGTGGGCGGGGCGGCGCCAGCGCTCTCCGGCCCGGTAGACGTGCCAGCTGCCCTCCATCTTGAGGTGGGTGTGCAGCGTCCACGACTCGACGCCGTCGATCCGGGTCAACAGGTGCTTGCCCCGGGCGACGGTCTCGCTGACCCGGGCCCCGGACAGGTCGGCGGTGGCCAGCTCGGGCACCCGCAGGTCGGTGCTCAGCAGGTCTCGCCCGGACAGGGCTTGGTGCAGCCGCCGGGCGGTGCGGAGCACGGTGTCGCCCTCAGGCACGGATCCTCAGCCCTTTCGGGGTGGAGACGAACCCGGCGCTCTGCAGGGCCTCGCGCAGCGGCGTGGGCCCGGAGCCGAGCAGCGCGGCGCCGTCGGCCCGCTCGACGGTGAGCCGGCCCAGTGTGCCGCGGCGGGTGGCCTCGGCGAGCGCCCGGACGGCCGGGGTGAGCACCGCGACGTCGTCGGACCAGGTGAGCAGGGTGCGCCCGCCGCGTTCGACGTAGAGCACCAGCGCACCGTCGACGAGCACGGCCAGGGCGCCCGCCTTGCGTCCGGGGCGATGCCCCGCCCCGCCCTCGGTGGCGCTCTCCCGCTCGGGCCACGGCAGGGCGGCGCCGTAGGGGTTGGCGGGGTCGGTGGCGGCCAGGGCGACCGCGACCGGCTCGGCGCCCGGGGGGAGCTCGGCGAAGGTGCGCAGCCGGTCCACGGCGCCGGCGGTGCCGAACTGGGCGGCGCCCAGGCCGCTGACGAAGTAGCCGCGCCGGCACCGGCCCTGCTCCTCGAAGGCGGCCAGCACCTTGTAGACGCCGGCGAACCCCCCGGGAACCCGCTCGCTCATCACCGCACCGCGGATGACCACCCCGTGCCGGTCCAGCAGGTGCTCGGCGCCGGCGTGGGCGCGTCGGGTGGGATCGGGGTCGGTCGCCGGCAGCAGCGCCCAGCGTCCGGCCGTCTCTGGCGGACCGGTGCGCGAGGGCAGCCGGGTGCCGCGGGCGCCGGTCATCCGAGCGCGTGCCGGTGGCCGGCGTGAGCGGTGCGCCGGTGTGCCGCCCCGGGCGAGCGCGCGCAGCGGGGTGAGGGTGTCGTTGCTGACGCGGCCGGCCCAGACCAGCTCCCACAGCGCCGCCGCGAGCGCCTTGTCGTCGGTGGAGCCGACCGCGTCGGCGAGCTGGCGGAAGAACCACGCGCCGCCTGGCGCCAGCGCGTCCAGCACCGCCTGCTGCAGCACCGTGGTCTCCAGCGGCTCGGGGGCGGGCAACGTCAGGTGGGCCTGGTCGGCCAGGTGCAGCGAGACCCACCCGTCGGCTCCGGGCAGGGGTCCGTGCCCGGCCCAGAGCACCTCGCCCGAGGCGGTGAGCTCGTCGAGGTAGGAGGGCTGGTAGTCGCGCACCCGGGCCGCGAGGACCAGCGGCTCGAGCGCCGAGGCGGGCACTGCGCAGCCGGCCAGCTGGTCGACGGCCGCGACCACCCCGTCGATGCCGCGCAGCCCGCCGCGTGCGGTGGGGCTGACGTGCTGCCAGGCGAGCAGGAAGCGGCCGAGCGCCTCGGGCTCGACCGGCTCCACCTCCTTGCGCAGCCGGGCCAGCGAGCGGCGCCGGATCTTGCGCAGCACCTCGGCGTCGCACCACTCGGTGCCCGATCCCGCGGGGCGGAACTCGCCGTCCAGGACCCGCCCGGCGGCGCCGAGGCGCTGCAGCGTGTGCCGCACCACCGCCGGCCCCAGGCCGTAGCGGGCGGCCAGCTCCTCGACGGTGAACGGCCCGTGACTGCGGGCGTAGCGCGAGACCAGGTCGCCCAGCGGGTCCTCCACCGGGTCGGTGAAGACGTCCGGCGTGCCCGGCGGGACCGGCACCCCGAGCCCGTCGCGCAGCCGGGCGACGTCCTCGATGGCCGTCCAACGCTCCTCACCGGCCACCCGCACCTCGACCACGCGTCGTACGGCGTGCAGCTCGGCGAGCCAGGGCGAGGCGTCCTCGGCCACCGACCGCTCGGTCACCTCCGCGGTGGTCAGCGGACCCAGCAGCCGGAGCAGGTCCGCGACCCCCTCGGCGTCGCGGGCGCGGCGGTCCGGGGCGAGCCGCTGCAGCTCGGCCTCCACCTCCGCGAGCACCTCGGGGTCGAGGAGCTCGCGCAGCTCCGCGCGGCCGAGCAGCTCGGCGAGCAGGCCCTGGTCCAGGGAGAGCGCGGCGGCGCGGCGCTCGGCGATCGGGGAGTCGCCCTCGTAGAGGAACTGCGCGACGTAGCCGAAGAGCAGGGTGCGCGCGAACGGCGAGGGCGAGGTCGTCGCGACGTCGGAGACCACCACCTCGCGCCGGTCCACCCGCCGCATCAGCGCGACCAGCGCGGGCAGGTCGTAGACGTCCTGGAGGCACTCGCGCACCGCCTCCAGCACGATCGGGAAGCTGGGGTAGCGCGCGGCGACCTCGAGCAGCTGGGCCGAGCGCTGGCGCTGCTGCCACAGCGGGGAGCGCCGGCCGGGATCGCGGCGGGGGAGCAGCAGGGCCCGGGCCGCGCACTCGCGGAAGCGCGCGGCGAAGAGCGCGGACCCGCCGACCTCGGCGGTGACCAGGTCCTCGATCTCGTCGGGGGAGAACACGACCAGGTCGCCCGCCGGCGGCTCGGCGTCGGTGTCGGGGATCCGGATCACGATGCCGTCGTCGGAGGCCACCGCCTGCCCGTCCACCCCGTGGCGCTCGCGCAGCCGGGCGTTGATGGCCAGCGCCCACGGGGCGTGGACGGGGGTGCCGTAGGGGGAGTGCACGACCAGGCGCCAGTCGCCCAGCTCGTCGCGGAAGCGCTCCACGACCACGGACCGGTCGCTGGGCAGCACGTTGACGGCCTCCTGCTGCTCGCCCAGGTAGGCGACGAGGTTGGCGGCCGCCCACTCGTCCAGGCCGTCCTGCTGGGCCCGCTTGCCGGCCGTCTCGGGGGGCAGCGAGGCGAGCTCACGGGTGAAGGCGCCGATCGCCTCGCCCAGCTCGGCGGGGCGCCCCAGCGCGTCGCCCTTCCAGAACGGCAGCCGGCCCGGGACGCCGGGCGCCGGGGTGACCAGGACCCGGTCGTGGGTGATGTCCTCGATGCGCCAGCTGGTCGCGCCCAGCGCGAAGACGTCGCCGACCCTCGACTCGTAGACCATCTCCTCGTCGAGCTCGCCGACGCGTCGTCCCGGCCCCTCGCCGCCGAGGAGGAAGACGCCGTACAGGCCGCGGTCGGGGATGGTGCCGCCACTGGTCACCGCGAGCCGCTGGGCGCCGGGGCGTCCGGTGAGCCGGCCGGTCACCCGGTCCCAGACGATCCGCGGCCGAAGCTCGGCGAACTCGTCGGAGGGGTAGCGGCCGCTGAGCAGGTCCAGGGTCGCGTCGTAGGCGCTGCGCGGCAGCGAGGTGAAGGCGGCGCAGCGGCGGAACAGCTCGTAGAGCTCCTCGACGTCCCACGCCTCCAGCGCCGTCGCGGCGACCACCTGCTGGGCGAGCACGTCGAGCGGGTTGGCGGGCACGTGCAGGGACTCGATGGCTCCGCTGCGCATCCGCTCCACCGCCACCGCCGTCTGGGCGAGGTCGCCGCGGTGCTTGGGGAAGAGCACGCCGCGCGAGACCTCGCCGACCTGGTGCCCGGCCCGGCCGACCCGCTGCAGGGCGCTGGCCACCGAGGGCGGCGACTCGATCTGGATCACCAGGTCGACCGCGCCCATGTCGATGCCGAGCTCGAGGCTGCTGGTGGCCACCACGCAGGGGAGCCGGCCGCGCTTGAGGTCGTCCTCGATCAGCGCCCGCTGCTCCTTGGAGACCGAGCCGTGGTGGGCCTTCGCGATCACCGTCGCCGCGCCGTGGCTCTGGCCGGCCTGGGCCATCACCTGGGCCGGTGGCGCGGTGGGTGCGCGGACCGGGTCGCCGTCATCGTCGCCGTCGCGGGCGGCGGCGCGTTCGGCGGCGATCTCGTTGAGCCGGGCGGTGAGCCGCTCGGCGAGGCGGCGGGAGTTGGCGAAGACGATCGTGGAGCGGTGCTCCTCGACCAGGTCGACGACCCGCTCCTCGACGTGCGGCCACATCGAGGCACTGCGCTGCGGGTCCTCGGACTCCTCGTCGTACTCGCCGGGAGCGGACATGTCCTCCACCGGCACGACGACCTTCAGGTCCCAGCCCTTCTCCGAGGGCGGGGCGACGATCTCCACCGGGGCCGAGCCGCCGAGGAAGCGGGCCACCTCGTCGAGGGGCCGCACGGTCGCCGACAGCCCGATCCGCTGGGCCGGGCGCTCCAGCAGCGCGTCGAGGCGCTCCAGGGAGACCCCGAGGTGGGCGCCGCGCTTGGTGCCCGCCACCGCGTGCACCTCGTCGAGGATCACCGTCTCGACGCCGCGCAGCGACTCGCGCGCCTGCGAGGTCAGCATCAGGAACAGCGACTCCGGTGTGGTGATCATGATGTCCGGGGGAGCGCTGGCCAACCGGCGCCGCTCGGCGGCCGGGGTGTCGCCCGAGCGGACGCCGACGGTGACGTCGGGCACCGGCGAGCCGAGCCGGTCCGCGGTGTGCCGGATCCCGGTCAGCGGCGCGCGCAGGTTGCGCTCCACGTCGACCGCGAGCGCCTTGAGCGGCGACACGTAGAGCACCCGGCAGCGGTGCAGCCGGTCGGCGGGCGGCGGGCCGGTCATCAGCCGGTCCAGCGACCACAGGAACGCCGAGAGCGTCTTGCCCGAGCCGGTGGGCGCCACCACCAGGGCGTGCCGCCCGGCGCCGATCGCCTGCCACGCGCCGGCCTGGGCGGCGGTGGGCTCGGCGAAGGCGGCGGCGAACCAGGTGCGGGTCGCGTCGCTGAACCGGTCGAGTACGTCGGGCACGGCTCCATCCTGCCGGACGGCACCGACACGCCTCCGGGTCGCGCCCGGCCGCCCGCCGGAAACCACTTCACCTGGTCGGAGCCGCGCACTAGGGTCCGCGAGGTGGCTGAACTCCCGGAGTCGATGATCTACGCCCGCGACCTGCGCAAGTCGTTCGGCGAGCTGGAGGCGGTGCGCGGCATCGACGTCGACGTACGGCGCGGCGAGGCGTTCGGGTTCCTCGGGCCCAACGGCGCGGGCAAGTCCTCGGCGATGCGGATGATCGCGGCCGTCTCGCCACCCACCAGCGGGACGCTGCGGGTGCTGGGGCTGGACCCGACCACCCAGGGCCCCGCCGTGCGCGGGCGGCTCGGGGTGTGCCCGCAGGACGACACCCTCGACGCCGAGCTCAACGTGCGCGACAACCTGGTCATCTACGGGCGCTACTTCGGGTTGTCGCGGACCGAGGTTCGCGAGCGCGCCGATGAGCTGCTGGAGTTCGTCCAGCTCACCGACAAGGCCCGCAGCAAGGTCGAGGACCTCTCCGGCGGGATGAAGCGGCGCCTCACGATCGCGCGCTCGCTGATCAACCGGCCCGACCTGCTGCTCCTGGACGAGCCCACCACCGGGCTCGACCCGCAGGCCCGCCACGTGCTGTGGGATCGGCTGTTCCGGCTCAAGCAGGCCGGCGTGACGCTGGTGCTCACCACGCACTACATGGACGAGGCCGAGCAGCTGTGCGACCGGCTGGTGGTGATGGACAAGGGCCGGATCGTGGCCGAGGGCGCCCCGCTGAGCCTGATCCGTGAGCACTCCACCCGCGAGGTCGCCGAGCTGCGCTTCGGCATCGGCGAGCACGAGCGGCTCGCGGAGAAGGTCGCCGACCTGGGCGAGCGGGTCGAGGTGCTGCCCGACCGGCTGCTGGTCTACACCGCCGACGGCGAGGAGGTGGTGGCGAAGGTGCACGAGCGGGGGCTGCAGCCCGTCGCGGTGCTGGTGCGCCGCTCCACCCTGGAGGACGTCTTCCTGCGGATGACCGGCCGGACGCTGGTGGACTGATGGAGACGCTCAGCGCCCGCGAGGCGATCGCCCGGCAGGCCGACTACTGGCTCACGGTCTACAAGCGGACCTGGAAGGGCTCGGTGATCTCCTCGTTCGTGGCGCCGATGTTCTACGTGGTCGCGATGGGGGTGCTGCTCGGCGGCTACATCCAGGCCGACCCCGACCGGCTCGAGGGAGCCACGTCGTACCTGGCGTTCGTGGTGCCGGGGCTGGTGGCCAGCCACGCCATGCAGACGGCCGTGGGCGAGGTGACGTACCCGGTGATGTCGATGCTGAAGTGGCAGAAGGTCTACGACTCGATGCTGGCCACGCCGCTGCAGCCGCGCGACCTGGTCGCCGGCCATCAGCTCTTCGTGCTCTTCCGGCTGCTGACCACCTGCGCGGTCTACCTGCTCGTGCTGGCGCCGTTCGGGGTGTTCGCGACCTGGTGGGGAGCGGTGCTGGCGCTCGGTGCGCAGGTGCTGGTCGGGATGACCTTCTCGACGCTGGTCTACGCGCTGAGCGTGCGGATGCGCTCGGAGGAGGGCTACGGGCTGATCTACCGGCTCGGGGTGTTCCCGCTGTTCCTGTTCTCGGGGGCGTTCTTCCCGATCTCCAACCTCGGCGCCGTGCTGGAGTGGGTCGCCCGGCTCACCCCGCTGTGGCACGGGGTCAACCTCTCCCGGATGCTCACCCTGGACCAGGTGGACTGGCCGCTGGCGGCGGTCCACGTGCTGGTGCTGGGCGCGCTGACGGCGCTCGGCTGGCGGCTCTCGGTGACCGGGCTGAGCAGCAGGCTGGTGAGCTGATGCTGGAGTTCTCGCCCGGGCCCGTGCCGGCGCCGTTGAGCCCCTGGCGGGCCACCCGTCTGCTGGTGCTGCGCAACTACGTGGTCTACCGGCAGGCATGGAAGCTGTTCCTGACCGGCTTCCTGGAGCCGTTCTTCTACCTGCTCTCGATCGGCATCGGGGTGGGCCAGCTGATCGACACCTTCGAGTTCAACGGCGAGGTGATCGGGTACGCCGAGTTCGTGGCGCCCGGGATGCTGGCGGCCTCGGCGATGAACGGCGCGATGATGGACAGCACCTTCAACGTCTTCTTCAAGCTCAAGTACGCCAAGCTGTACGACCAGATGCTGGCCACCCCGCTGTCCACCTCCGACATCGCGCGCGGCGAGATCGCGTGGGGGCTGATCCGCGGGGCGAGCTACTCCGCGATGTTCCTGGTGGTGATGGTGGCGATGGGGCTGGTGGACACCTGGTGGGCGGTGCTGGCGCTGCCGGCGGCGGTGCTGCTGGGCTTCGCGTTCTCGGCTGTCTTCATGGCCGTGACCACGTGGTTCACCAGCTGGCAGGACTTCGACAAGGTGACGCTGGTGCAGCTGCCGCTGTTCCTGTTCTCGGCCACGTTCTTCCCGATCACCGCCTTCGACGGCGCGCTGCGCTGGGTGGTGGAGTGCACGCCGCTGTACCGGGGCGTGGTGCTGTGCCGCGAGCTGACCACCGGGGCGGTGACGAGCGCGTCCCTGGTCTCGGTGCTCTACCTGCTGGCGATGGGGGTGGCCGGGCTGTGGGTGGTCCGGCGGCGCCTGGACGGCCTCCTGCTGACCTGAGCGAGCCTCAGGGCAGGTTGATCAGCATCTTCTGGTACCAGGCCATGTCGATCCACTGGTCGAACTTGCGACCCACCTCCCGCATCACCCCGAGCTTCTCGAAGCCCACGGACTGGTGCAGCCGCTCGCTGGCCGGGTTCGGCAGCGCGACCGCGGCGATGGCGGTGTGCACCCCCGAGACCGCCATCGTCTGCAGCAGTGCGGGGTAGAGCAGTCTCCCGACGCCCTGGCCGCGCACCGAGCGGTCGAGGTAGATCGACGTCTCGCGGGTCAGGGAATAGGCAGGTCGCGGCCGGAACGACCACGAGTAGGCGTAGCCCACGACGGTGTCCGCGTCGCTCACCGCGACGAGCAGGTGGTCACCGGGGTGCTGGCCGTCCAGGCGCGCGCGCCAGTGGTCCATGTCGGGTGGCTCGAGGTCGAACGTGGTGGTGGAGTGCTCCACCGCGTGCGTGTAGATCGCCGAGATAGCGGCGAGATCGGATTCGGTCGCGGAGCGGGTCGAGAACTCGGCCATAGTCGCCATCCTCCCAGCACCGGGCGGCGCATGTGGCAGTGGCTGGAAGAATGCTCGTGTGCTCACCCCCGACTGCGCGTACCTGGCCCCCGTCCTGCCCAGGGACGCGCGATGAGGTTCACCGAGTTCTGGGGCCGCCTCGAGGAGGGCCTCGGCGTGCACGCCCCCACGTTCGCCGAACATCACGTGATCGGCGAGCTGGGCAACCGCACCGTCACCCAGGCGCTCGACGCCGGCGTACCGGCGAAGGAGGTCTGGGCGGCGGTGTGGCGCGACCAGCAGCTCCCCGAGACCCTGCGTTAGGGCCTGCGGCGCCCGGATGCGGCTCAGTCCTCGTCGTTGACGCTCAGCGTCACCTCGATGTTGCCGCGCGTGGCGTTGGAGTAGGGGCACACCTGGTGCGCCTGCTCGGCCAGCTTCTCCGCCTCCTCCAGGGACAGGTGGGGCAGGGTGACCTCCAGGGTCACGGCGAGCTGGAAGCCCCCGCCCTCGGCGGCGCCGATGCTGACGCGGGCGCCCACGGCGGAGTCGGTGACATCGGCCTCGGCGGCGCGGGCCACCATCTGCAGTGCGGAGTGGAAGCACGCCGCGTACCCGACCGCGAAGAGCTGCTCGGGGTTCGTCCCCTCGCCGCTGCCGCCCATCTCCTGGGGTACGGCGAGGTCGAGGTCCAGGCGGCCGTCGGGGGTGCTGCCGCGGCCGTTGCGGCCGGCTCCGGTGGCGAGGGCCTCGGCGGTGTAGAGCGCGTCCATGGGGGTCCTGTCCGTGAGGTGGTGGGCCGGGACCGACCCGCTCCCCAACGTATCCGGCGATTCAATTGCGCACAATGGAAAATCAACGAGCGACACGCGGGGGCGAGATTCTCGGTCGAACACCTGTTCGGGCTACCCTGGATGCACAGGTGACGCAGGGGCGTTCGTTGTCCCCAGGTTCCGGGAGGATTCCGGCACTGTCGGTGGTCTTGTCTAGCGTCCTTCCCACAGACGAACACGACTCGCTACACCACACGGCGGGCTCTACGGGGCCCGGAGATTGGATGGAATGACATGGCCGCTGGAGACCGCAACAAGTCCTTGGATGCCGCGCTCGCGGGCATCGAGAAGCAGTTCGGCAAGGGCTCGATCATGCGCCTGGGCGAGGAGACTCGTGCCGCGCTGGGCGTGATCCCCTCCGGTGCGATCGCGCTGGACGTCGCGCTGGGCATCGGAGGCCTGCCGCGCGGGCGGGTGGTGGAGATCTACGGTCCGGAGTCCTCCGGTAAGACCACGGTCGCGCTGCACGCGGTGGCCAACGCTCAGGCGGCCGGGGGCATCGTCGCCTTCATCGACGCCGAGCACGCGCTCGACCCGGAGTACGCGAAGGCGCTGGGCGTCGACACCGACGCGCTGCTGGTCTCGCAGCCCGACTCCGGCGAGCAGGCCCTGGAGATCGCCGACATGCTGATCCGCTCCGGCGCGCTCGACCTCATCGTCGTGGACTCGGTGGCCGCGCTGGTGCCGCGCGCGGAGATCGAGGGCGAGATGGGCGACAGCCACGTGGGGCTGCAGGCCCGGCTGATGAGCCAGGCGCTGCGCAAGATGACCGGTGCCCTCAACAGCTCGGGCACCACGATGATCTTCATCAACCAGCTGCGCGAGAAGATCGGCGTGATGTTCGGCTCCCCGGAGACCACCACCGGTGGCAAGGCGCTCAAGTTCTACGCCTCGGTCCGTCTCGACGTGCGTCGCATCGAGACGCTCAAGGACGGCACCGAGATGGTCGGCAACCGGACCCGGATCAAGGTCGTCAAGAACAAGGTGGCCCCGCCGTTCAAGCAGGCCGAGTTCGACATCATGTACGGCAAGGGCATCAGCCGCGAGGGTGGCCTGATCGACGTGGGCGTCGAGGCCGGCCTGGTCCGCAAGGCGGGTGCCTGGTACACCTACGAGGGCGACCAGCTGGGACAGGGCAAGGAGAACGCCCGCAAGTTCCTCAGGGACAACCCCGACCTGGCCAACGAGCTCGAGAAGAAGATCCTCGAGAAGCTGGGCGTCGGCCCGCACGTCGACGTGCCTGCCGACCCGACCGGTGTCGAGAGCTTCTGAGCGCGGACCGCGCCACGACGACTCCGAGGCGGCCGTGACCGACGCGGAGGACCCGTGGCGCGGTGACGTGGCGGCCGGGGTGGCCGCCTGGATCCGCTCGGTCGCTCCCCAGGCGGACCTGCCTCCCCCCGAGGACCCGGTGGCGCGCGGTCCGGAGGCCGACCAGGAGGCGGTGGCGCGCAAGATCCTGCTCGACCAGCTCACCGGCCAGGCGCGCTCCCGTCAGGAGCTCACCGACAAGCTGGCGAAGAAGAACGTGCCGCCCGAGGTGGGCCAGCGGCTGCTGGACCGCTTCGAGGAGGTCGGGCTGGTCGACGATCGTGCCTTCGCTCGCGCCTGGGTCGAGAGCAGGCAGCCGGGCAAGGGCCTGGCGCGCCGCGCGCTCGCCCAGGAGCTGCGACGCAAGGGCATCGACGACGACCTGGCCCGCGAGGCCCTCGACGAGATCGACCCCGCCGACGAGGAGGCCGCCGCGCGGGCGCTGGTGCGCAAGAAGCTGCGCTCGGTGGCCGGGCTGGAGCCGGAGAAGGCGACCCGTCGCCTCGCCGGGATGCTCGCGCGCAAGGGCTATCCGGCCGGGCTCGCCTTCTCGGTGATCCGTGAGGAGCTGCGCGCCGATCTCGACGTGCCGGACCTGGAGGGGTGAGGCAGCCGCGCCCGGCTGCCCGCGCGACGACACCGCCGGTGGTCCATGATGTGCCCATGAGCGACGAGCGCGAGGTCCTGACCTACGAGATGTTCGGGGTGGCGGCCCGGGACCTGGCGCAGACGATCGTCGACGACGACTACGAGCCCGACCTGGTGCTGTCCATCGCGCGCGGCGGCCTGGGCCTGGGGATGGCGCTCGGCTACGCGCTGGGGGTCAAGAACCTCTCCGCGGTCAACGTGGAGTTCTACACCGGCATCGACCAGCGTCTGGAGATGCCGGTGATGCTGCCGCCGACCCCGCAGGCCGTGGACCTCTCGGGGGCGCGGGTGCTGATCGCCGACGACGTCGCGGACACCGGCAAGACCCTCGAGCTGGTCCGCGCCTACTGCGCGGATCACGTCGCCGACGTCCGGATGGCGGTGATCTACGAGAAGTCCCGCTCGATCGTGAAGCCCGACTACGTCTGGCGGCGCACCGACCGATGGATCGACTTCCCCTGGTCCTCCCAGCCGGTCGTTCGCAAGGGCTTCTGAGATGCGGGCTGCGCAGCTCGAGGCAGAGGAGAGATCGGCGTGATCGACACAGTCTCGGTGATCCGCTACGTGACGCCGCTGCGTGAGGGCGGCAGCCTGCCCGGCATCGTGGAGGCCGACGACCTCGGCACCTACGTGTGCAAGTTCCGCGGCGCCGGCCAGGGCCTGAGGGTGCTCGTCGCGGAGGTGGTCGTGGCCGGTCTCGCGCGCCGCATCGGGCTGCGCACCCCCCGGCTGGTGGCGCTCCAGCTCGACGCGGACATCGCCCGCTACGAGGCCGACGAGGAGGTCCAGGACCTGATCAACGCGAGCCTGGGGCTGAACCTGGGGGTGGACTTCCTGCCCGGCGCGTTCGGCTTCGACGGCGACCTCCCCGCCGGCGACGCGGTCGCGGCGAAGGTGCTGTGGCTCGATGCCTTCTGCGCCAATGTCGACCGCAGCTGGCGCAACCCCAACCTGCTGATGTGGCACGGCGACCTGTGGGTGATCGACCACGGCGCGGCGCTGTACTTCCACCACGCCTGGTCGGGTGGGATCACCGATCCGGCCCGGTTCGCCCGGCAGCCCTGGGACGTCTCCGACCACGTGCTGGGGGCCTACGTGCCCGCGCTGGCGAAGGTGGACGCCGAGGTCTCGCAGCTGCTCGACGAGGAGCTGTTCGCCGAGGTGCTCGCCGAGGTGCCCGACGAGTGGCTGGAGCCGGTGCCGGGTGCCGAGTCGCCGGAGGCCGTGCGCGCGGCGTACGTGGCGTTCCTGACCGCTCGCCTCGCCGTTCGCGACTGGCTGCCCACCGGCACCGGCACCGGCACCGGCACGGGTACCGACGGCGGCAGGGGAGGGGCCCGATGAGCAGGCGGGCGTACCAGTACGTGGTCCTGCGCTGCGTGCCGCGCGCCGACCGTGAGGAGTTCGTCAACGTCGGCGTCGTGCTCTACTGCCAGGCCGACGAGGTGCTGGCCGTCGGCACGCACCTCGACCCCGAGCGGCTGCGCGCGCTGCACCCGGGTCTGGACCTCGCCCACGTCCGCTCCGCCCTCGACTTCGTGGCGGGGGTGTGCGCCGGCGACGCGCGCGGCGGCGCGGCCGCGACCCGACCGATCGGCACCCGGTTCGGCTTCCTGAAGGCGCCCAAGAGCACGGTGCTGCAGCCGGGGCCGGTGCACAGCGGCCTCACCGAGGACCCCGCCGCCGAGCTCGCCCGCCTGGTGGGCTGCCTGGTCCGCTGATCCCCGGGTCGTGTGCCCCGCGACGCGCCTGGGCGCGTCCTCGGGCACACGACCGGGGAGGTGGCTCAGACGGGGACGAGCTCGACGGCGCCGACGGCGTAGCGGGCCAGGATGGTGCGCGCCAGCTCCGGGTGGGCGCCCAGCGGTGCGGAGACCGCGACCGCGCCCGCCTCGAGCGCCAGCTCCGCGGCCCGGTCCGGCAGGAAGCCGGGGGCGAGGAACAGCGAGGCGACCGCGATGTGGCGCCGGCCCTGGGCGCGGAAGGTCCGCACCGCCTCGCCGGTGGCGGGCGGAGCCGCCGAGGCGAAGGCCGCCGTCACCGGGAGCTTGTGGTGCGCGCCCCAGACCCGGGCCAGCCGGGCGACGGCCTGGTTGGCCAGCGGGTCGCTGGAGCCGGCGGCGGCCAGCACGAGCGCGTCGAGCTCGCGGACCCGGGCCTCGCTGAGCGCGGCGCGCAGCCGCTGGTCGAGCACCTCGAGGAAGGACTTCTCCAGCCCCAGGATGTCGGTGGCGCGGATCTTCAGCCCCTCGTGGCGCGCCGTCGCCTCCGCGATCGCGGCCGGTACGTCGACCTTGGCGTGGTAGGCGTCGTTGAGCAGCAGCGGCACCACCACGATCTCGTCGAAGCCGGCCTTGACCAGCCGATCCACGACCGTCGCGAAGGACGGGCGCGAGAGCTCGAGGAACGCCGGCTCGATGCGCAGGTCCGGGCGCATCGCGCGGACCTCGTGGACCAGTGCGGTGATCGTGGCGGCGGAACGGGGGTCGCGGCTCCCGTGTGCCAGGGCCACCAGTGCGGGTGCGGCCATCAGAGCAGTCTCCCTTCGGGGATCAGTGGTGCGCAGTGCCTCGTGTGCGTCATGTGTGGATCCCGCACTCGGTCTTGTTGGTGCCCGCCCAGCGTCCGCTGCGCGGGTCCTCGCCGGGGGCGACCCGGCGGGTGCACGGCCAGCAGCCGATGGAGGGGTAGCCGTCGTAGGCCAGTGGGTTGACCAGGACCCCGTGCTCGGCGATGTAGCTCTCCACCTGGGCGTCGCTCCAGCGCGCCAACGGGGAGACCTTGACCTTGCCCTTCTTGGCGTCCCAGCCGATCACCGGCGCCAGCACGCGGTTGTGGGTCTCCGCGCGCCGCATCCCGGTGGCCCAGGCGTCGTAGCCGGCCAGCGACTCCGCCAGCGGCTGCACCTTGCGCAGCTTGCAGCACAGGTCGGGGTCGCTCTTGTAGAGGTCGCGCCCGTACGTCGCGTCCTGCTCGGCCACGCTGAGCCGGGGCTGGATCGTGACCAGGTTGACCGGGAGGGTGGCCTCCACGGCGTCGCGGGTGCCGATCGTCTCCACGAAGTGGTAGCCGGTGTCGAGGAAGACCACGTCCAGGCCGGGGGCGACCTTCGCGGCGAGGTGGGCCAGGACGGCGTCACCCATCGACGACGTCACGCAGAACCGGTCGCCGAAGGTGGCCACCGCCCACTCGATGATGTCCTCGGCCGGGGCGAGCTCGAGCTCGGCGCCGACGTGGGAGACCAGCTCGCGCAGCTCCTCGGAGCTGCGTCCCTCGGTGTGCGTGCCGCGGCGGTTGCGCGCCGCGGTGGTGCTCGCGGCGCTCACGAGGAGCCCTCGCGGGCGGAGTCGGGGCGCAGCAGCCCGATCATCTTCAGCGAGAAGGCGCGCATGCACGAGCGGCACTCCCAGGTGCCGTGCGGGGAGGAGACCTC
Organism: Nocardioides sp. Z21_20; assembly: GCF_059766585.1. Lineage (NCBI taxonomy): Bacteria > Bacillati > Actinomycetota > Actinomycetes > Propionibacteriales > Nocardioidaceae > Nocardioides > Nocardioides sp. Z21_20. The sequence continues at coordinate 107,163 of NZ_JCBAJX010000008.1, forward strand.
GCCGGTCTCGGAGATCGCCTCGTGCGGGCGCAGGTCCTCGTCGCCGCAGAAGGGGCAGTGGAAGGGGACGGCGCGTGCGCTCATCTCAGACCACCTCCAGGGTCTTCTCGCCGCGCAGGTGTGCCTCGTCGGCGCGCGCGGCCCAGCGGGCGAAGGACTCGCCCGGCTCGCGGTCGGCGAGGTAGGCCGTCACCACGTTGGTGATGTAGTCGTCGAGCTGGGCGCTGGTGACCTTGTGCGCGCGCAGCTTGCGCCCGAAGTTGGCGTTCAGCCCGAGCGCACCGCCCAGGTGCACCTGGAAGCCCTCGACCTGGCGGCCGTCGGCGTCCAGCACCAGCTGGCCCTTGAGCCCGATGTCGGCGACCTGGGTGCGCGCGCAGGCGTTGGGGCAGCCGTTGACGTTGACCGAGATGGGGGTGTCCAGCTCGGGGAAGCGCTGCTCGAGCTCGGCGACCAGGGCACGGGCGCGCTCCTTGGTGTCGACGATCGCCAGCTTGCAGAACTCCAGGCCGGTGCAGGCCATCGTGTTGCGCCGCCAGTTCGACGGCGTCGCGGTCAGGCCGATCTGCTCGAGCTCGGCGCTGAGCGCGGGCACCGACTCGGCGTCGACGCCGAGCACGACCAGCTTCTGGTACGCCGTGAGCCGGGCGCCGAGCGCGCCGTACCGCTCCACCAGCTCGGCCAGGGCGGTGAGCGTGCCACCGCTGATCCGCCCGGCGATCGGGGCGACACCGAGGTAGAACTTGCCGTCCTTCTGCTCGTGGATGCCGATGTGGTCGCCCTGGCGCTCGGGGATGGCGGGGGAGGGGCAGTCGACGAGCGCGCGGTGCAGGTACTCGGTCTCGAGGACCTCGCGGAACCTCTCCACGCCCCAGTCGGCGACCAGGAACTTCAGGCGGGCGCGCGAGCGCAGCCGGCGGTAGCCGTAGTCGCGGAAGATCGAGGCCACGCCCTCCCAGGCGTCGGCCACCTCCTCGAGCGGGATCCACACGCCCAGGCGCTGCGCGAGCATCGGGTTGGTGGACAGGCCGCCGCCGACCCACAGGTCGAAGCCGGGGCCGTGCTCGGGGTGGACCGTGCCGACGAAGGAGACGTCGTTGACCTCGGGGGCCACGTCGTGGCTGGGGTGGCCGGTGACGGCGGTCTTGAACTTGCGCGGCAGGTTGGAGAAGGCCGGGTTGCCGATGAAGCGGCGCTTGATCTCGGCCAGCGCGGGGCTGCCGTCGATGATCTCGTCGCGGGCGATCCCCGCCAGCGGGGAGCCCAGGAAGGGACGCGGGGAGTCGCCGCAGGCCTCCTGGGTGTCGAGGCCGACGGACTCCAGGCGCTCCCAGACCGCGGGCACGTCCTCGATGCGGATCCAGTGGTACTGGATGTTCTGCCGGTCGGTGACGTCGGCGGTGTCGCGGGCGTAGGTGGTGGAGACCTCGCCGAGCGCGCGCAGCTGCTCGGGGCCGAGGATCTTGCCGTCGGAGCGGACCCGCATCATGAAGAACTCGGCGTCGAGCTCGGCCGGGTCCACGGTGGCGGTCTTGCCGCCGTCGAAGCCCTCGGCGCGCTGGGTGTAGAGACCCCACCAGCGCATCCGGCCGCGCAGGTCGTTGGGGTCGATCGAGGCGAAGCCTCGCTTGGAGTAGATGCCCTCGATGCGGGCGCGCACGTTGAGTGCGTCGTCGTCCTTCTTGAACTGCTCGTTGGCGTTGAGCGGCTCTCGGTAGCCGAGGGCCCACTGCCCCTCGCCGCGCTTGGGGCGCGGGCGGGGCGTGCGTGCGGCGGGGGCCTGATCGTTCACGGGACGTTTCCTAACGCGGTACGAAGACGCGCGATGCGCGGGGCCGACGCCGCGACGGTGAGGTCGTCGGGGTGGCCTGCGACCGGCGCCCGGTGGTCTGAAGGTTCACAGTCGGGCGTCCGTCGGACCAGCGGGGGGCTGGCACGACGAGGTCAGCAGGGCCAACACATGGAGCTGCGCGTACGCCCGTAGTCCACGTGGCGTCGAACCACGAGGTACGTGTGCGTTGCGGAGCTGATCATGACGGCGAGTCTCACGGAGCGGACGGCGTCTCCACAACCGGCAATCTCATGTGGTGAGACGTCTGTCCAAGATGCGGACCTGCCAAGTGGCTCAGTGGGGCGGTCCGCGCGCTGGGTGAGACGCAGGTCACCTCTGCGGCCGGTCTGCGGCTCGGCGCGGGGAGGCGGCCGGTGTGGCGGGTCACTAGGCTGGGAGACATGACGGATGAGCGGATCAGCAGCGTGTACACCCAGGCTCTCGAGGTCATCGCCTCGGTCGAGCCGCGGATCGCGGCGGCGACCCGCCAGGAGCTGGAGGACCAGCGCGGATCGCTGAAGCTGATCGCCTCGGAGAACTACGCGTCTCCGGCGACGCTGCTGACGATGGGCACCTGGTTCAGCGACAAGTACGCCGAGGGCACCGTCGGGCACCGCTTCTACGCGGCCTGCCAGAACGTCGACACGGTCGAGGCGCTGGCCGCCGAGCACGCCCGGGAGCTGTTCGGGGCCCCGTACGCCTACGTGCAGCCGCACTCGGGCATCGACGCCAACCTGGTCGCCTTCTGGTCGATCCTGGCCCACCGCGTGGAGAGCCCCGCGCTGGAGCGGCTCGGTGCCAAGAACGTCAGCGAGCTCACCGAGGCCGACTGGGAGAAGCTGCGCCACGAGCTCGGCAACCAGCGTCTGCTCGGCATGTCGCTGGATGCCGGCGGCCACCTCACCCACGGGTTCCGGCCGAACATCAGCGGCAAGATGTTCCACCAGCAGCAGTACGGCACCGACCCGGTGACCGGGCTGCTCGACTACGACGCGCTGCGCGCCAAGGCACGCGAGTTCAAGCCGCTGATCCTGGTCGCCGGCTACTCCGCCTACCCGCGCCGGGTGAACTTCGCGAAGATGCGCGAGATCGCCGACGAGGTCGGCGCCACGCTGATGGTCGACATGGCGCACTTCGCCGGTCTGGTCGCGGGCAAGGTCTTCACCGGCGACGAGGACCCGGTGCCGTTCGGTCACGTCACCACCACCACCACCCACAAGTCCCTGCGCGGCCCGCGCGGCGGTCTGGTGCTGGCCCAGGAGGAGTACGCCTCCTCGGTGGACCGCGGCTGCCCGATGGTGCTCGGCGGCCCGCTCTCGCACGTGATGGCCGCCAAGGCCGTCGCCCTGGCCGAGGCGCGCCGGCCCGAGTTCACCACCTACGCCCACGAGGTCGCCGACAACGCCCAGACGCTGGCCGAGGGCTTCCTCAAGCGCGGCGCCCGCCTGGTCACCGGCGGCACCGACAACCACCTGGTGCTGCTCGACGTCACCTCCTTCGGCCTCACCGGTCGCCAGGCCGAGTCGGCGCTGCTCGACGCCGGTGTGGTCACCAACCGCAACTCGATCCCGGCCGACCCCAACGGCGCCTGGTACACCTCCGGCATCCGCCTGGGCACGCCCGCGCTGACCACCCGCGGCTTCGGCGCCGAGGAGTTCGACCGGGTCGCGGACCTGGTCGTCGAGGTGCTGTCGAACACCCAGCCCGGCACGACCAAGGCGGGCGGGCCGTCGAAGGCGTCGTACCAGCTGGCCGACGGGGTGGCCGCCAAGGTCAAGGACGCCTCCGCGGAGATGCTCGACAAGCACCCGCTCTACCCCGGGCTCGTGCTGGGCTGAGTCTGCGACACCCGGGGCGGGGCTGGGATCGTGCCTAGACTGCCCCGGGTGAGCGAGCACCTCGACGTCGTCATCATCGGAGCCGGCCTGTCCGGGATCGGCGCGGCCGCCCATCTCGTCGACGCCTTCCCCGAGCGCAGCTACGCGGTGCTCGAGGCGCGCGAGCGGATCGGCGGCACCTGGGACCTGTTCCGCTACCCCGGGGTGCGCTCGGACTCCGACATGCTCACCCTCGGGTACCACTTCAAGCCGTGGCTGGGCGGTCAGGTGCTCGCCGACGGCGACTCGATCCGCGACTACGTCACCGAGGCGGCCCACGAGCGGGGGATCGACCAGCGGATCCGCTTCGGTCACCGGGTCACCCGGGCGGAGTGGTCCAGCGCCGAGGCACGCTGGACGCTGAGCGTCGAGCACGACGGCGAGACCCGCGAGCTCACCGCCGACCTGGTCTGGGCGTGCACCGGCTACTACCGCTACGACCGGGGCCACGCGCCGGTCTTCCCCGGCATCGAGCGGTACGCCGGGCGGCTGGTGCACCCGCAGGACTGGCCCGAGGACCTCGACCACTCCGGTCAGCGGGTGGTGGTGATCGGCAGCGGGGCCACGGCGGTGACGCTGGTACCGGCGATGGCGCGCGAGGCCGCCCACGTGACGACGCTGCAGCGCTCCCCGACGTACGTGGTCGCGCTGCCCTCCCAGGACCGGGCCGGCGCGCTGCTGCGCCGGGTGCTGCCCGGGCGCGCGGCGTACACGCTGAGCCGGTGGAAGAACGTGCTGCGCGCGATGGCCTCCTACGAGCTGAGCCGGCGCCGCCCCGCAGCCGCGCGCCGACTGTTCCGGCGGCTGGCCGCAGCCCAGCTGCCCGAGGGCTACCCGGTCGACGTGCACTTCAGCCCGCACTACGACCCGTGGGACCAGCGGCTGTGCGTCGTGCCCGACGGGGACCTGTTCCGGGCGCTGCGCCACGGGGACGCCTCCATCGTCACCGACACCATCGAGACGTTCACCGAGCGCGGCATCCGGCTGGCCTCCGGCGAGGAGCTCGAGGCCGACCTGGTGGTGAGCGCGACCGGCATCGAGGTGGCGCTCTTCCACGGGATGGACCTGGTCGTCGACGGCGAGAAGGTCGACCTCGCCGAGACGATGGCCTACCGGGCGATGCTGCTGAGCGACGTGCCGAACTTCGTCTTCGTCTTCGGCTACACCAACGCCTCCTGGACGCTGAAGGCCGACCTCGTCTCGCAGTACGTCGTCCGGTTGCTGCAGCACATGGACCATGTCGGCGCCCGCACGTTCGTGGTACCGCGCGACCCGTCCGTGGCGGCGCTGCCGTTCACCGACTTCCAGGCCGGCTACATCCAGCGGGTGATGGACCGGCTGCCCAAGCAGGGCGACCGCGCGCCGTGGAACCTGAGCATGAACTACGTCCGCGACCGCCGGGCGCTGGCCCGCCCGGTGGACGACGGGGTCCTCAGCTTCCGGTGACCGGCGTTACGTCGCCGGGCCTGAAAGACGCGGCCGGCGTCGCCGTTTGGTCCCCAACGGGTGCGATTCGGCGTCCGGGGGTGCCGTTTCTGCCCAAGCGGTGAGGCTCGGCGTCTGACGCCGTACGCCGTACGCCGCGTCCCCAGCCCGCCGCCTCACCCCAGCACCGGCGTCGCCCGCTCCACGATCGTGCGCAGGCCGCCGGAGGTGAGGGTGCCGAAGGTGCCGTTCCAAGTGGCGCCCAGGCGCGAGGAGCAGAACGCGTCGGCGACCTCCGCGGGGGCGAAGCGGACCAGCAGCGAGCCCTGCAGGCAGGCGGCCATCTGCCCGGCCAGGCGCCGCGCGGCCACCTCGAGGCCGGCCGTTTCGCCCAGCAGGGCCAGCGTGTCGTCGACGGCGCGGTCCAGGCGGGCATCGGCGCCGCGGGCCAGGCCGACCTCGGTGATCCAGGCGTCGAGGGCCTCCGGCTCGCGGGTGATCGCGCGCAGCACGTCGAGCGCGTTGACGTTGCCCGAGCCCTCCCAGACCGAGTTCAGCGGCGACTCGCGAAACAGCAGCGGGAGCCCCGACTCCTCGACGTAGCCGTTGCCGCCCAGGCACTCGAGCGCCTCGGCCACCATCGCCGGGGTGCGCTTGCAGACCCAGAACTTCGCCAGCGGCAGCGCGATCCGCCGCAACGCCGCCTCCCGCGGATCGTCGCGGTTGTCCACCGCGGCCGCGAGCCGGATGGCCAGCGCGGTGGCCGCCTCGGACTCGACCGCCAGGTCGGCGACCACGTTCTGCATCAGCGGCTTGTCGGCGAGCAGCGACCCGAACGCGGAGCGGTGCGCGACGTGCCACGACGCCTCGGCCAGCGCCTTGCGCATCAGCGACGCGGAGCCGAGCACGCAGTCCAGGCGGGTGGCGGCCACCATCTCGATGATCGTGCGCACGCCGCGGCCCTCGTCGCCGAGCCGGATGCCCAGGGTGCCGTCGAGCTCGAGCTCCGCGGAGGCGTTCGAGCGGTTGCCGAGCTTGTCCTTGAGGCGCACCACGTCGAGCTGGTTGCGGGTGCCGTCGGGCAGCACCCGGGGCACCACGAAGCAGGTGACACCGCCGACCGCCTGGGCGAGGACCAGGAAGACGTCGTTCATCGGCGCGGAGGTGAACCACTTGTGCCCGTGCAGCGTGTACTCGCCGTCAGCCGCGGCGGCCCGGGCGAAGGTGACGTTGCTGCGCACGTCGGAGCCGCCCTGCTTCTCGGTCATCCCCATCCCGGCCAGCGCGCCGCTCTTCTGTGCGGCCGCCCGCACCCCCGGGTCGTACGACGTCGCGGCCAGCAGCGGCGCCCACTCCTTGGCCAGGGTCTCGTCGGCGCGCAGCGCGGGCACCGCGGCGTAGGTCATCGAGATCGGGCACCCGTGGCCGGGCTCGGTCTGGGACCAGGCCAGGAACCCCGCCGCGCGCCGTACGTGCGCGTGCGGCGAGTCCGACTCCCACGGGGCCGCCTGCAGGCCGTGGCCGACGGCGCGCTCCATCAGCCAGTGCCACGAGGGGTGGAAGCGCACCTCGTCGACCCGGGTGCCGTAGCGGTCGTAGGGCACCAGCTGCGGCGGGTGCTCGTTGGCGAGCATGCCGTGCTCACGGGCCTCCGCGCTGCCGGCCTGCGCGCCCAGCTCGGCCAGGTCCTCGACCACCTCGGGCGCGGCGTGCCGGGTGACCGCCTCGGTGAGCGCGAGGTCGGAGGTGACGACGTTGTACCCGGCCAGCACAGGAACCTGATTGATGACGGTGCGGATGTCGGCCCGGCTGTCGGTGCGCATGTGGATACCGTAGGCGCCATGCCGATCGCGGGGGAGCAGCTGCGCCGGATCGGTGACCTGCTGTGGCGGGTCGTGGTGGCGACCGTGGCCTCGTGCATGCGCTACCGGGTGACCGGGCTGGCGGCCGAGGCGGCGTTCTTCGCGGTGCTGTCCATGCCCCCGCTGGTCTTCGCACTGGCCGGGGCGATCGGGTACGTCTCGGAGGGGTTCCCCGAGGCGCGTGTGGCCGACGTGCGGGCCGCGGTCATCGACCTGTCCTCGCAGGCGCTGACCGAGGACGCGGTGAGCTCGATCATCGAGCCCACCATCGACGAGGTGCTGGCCGGCGGGCGCTACGACGTGATCTCGATCGGCTTCGTGCTGGCGCTGTGGTCGGGCTCGCGGGCGCTGAACGTGTTCGTCGACACGATCACGATCATGCACGGCCTGGGCGGGCAGCGGGGGATCGTGAAGACCCGGGCGCTGTCGTTCGGCCTGTACGTGATGGGGCTGGCGATCGGCATCGTCAGCCTCCCGCTGATGGTCGCCGGTCCGACGCTGGTCGGGCGCTGGGTGCCGGAGCGCTTCGATGCCATCGAGTCGCTGTACTGGCCGGTGGTCCTCGTGCTGGGCATCTGCTTCCTGGCCACGCTGTACCACGTGTCGGTGCCGGTGCGGACGAACTGGTCGTTCAACCTGCCGGGGGCGACGTTCTCGCTGGTGTCGTGGGTGCTCGGCTCCTACGTGCTGCGCTGGGTGCTGACGGTGACCGCGGCGGAGTCGGCGAGCATCTACGGGCCGTTGGCCGCACCGATCGCGGTGCTGCTGTGGCTCTACCTGGTCTCGATCGCGGTGCTGATCGGGGCGGCGGTCAACGCGGCGTGCGACGCGGTGTTCCCGCAGCTGTCGACCAGCCGGGCCCGCTTCGAGCTCGCCCAGCGGTTGAGGTCCCGGCGCGGGGTCCGCGAGGCGTCGTGAAAGACTCGGCGACGTGGCGAATGTGAATCTCCCTGCCCCGTTGATCGTGGCCGGTGGCGCCCTGTGCGTGCTGGGCGGCTACCTGATCGGTGTCGTGACCGGACCGGACATGGTCTCGCAGACGACCGGCACCGTCGACTCCTTCAACTCGACCTCCAACGAGCTGTGCCTGTCCGGTGACGCGGTCGCCGACCAGGAGGGCGCCGAGGAGGGCGTCCTGTGCGGCGTGTGGCGTCGTGACTCCGGCTCGACCACGCCCCACGAGGGCGACAGCTTCCGCTTCGTGTCGGTGCAGACCCCCCAGGCGCCTGAGGACGAGCGCGACGAGGACGACGAGACAGCTGGCGGCAAGGTGTACATCTACGGCGACGTCGTGGACTAGGTTCCTCACGTGTCAGACCCGGAGTCCCCTACGACGCGTCCGCGAGGCTACGCCGACGTCGCGCTCCCCGACCCCGAGCGCTCGCCGTGGTGGGAGCTGGGCCGGCGGCTGCTCGCCGCGGCGGGGATCCTGGTCGGCACGGTGCTGCTGGTCTACTTCGACCGCACCGGATACAGCGACGCCAGTGACGGCAAGGTCGACCTGCTGGACGCGATCTACTACACGACGGTCACCCTGAGCACGACCGGGTACGGCGACATCGCGCCGGTCTCGGACACCGCCCGGATGATCAACGCGTTCGTCATCACGCCGGCCCGCATCGCCTTCCTGGTGCTGCTGATCGGCACCACCCTGGAGGTGCTCGCCTCCCAGGGCCGCGAGATGTTCCGGGTCGCCCGGTGGAGGAGAAAAATGGGAGACCACGTCGTCGTCATCGGGTACGGCACCAAGGGCCGCAGCGCGGTCGAGACGCTGGTCAGCAACGGCCGGGAGCGCGACGAGATCGTGATCGTCGACCCCAGCGGACCGGCCCTGCACGAGGCGCACGCCGACGGGCTCGCCGTGGTCACCGGCGACGCGACGCGTCGCGAGGTGCTGCGCCGCGCGGGCGTGGAGAACGCCAGCCAGGTCATCATCACCACCGACCGCGACGACTCCAACGTGCTGGCCACGCTCACCGTGCGTCAGCTGAACCCCGACACCTGGATCGTGGTCTCGGCGCGGGAGTCCGAGAACGTCCCGCTGATGCGCCAGAGCGGCGCGAACTCGGTGATCACCTCCTCCGAGGCGGTCGGCCGGCTGCTCGGGCTGTCCTCGGTCTCGCCGCAGCTGGGCTCGGTGATGGAGGACCTGCTGACCTACGGCGAGGGCCTCGAGGTCGCCGAGCGCGACCTGCTGGTCAGCGAGGTGGGCAAGCCCCCGCAGTCGCTGCCCGACCAGGTGATCGCGGTGGTGCGCGACGAGAAGGTGCACCGCTACTTCGACCCCGTCGTCACCCGGCTGGCCCGCGGCGACCGGCTGATCGTCGTACGCCCGTCCCGGGAGCGGCCGTGGGCGCCGCGTCCGGGCACCCACGGCGAGGACCTGGCGATCGACGAGCGCGAGTGAGCGTCCGCGCTCAGGCGTGACGCCGTAGCGGCAGGGTCACCGTGAAGGTGCTGCCGTGACCGGCCCGGCTGTGCACGTGGATGCTGCCGTCCATCAGCTCGACCAGCTGCTTGGAGATCGCCAGGCCCAGGCCGGTGCCGCCGTAGCGGCGGGTGATCGAGCCATCGGCCTGGCTGAAGGAGTGGAAGAGCCGCGGCTTCTGCTCGTCGCTGATGCCGATCCCGGTGTCCTCCACGACGAAGCGGAGCCGCTGCTCCTCGGGGCCCGCACCGGGGACGCCGGCCACTTCGGCGCGCAGCCGGACGTGGCCGGCCTCGGTGAACTTGACCGCGTTGGACAGCAGGTTGGTCAGCACCTGGGAGAGCCGGGCCGGGTCACCCCAGGCCTGGGCGGGGACGGCGCCGTCCACCGCGGTCTCGAAGGTCAGCGCCTTGTCGGCGGCGGTGCGCTCCAGCATCGAGGCGGAGTCGCGCACGACCGCGCGCACGTCGTACTCGGCAAGGTCCAGGCGGGCCATCCCGGCCTCGATCTTGGAGAAGTCGAGGATGTCGTTGACCAGCGCCAGCAGCCGGCGCCCGGACCGGTCGATCGACCCGGCGAGCTTGGCCTGGGCGGGAGCGAGCTCGGTCTCCAGCAGCAGCTCGGTGCCGCCGAGCACGCTGGTCAGGGGGGTGCGGATCTCGTGGCTCATGTTGGCCAGGAAGAGCGACTTCGCCTGGCTGGCCTCCTCGGCCGCCAGGCGTGCCTCGCTCAGCTGGCGCTCGGCCTCCTTGCGCTCGGAGATATCCATCATCGACCCGACGCAGCGCACCGCGGTGCCCTCCTCGTCGCGCACCACGTAGCCGCGGGCGAAGACGGTCACCTCGTGCGAGTGGAGAGCCCGGAAGCGGTACTCGGCGATCCACATGTCCTCGTCGGAGGCGTAGACGTCGCGCATCGAGTCCAGCACCGCCGCCCGGTCGTCGGGGTGGATGCGCTCGGTCCACCAGTCGTTGTCGATCTCGAGGCCGTCGCCGTCGATGCCGAACATGGCGTGGGTGGCGCCCCACCACATGGTGACCTCGCTGAGCAGGTCGGTGTCCCAGATGACCTCGCGGGTGGCGCGGGTGATCAGCCGGTGGCGCTGCTCGTTGCGGCGCAGGGCATCCTCGGCGATGACCCGCTCGGTGACGTCGCGGGAGATCCCGCGGAAGCCGACCGGCTCGCCGTCCTCGTCGCGGACCAGGGAGACCGATGTGGACACGTATCCCTCGCTGCCGTCGGGGGAGATGAACTTCCAGTCGAAGCCGGGCTCGGTCTGTCCGGTGCGCAGCACCTCGGCGAAGTGGTGGTGGACCTTGGCGAGGCTGTCGGGGTGGGTGAACTCGCGGTGGTTGGTGCCGATCAGGCTGTCGGCCGGCCCGCCGAAGAGCGTGGTCAGGGACTTGTTCAGGAACGTCATGTTGCCGAACAGGTCGACCTCGAAGTACCCCTCGGCGATCTCGGCCAGGATCGTGCGATAGCGCTCCTCGCTGCCGCGCAGCTCGCGCTCCGCGGCACGGCGCGAGGTGATGTCGCGCGCGATGGAGATGACCTCGCCACCGGGCAGCCGGGAGACCGACGACTCGAGCGGGAACGTGGTGCCGTCGCGACGCCGGCCGGTGACCTCACCCTGCCAGCGCCCCCGCGGGTCGCTGACGAACGACGCCGGCCAGGGGGGCTGGTCGGGGCCGGTGAGCACCGAGAAGTCCTGTCCGATCAGCTCCTCGCCGTGCTCGAAGCCGTGCATCCGGGTGCGGGCGTCGTTGATGGAGACGATGCGCTGCTCGGCGTCGATGATGCAGATGCCGTCCATCGCGGTCGCCACCGCGGCCCAGGTCAGGTCGAGGTCGTTCTGCAGCTGGAGTCGTTCGGTGACGTCCTCGGCGATCCCGTACACGCCGACCACCTCGTCGTCGACGACGATCGGTAGGCCGGTGATCCGCACGCAGATCCGGCGGCCGGACTTGTGCAGGATCAGCGCCTCGAGCTGCTGGGGCTCCTGCTCGACGACCTTGAGGAAGGCGGTCATCGTCGCGTCGAGGTGCTCCTCGGCGATGATCCGCGCGAACTCCATCGACCGGAGCTCGTCCTCGGTGTAGCCCGAGACCCGCTCGGAGGCGGGGTTGGCGGCGGTGAAGCGCCCCGCCAGGTCCAGGGAGAACACGGCGTGCGGGTTGTACTCGAACAGCGAGCGGTGGCGCTGGCTGGTCTCGACCAGCGCGCGCTCGTGCGCAGGCACAGCCCTCGCCGGATCGGTCCGCACGCGTGGCCCCCCTCGCCGTGTCGGTGTCCTCCGGCACATGCTGTTGGGCGCCGGGTGGTCATTCTTAGCACTTTCCGGCTGAGTCGGCAGGCGGTTCGGGCGCAAGGGCGCTACTGCTCGCCTTCGGCGAGGTCGTGGACGTTCTGGGCCGCATCCTCGGCGCGGAGATCTCGGATGGTCACCACCTCCTCGCCGTGCTCGTCGAGGGTTCCCGTCGTCTCCGTGCTGAAGGGGCCGCTGCGGAATCCGCGCAAGCCCGGTGTGCCCGCCTCCGAGTACAACACCACGAGGCCCTCGCCGTACCTGGCGTTCAGCTCGGTGGCGAGCAGGTCGTAGCTAGCGCTGTCACTGGCGAGCTCGGACAGCGTGTCCGCCGAGAAGACCATGTCCAGCGCGTGGCGCAGCCGCTTCCCGTCCTCATAGGCGCGCTGGTCCCCGATCACGGCGCCGGCGAGGTTCGGGTGATCCTCCGCCAGCCACGGCATCCGGGACGAGTGTTCGACGTAGCCTCGCAGCAACGAGGCTCGTGCCGGCTCTGGAAGGTGTTCGATGTTCACGTGGCCTACCTGGCTTCCCTGTCCGATATACCGGTCCTGCCTCTCACGAGATCGAACCTAGGCGGAGGGGGTGGACTTCGCCGGTTACCCGGGTAACTCCCGGCCGAGATGACTACCCTCGCGCCATGGAGCCCCTCTACGACGGCCGAGTACGTCTCAAGGTCGCCGACACCGTCCGGGGGACGTGGGCGCTACCGAGGTCGGAGAACGTCTCCGTGGGGCGAGTGCCGGGCGCGGGGATCCACGTGCCCCACTCGTGGGTGCCCTCGCGGCTGTGTCGCTTCATCCCCTACGAGATGGGCTGGCTGGTCCAGTTGGGTCGGGCGAGGGGTCGTGTCGCCAACAAGTACCTCGGCGATCTCACCTTCGCTCCCCGCACGATCGTCGCGCTGCAGCCTGGTCGGACGCTCGTCTCGTTCCCCGAGCTGGACGACGCCTGCCTGCTCGCGGTCGTCATCGGCGCCGGGCAGGCAGACGGGCTGGCCGTGGCCCGTAACCAGGAGGGTGGCGATGAGGAGAGCGCGCGTACGTCGTACGCAGCCGCCCGTGTCGAGCTGCCGGAGGGACAGCGCAGGGTGCTGGCCGTCGCGTACGAGCACCTCCTGAAGGGACGCCCGGCACCGGCGAACGTGGCCGCCACCGCCGCAGCGAAGCTGGGGATGAGCGAACAGGGTGTCAAGAACGCCCTGGTGAAGGCGAAGAAGAAGGTCAACAGCGAGCGGTGGCTGCACCTGGCCACCACCGAGCAGCTCGGGCACTACCTCGTGCACCTCAGCCGCAACCTCACCTGGGATGACCTCCCGGTGGAGTTCCACGACCGCTAGGAGCGCTCGCCTAGTAGATGACCCCGTGCCAGGTGCTGGCGCAGCCCATGCAGACGTCGGTGTCGATGCGAAGCTCGGGCGGGGTGTGGAGGCGGCAGTAGCGGCAGTACCTGAAGCTGCGCCGTCGAGCGCGGAGGATCTGCCGGGCGACGTCCGGGCCCCTGTCCTCGAGCTCGAGGACCCCGACGAACTGCTCGCCGTCGGGGAGGTACTCGAGGATGGGCGAGCCGCCCCATCGACCCAGCGGCTTGGCCAGGAACACGCCCTCGGGCGAGGCCCTCACCATCAGCTGCGGCGGGCTGCCCGTGATGTGCCAGGGCGTGAGACCGCCGAGGGGACCGCTGCTCCGCTCCGGGTCGAGGTCGAGGTCGTCCGGGGAGTCGACCTCGTGGACCTGCCACCCCGCGCCGAGCAGTTCCACGAACTCTCTCGTCGGCAGGCCGAGAGTCGCGGCGAGCATGGCGGTCCCTTCGTCTTCCATGCACCGAGCCTCCCAGACGCCGCCGACGTCGCTAGCGGAATCGGCACGCGCGACACCGAGTCGGCGGGCTGGGCGTTCCGCCTGCGGACGCCGGTAGGTCGTGGCAGGGTGCCGGACATGGTTCGACTGGTTCCTGAGAAGCCGCGGTTCACGACCACCTCGGAGCAAGAGGTCTGGCAGCTGCTGAAAGACGGGCTGGGCCCCGACGACGTGCTGCTGGCGAACGTCCGGCTCACCGACCGGGACAAGGACTACGAGGCCGACCTGATCGTGCTGCGCCCCGACATCGGCATCGTCGTGCTCGAGGTGAAGGGCGGCAGCGTGTGGCACGACGAGGACGGCTGGTGGCAGACCCGGCGCGGGAAGCACGTCCGGATCGACCCCGTCGAGCAGGTGCGGACCTGCAAGTACGCCGTTCGCGACTACGTCGCCCGCGACCCTCGCTGGCAGCGTCGCAACCATGTCGCCTGGGCGCACGCGGTGGTGACGCCGTATGCCGAGTTCGCCGCCGACGCCGAGGCCCCTGACTGTCCGCGCTGGTCGCTGCACGACCGGCGCGACCAGGCCGACCTGGTCGAGCGACTGGCCGCCAACGCGAAGCTGTCGTGGCACGGCAAGCTCGCCCCGACGTACGAGGAGGTCGACCTCATCGTCGAGATCCTGGCGGGGCGCCTGCACACCTCCTACGACGTGAACGCCGACTCCGAGGACCGAGCGGCCGAGGCGGAACGACTGACCCAGGAGCAGGCGACGCTGCTCAAGGTGACCCGGCTGCTGAACCGGGTGGAGGTGCGCGGCGGCGCCGGGAGCGGCAAGACGGTCCTCGCACTGCAGCAGGCCAAGGAGCTGACCCGCGGTCACTCCGGCGAGCGGAAGGCTCAGCGGGTCGCCCTGATCTGCTACTCGATCGGTCTGGCGGAGTACCTCAAGCGCCAGGTGGCGGGGTGGCCCCGCAACCACCGGCCGAAGTTCGTGGGCACCTTCCACGAGTTCGGCAAGCAGTGGGGGGCGCCGGAGGGGGACCGCCAGGACAGTGCCTTCTGGGAGGAGACGCTGCCGGACCTGATGGGTGGCCTCGCGGAGGGTCTCACCGACAACTACAAGTACGACGCCGTGGTCGTCGACGAGGCGCAGGACTTCGCGGACTCCTGGTGGCGTCCGGTGCTGAAGTCGCTGCGCGACGAGGATACGAGTGGGCTCTACGTCTACTCCGACGAGAACCAGCGGATCTTCGCCCGGTTCGGGCGCCCCCCGGTGCAGCTGGTCCCGCTGGTTCTCGACCACAACCTGCGCAACACCCGGCAGATCCACGACTGCTTCGGACCCCTCGCGCCGAGCCGGATGTACGCCAGCGGAGGTGAGGGGCCCGACGTGCGATTCGTGCCGGCGGCCCCCGCCGACGCCCTCGGAGTCGCCGACGACGAGGTCGACGCGCTGATCGAGGCGGGCTGGAAGCCCGGGAACATCTGTCTGCTGACGACCGGTCACCGTCATCCGGAGCAGGAGGCCCAGACCGAGCGGCACGGTCAGATCGGTTACTGGCGCAGCTTCTGGGACGGCGACGACGTCTTCTACGGACACGTCCTGGGCAGCAAGGGCCTGGAACGGCGCGCCGTCGTGCTCTGCCTCAACGAGACCGGCGAGCGCGATCGCGCGCGGGAGAGGCTGTACGTCGGGATGTCGCGGGCGACCGACATGCTCGTGGTGGTGGGCGATCCCGACGTCGTACGGCGGGTGGGCGGTGACCAGGTCGCGTCGCGTCTGGGGATCGCCTAGCCGTCGATGCTTCTCCGGCCAGGGGGTTACCCGGGTAACGCGCCCGGATCGGTGCTTCCGTGCATGCTCCTCGTGTCGGCCCGCCCGGGGTCGCGAAGGGGGATCATCATGAACGAGCTGCACGTAGGCCGGGGCACCACCCGCGGCGCGATGACCGTGTTCCCGTTGTGGGGCACGGCAGGCGGCTACCGCCGCTACACGATGGACAGCCGCGTCCTGGATGTGAGTGAGGTCGAGGGCGCCCCGGACGTCGGCACGCTGATGGTCGGCAACCCCGGCGACCGGCCTGCGCTGGTGCTCGAGGGCCTGCTCTTCGAGGGTGGGTGGCAGCACCGGATGGCCCGCCGCTCGGTGCTGGTCGGGGTGCACCAGCGCATCCCGGTCGAGGTGGCGTGCGTCGAGCAGGGACGCTGGGGAGGCGCCACCGGCCAGCACAGTCGGGGCCGCCGCGCGACGCCGTACGTGCGGGACTCGGTGCGCCGCGGCGGCGCTGGCCTGCAGAGCGAGGTCTGGCAGCGCGTCGCGGTGCACAACCGGGGCGAGGCAAACCCGACCGGGTCGCTGGTGCACCGCCTCGACGGTGCCGAGGGGGAGCGGCAGGCGTGGTCCGTCCACCGCCCACTGACCGGGCAGATCGGGGTGCTGATCGGGATCGGCGGGCAGCCCTACGTCGCCGAGGTGTTCGACAACCCCGGGAGCCTGCGCAGTCAGCTGCCCGTGCTGCTCGAGGCCGCCGCGCTGGACGCGCGCCTCGCAGCCCCGGAGGCCACCCCGTCACGTCGGGCACGCCGCTTCGTTGAACGCCTCGACCACGTGAAGCTCGACCACGTCGAGCCCGCGGGTGTCGCCGAACGCGGCCGCGGGGTCACGGAGTACCTCGACGTCACCACCCTGCGCTGGCGCGGGAGCGACGTGCACAGCACGATCACCAACGTCCGCCACCCGATGCTGGCGGCATGAGAGGACCAGGCATGAGACTCACCACTTCCCAGATGGACCGTGCCTGCGGGGTGCTGCTCGCCTCCGCGGTCGGTGACGCCCTCGGCGCGGGCTACGAGTTCGGCTCCGCCCCCTACGGCGGCTGGCCGGCCATGATCGGCGGGGGCCTGGGGAACTTCGAGCCGGGGGAGTGGACCGACGACACCGCGCAGGCGATGGCAATCGCCCGGGTCGCCGCGACCGGTGCGGACCTGCGCACCACGGCCGCGCTCGACGCCGTCGCGGCCGGCTTCGCCGAGTGGTACGCCGGTGGGCCGGCCGACGTCGGCATGCAGACCGGCGCGGTGCTGCGGATGGCGGGTCGCAATGCCACTGCGGCGCAGATGACGGACGCGGCGGCGAGCGAGCACCAGCGCAGCGGCGGCATGTCCGCGGGCAACGGGTCGCTGATGCGCACCGCCCCGGTGGCGCTCGCCCACCTCGACGATCCGGCTGCGCTGGTCACCGCGGCTCAAGCGGTCAGCGCGCTGACGCACCACGACCCGATGGCCGGTGAAGGTGCCGCGCTGTGGTGCCTGATGATCCGGCACGCGGTGCTCCACGGCGCGTTCCCGGTGGCCGCCGACGTGCTGCCGCTGCTCGGCGAGACGTCCCGCGACTGGGCGGCGGTGCTCGCCGAGGCCGAGACCGGTCCGCCGTCGAGATTCACCGAGAACGGGTGGGTGGTGGGTGCCCTGCAGGCCGCCTGGTCCGCGATCGTGCACACGCCGGTGCCCGACGACATGGCCTGTCGCCACCTCCAGGACGCGCTCGCGACCGCGATCGGCATCGGACACGACACCGACACCGTCGCCGCGATCGCCGGCGCCCTGCTCGGCGCCCGCTGGGGTGCCAGCGCGGTCCCGCAGGAGTGGCAGGAGCTGCTCCACGGATGGGGGAGCCCCGCCGGGTACGACCCGCAGACCGGTGGCGCCGCGGCGCTGGTGGCCCTGGCCGCGCTGACGGTCGGCAAGGGACACCCGGACTCCCACGGATGGCCCACCGGACCGCGCGTGGACTACCGGACCTGGGGACTGGACGGCGTCTGCGTCCCGCACCCGTGCGTGGCCGACGTGTGGATCGGGAACGCACTCGCCCTCGACAAGCTGCCGGCCGAGATCGACGCCGTGGTCAGCATGTGCCGGATCGGGACCGAGCAGATCCCAGGTGGTCTCGCCCGCCACGCCGTACGGCTGATCGACAGCATGGCCGAGGACAACCCGAACGTCGACTTCGTCATCGACGACGCGGCCAGGACTGTGTTGCGGCTGCGCGACCAGGGCAAGCGGGTCTTCCTGCACTGCGTCGCCGGGCAGAGCCGCACGCCGACCGTCGCCGCGCGCGTCGCCGTACTGGACGGGACCCCGTTGGAGCAGGCCCTGAGCGAGGTCACGGCGGTGCTGCCCGGCGCCCGTCCTCAGGCGTGGCTCGTCGAGTCGCTGCGACGGCTGGACGCCTGAGGCCGGGGCCTGGGGGCTACTCGGCGGTGCCGCGCACCGCGACGGTGAGCACGTGGGTGGCCGGCCACTCGAGGGGGTCGCCGGTCTGCGAATCACGCAGGGTTGCGGTCGGCTCGAAGCGGTGCTCGACGAGCCAGTCGTTGCGCACCTCGGTGGACGCGGCCGCGAGCGCGAAGCCGGCGTCGGTGAGGAGCGTCTCCCAGTCGCGGTAGGAGAGGTCGCAGAACCGCTCGTGGCACTCGGAGAGCCAGTTGTCGACGTAGTCCTTGCGGGTCATGAACTCCATCGCCTCGCGCAGCGTGAGCTCCCAACGGCCGGGCGTGAGCCGCTTCGGTGCGAAGCGGGCGCCGGAGAGCCGCGCGAAGTCGTAGGCGAACTGCGTCATCCGCGCATCGGTGCTCAGCGCCGCGACGAGTACGGCGACCTCGTCGCTGGGCAGCGCGTCGAGCCCGGTGTGGGGCGTCTCGATCCCGGTGCCGTCGTCGGTGTTCAGCTGCAGCACCACGACCCTGTCCGGGTCGGCGGGGCCGAGGACGTCGGAGTTCACCCACACGCCACCGGGCCGGGTGTGGGCGTAGATGCGGTCGGCGAACGTGCGCAGCGAGCTCACGCCCTCGCCGTAGGAGGAGATCTCGTGGGTCAGGGCGACGGTGACCGTCGAGTCGACGCTGCGCTCGGCCATCACGGGGCCGGTGAGGGCGTTGGAGCGGATGAACCAGATGTTGGGGTTCTCGAACACGCCGGCTGCCTTCTTGTGCTCGGCCTCGGCGAGCAGCGGCCGAGCGATGTCGACCCCGAACAGGTCGGACTCGGCGAACCGCTTGTCGGCGGCGGCGTGCTCGAGCAGGCCACCGGTCGCGCAGCCGATGTCGAGGACCCGGCCGGGGCGCAGGTGCTCGGCGACGATGTCCCACTTGCGGCTGGACGCCTGCTCGAACGACGCGGCGTAGGTGCGGTAATCGCGGGTGGCGGTGAGGTCGCCCTCGTCGGAGATCACCGGGTCGGAGAACAGGTCGCGGATGCGGGCGTCGAGTCCGTACCTGCGCCAGTAGGAGACGGTCTCGGGGTGCGCGGCCTGCACCCACTGGGGGTCGCCGGTGGCGCACAGCTCCACGACCTGCCACGGCCCCAGCGGGACGGGATCGGCGCCGGCCTCGACGGGCGCGATCCGGTACCCCAGCGCCTCGTACTCGGCGGCCACGGTCGGCGTGGAGCACGCCACGATCGTGGTCTGGGGGCTCACCTCGCTCAGATGGGGCAGTTCGGTCGTCGCGGTCGTCGCGACCAGCTGCGCGAACCGCGGGTGCGCGGTCACGTCCGGCACCTCGACCACCAGGCTGGGGATGCCTGCGGCAGCCGCGACGCGCTCGACGAGACCGACGCGCCGATGCCCGGGGACGGGGTTGCGGCGCGTGTTCGCGTGGCTCGCCGAGGTGATCGCCCAGACCACGTCGGCATGCTCGGCGAAGGCGATCGGCTCACCGGTGGTGTCGCACTCCTTGCCGGCCAGCAGCCGGGTCAGGTAGTCGACCTGGAACGCGGTCACGGCATGGTGGCGACCGGGGAACAGGATGTGGAGGTAGGTCACGGGACCATGGTGCGGCACGGGGGGCCTGGCCGCTCGACCCCACGCGCCTCGAGACAGAGTTCCTCGACAGATGCCAGGGCCCCGACGACCATGGGGTCGCACACCACGGCATCGCGCTGCAGGAGGCCAAGACCCTCATGGTTCGAGGATCCTGGCGGATCCTCGAGCCCGGTGACACATATTCGCCGCTGGTCTCGTCGTAGGGGTGAGGGGCACCGACGCCCAGGGACGTGGTCCTCACCGGCGCAGGAGGCCATGTGCGACACACCGATCGGGGCGACTTCGAGCAGTTCGCTCGGGCCCGCTCCCATGAGCTGTTACGAGCCGGGTGGCTGCTCACCGGCGATAGACACCGTGGCGAGGATCTGGCCCAGGAGACGCTGGCCCGGGTGTTCTCACGGTGGTCGCGGGTCAGTGCGGCCGACAACCCGGCCGCCTACGCTCGCACGATTCTGACCCGGATCTATCTCGACTCGGTACGGCGCCGCAGCTCGACCGAGGTGCCGGTGGCCGAGCCGCCGCATGGCCAGGTGGCCACGCCCGACAGTGACCTACGGCAGGTGCTGGTGGCGGCGTTGCGCGAGCTGACGCCGCTGGATCGTGCGGTGGTGGTGCACCGCTACCTGCTCGACGCCGATGTAGCCACCGTGGCCCGCGACCTCTCGCTCACCGAGAACGCAGTTCGTACCAGGGCCTCACGCTCTCTCGCCCGGATCCGGGAGCACCTCGGAGCCGACTTCATCGATCTCCACGAGAACAGCCGTTGAAAGGCGACGACATGACACACGACAAGCCCCTGCGCGATGACCAGATGACCCGGCTGATGCAGCACGCCATGCACTCGGTGACCGCGAGCGAGGAGCTCGTCGCCGGTGGCCTCAGCCGAGGGCGGCGCGCCGCCCGTCGCCGGCGCTCGGCTCAGGCGGTGGGGATCGGCGCGGTCGCGGCGCTGGCGACGGTGGCGACGATCGCGGCGCCGTCCCTGCTCGGTGACCAGGACGATCGCCGATCCTCGGCGGCGAGCAGCCCAGCCGATGAGGCCCCCAGCACCGCGGCTGGGCGGACACGAGAGCCGGCGTCCCAGCCGGACGCGCTCGCGCCCCACCTCCAGCGGGCGCAGAAGCTTCTGCTCGACGCTTTCCCGGAGCAGATGCCGGACCCCGGGTATATGACCACGGTCGACTACGACCCCGACGGGCGCGGTCTCGGCGAGATCGTGGCGGTCATCAGTTCCGACGTTCCCGGAAGCGTTCGTGGACAAGACGCCAGGTGTGACCGGGTCACGGCCTCGCCGGCCCCCGACGACTGTGTCGAGAACGGCGCCGGCTGGGTCTTCACCGGTCCGTCGTTGCCCGACGTCTCGGGCAAGCACCCAGAGCTGGCGGGTGTGGGGGTGGTGTACATCCTTCGCGACGGGACCATCGTCAACCTCATCGCCTACAACGCCCTGCAGGCGAACCGCGGGGGCGAGCCGACCCGCACCGACCCGGTGCTCGACGCTGCCGAACTGGTCGAGCTGGCCACCAAGACCGAGTGGTTCGACTGAGTGGTTCGAGTGAGCCATCACCAGAACCTCATGAGGTGTCCGGGCATGCAAAAACCCCGCCTCCCGAGGACCGGGAAACGGGGTCTGACCTGCGGTGATGCTCTGGTGGGCGATACTGGGTTTGAACCAGTGACCTCTTCCGTGTCAAGGAAGCGCGCTACCACTGCGCCAATCGCCCGTACGAGCCACGATCCCGGTGAAGGGGCCGAGGTTGTCGAGGTGGAGACGGGATTTGAACCCGTGTAGACGGATTTGCAGTCCGTTGCCTCGCCTCTCGGCCACTCCACCGTGGAGGCTCAAACTTTTCTCTCCGAGCGGACGACGAGGCTCGAACTCGCGACCTCAACCTTGGCAAGGTTGCGCTCTACCAACTGAGCTACGTCCGCTTGCTGCTCTTCCCGGCTTTCGGCCGGTCAGGGCGACGGAGAGAACATTAACCACAGGGGACAGGTGCTGCCAAATCGGGTCCCCGGTGAGCGTGTCGCCCGGGCGTCGGGTGGGGGAGTCCGCTGAGGCGCCGGAAGGGTCTGGGGTCAGGGGTTGGCGTCCGCGGGTCCGCGGGCCCGTGACGGCCCTAGGTGGCCGGGCTGAGACGGTGCTGAGAGCGCCCCCGCACCCGTCGCATCGACCCGTCACGCAGATCAGGGGGCGGCTAGGCTCGACAGAACAGCGCCGCGTGGGCGCCCGGAGCAGAGTTGGAGGCAGGGTGACCGACGAGGACGGCGCGATGACTGCCGAGCCGATGCGTCCGACCGAGGAGGCGGCCCCCGGCCAGGCCGACGCGGATCGGTCCATCGCCGGCGGTCGTGAGGATCGATCGGTCGAGGAGCCGCACTTCTTCAAGAGGCTGCACGCCCGCATGCACAGCAACCCGGTCACCTCGCTGGCGACCAAGGTCGTTGTCACGTTTCTCGGCGCCACGGTCATCGCGGCAGGATTCGTGATGATGGTCACCCCGGGGCCTGGGATCGTCGCCATCGTCGTCGGTCTCGGCATCCTGGCCACCGAGTGGGACTGGGCCGAGCGCTGGATGCACGCCGCGCGGGCCAAGGCTCACGAGGCTGCCGAGCGGGCCCGCGCCGTGGATCCCGCCGTACGGCGACGTCGGATCCTGCTCACCACGCTCGCCGTTCTGGTGGTCGGGGGAGCGCTCATCGCCTACCTCGTCGCCTACGACTGGCCGCGGATCGCGGTCGACGGGTGGGACTGGGTGCAGGACCTCAGCGGGGTCGTCCCGGAGCTTCCCGGCATGTGATCGCGGCCCGAGTGTGAGTCCACGCTCGGGATGCGCTAGTGTTTCCGCCGCAACCACACGGGCGATTGGCGCAGTGGTAGCGCGCTTCGTTCACACCGAAGAGGTCACTGGTTCGAACCCAGTATCGCCCACCGCAAAACCGCAGGTCAGAGCCCCTTTCGAGGGGCTCTTTCCGTTTCGGGGAACATACGGGGAACAAGGATCAGGCGTAGATGTCCCCGTTTGACCCTCTCGTGAGGTCGCTCACACCCCTCACTTTGAAGTCGGATCGCGGCGGTTGGCATCATCGCGAGAGCCGCTTCGAGCCGCCCCCGACGGGGCAGGCGTCGATGAACCGCTCGATGGACTCGACCCTGATCCGCAAGGTCTTGCTGCCCAGACGAACGGCTTCGAGGTGCCCCTCGGAGACATAGCGGCGGACTGTCTTGGGGCACACGGCGAGGATCTCTGCTGCTTCGCTCAGGGACACGAGGCGTCGTGAGGTGGTGGCCATGACTCACTCCTGGAGACGAGGGGGCCCGGATGACCACTCCTGTCTGAGTAGGTGCACAGGTCTCCACGTCCGAGTCGTTGCGGTTCCAAAGGGGTCAAACGCCAGCGCTGTGTCTCTGGCAGGGTGCTGGTGCGAGGAAAAGCCCGCGCACGTGTGTACGGTCCATTGGACCCGTGATTCACGTGAGCCAAGGAGCGCCTTTGATGGTGGACAACGTGGACGCCATCCCGGTTCGGGGGGCTTCTGATGTCGAGGTGGACGTCGTCGTGGTTGGTGCTGGTCAGGCGGGTCTGTCCACCGCGTTCTACCTGCGGCGAGCCGGGCTGGTCCCGGGACGTGACTTCGTCATGCTTGATGCGGCCGAACGGCCGGGCGGCGCTTGGCCGCGTACCTGGGATGGTCTGCGGTTGTTCTCGCCGGCTGGTTTCTCCTCGCTTCCGGGCTGGATGATGCCACCCTGGGACGATGCCACTCGGGGATTCCCCACCCGTGACCACGTGGTCGACTACCTCACGCGTTACGAGGAGCGGTATGACCTGCGCGTACAGCGCCCCCAGCGGGTCGAAAGCGTGTCGCGAGCCGACGACAGCCCGGACGGTCGACTGCACGTCGCCACGGGAGATCGCACGCTGTCGGCTCGGCACGTGGTCTCCGCTACCGGCACCTGGGATCGGCCCTTCTGGCCGGTGTACCCGGGCATGCGGGACTTCGCCGGGCGCCAGCTGCATACGGTCGACTACCGGGTCCCGGACGCTTTTGCCGGGCAACGGGTCGTGGTCGTCGGCGGGGGGAACTCTGCTGCGCAGATCCTTGCCGAGATCTCCACAGTGGCCGACACCACCTGGGTCACCACCCGACCGCCGCGGTTCCTGCCCGACGACGTGGACGGGCGCGCCCTGTTCGCCACCGCCCGTGCCCGCATCGAGGCGCTCGCCGAAGGCCGTGAACACAGTGGCGTCGCAGGACTCGGCGACATCGTGATGGTGCCGAGCGTCAAGGGCGCCCGTGACCGAGGAGTTCTCCGGGCCGAACCGATGTTCTCCCGCCTCACCCTCGGCGGGGTGGCGTGGGGTGACGGCACGGAGTGGGAGTGCGACGCCATCATCTGGTGCACGGGCTTTCGTCCGGCGTTGCGGCACCTGCGTCCGCTCGGACTGCGTACCGTGGGTGGCCACGTGCCCGTGGCCGGACCCTCGGGCACCCAAGCACGCGATGAACCACGGCTGTACCTGGTCGGATACGGCGACTGGACGGGCCCGGCCTCCGCAACGCTGGCCGGGGTGGGCCCCTCGGCCCGGGCCACGGTAGCGGCCATTGCCGAAAGCTGATGGATCAGCCGAAGACGCTGGGCTGATGACTAGTGGGTCTGCGTCAGCGCGGACGCCAGCGCGGTCAGGGTGTTGCCCTCCACGCGATAGTAGGCCCATTTCCCGCGCTGCTCCCGAGTCGCCAGACCAGCGTCGACAAGCAGCTTGATGTGGTGGGAGACCGTCGGCTGGCTGAGCCCGACCGGCTCCGTCAGGTCACAGATGCATGCCTCCCCGTCGGGTGAAGCAGCGATCAGGGAGATGAGCTTGACCCGGGCTGGATCACTGAGGGCTTTGAACATCTTGGCCAGGGCGGCGGCGGCATTGTCGGTGACGACGCCGTCGGTCACGGGGGAGCAGCACGCAACGATGGCCTCGGAATCGACGAGGGGCACGTGGGGGGACATGACCCCATCATCGCCTACGTATTGACAGTTGTCGATGCGAGAGTACTGTTTCTTACATCGATAAACGTGAATGTGAGGAGTGGGGCATGAATGACTTGCCTGTTGTTGTGATCGGTGCCGGACCGCAAGGGCTGGCCGCTGCTGCGCATCTGCGTGAGCGGGGCCTCGAGGTGCTGGTGCTGGAGTCGGGCGCCGCTGCTGGCGCGGCCGTGGCTGAGTGGGGGCACGTACGCCTGTTCTCGCCGTGGCCCGAACTGATGGACCGCGCCGCGGTGGACCTGCTGCAGTCGACGGGCTGGGTCGCGCCGACCACTGGCTACCCGACCGGCGCGGAGTGGGTGGAGTCCTACCTGGCCCCGCTGGGGGAGGCGCTGGCGCCTTGGATCCAGTACGACGCACGGGTCACCGGGGTTTCCCGCGTGGGCCGTGACCGATTGGTGGACGCTGACCGCGGAGACCAGCCGTTCACCGTGCATGCCGTGAACGCGGCCGGACGCGAGTGCCGGATCGAGGCGCGTGCGGTCATTGATGCCTCGGGCACCTGGCGTACGCCGAGCCCGGCCGGCGCCGACGGCCTGCCCGCCCTGGGCGAGAAGGCGAACGCTGACAAGATCCACTACGGCGTCCCGGACAGGAAGGCCCCCGAGCGGTACGCGGGCAAGCACACCGTCGTGCTGGGTGCGGGAGACTCCTCGCTCAACGCAATCCTCGAACTCGACCGCATCGCCCAGGACCACCCCGGAACCACGATCACCTGGGCCCTGCGCCGCGCCACGACGAGCAACACCTTCGGCGGCGGGGCCGCTGACCAGCTCGAGCGTCGCGGGGCACTGGGCACACGGGCTCGCGAGGCCGTCGAGGCCGGACGGGTCGCCCTCGTGGCTGGCTTCAGGACAAGTGAATTCCGTCGTGCGGGCGAGCAGGTCGTTGTCGTGGCCGAGGACGGCCGGGTGCTCACAGGCGTCGACCGAGTGGTGGCCCTGACCGGATTCCGTCCCGATCTGTCATTCCTCTCCGAGTTGCGTCTCGACCTCGACTCCACGCTCGAAGCACCCAGGCGTGTAGCAGACGAGGTGGATCCCAACCTCCACTCCTGCGGCTCCGTGCAGGCCACGGGAGCCGCTGACCTGGCTCACCCCGACGAGCCGAACTTCTACATGGTCGGGATGAAGTCGTACGGCCGTGCCCCGACCTTCCTCGCGATGACGGGGTACGAGCAGGTGCGCAGTGTGGTCGCGATGGTGGCAGGAGACCCCGAGGCCGCGGCCAGGGTCGAGCTGGCACTGCCGGACACCGGCGTCTGTGGTGGCTCCGGCCTCTACGACGAGCCCGCCGCGACAGCCGAAGGCGGTTGCTGCGGAGCTGCTCCGGAGTTCGTGCAGGTGGGTGCGGGACCTGTCCTCCCCTGAGACTCCCGCTGCAGGGAGCCCGGCCCTGGGCCGCGGCTCCCTGCGCGCTGTGCTGGTGGGGCTGTGCGTGACGGAGATCGTCAGCTACGGGGTGATCTTCTACGCCTTCACCGTGCTGCTGCCCCAGATCCAGGCCGAAACAGGATGGAGTCGAACCGCGATCACGGCCGCCTTCTCCATCGGGAGTGTCATCGGTGGAGCCGTCGGCATCGTCGTCGGTCGGATCCTGCAGGATCGCGGGCCGTGGCTGGTCATGACCACGGGAAGCCTCGTGGGCACTGCCGCGATCCTGATGCTGGCCTGGAGCCCCAACTACGCACTCTTCCTAGCGGCCTGGGTGCTCGCCGGCACGGCCAGCGCCTGCCTCTTCTACCCTCCGGCATTTGCCGCCCTCACTGGATGGTTCGGGCCGCGCAGCGTCCAGGCCATCACCACACTGACGCTGGCGGCCGGGTTCTCCAGTACCATCTTTGCGCCCCTCACGGATGCCCTTGCGCTGCATCTGTCCTGGCGCCAGACCTATCTCGTCCTCGCCGTCGCACTGGTCACCATCACCCTGCCGATCCATCTGCTCGTGCTGCGCCACCCCTGGCCCGGACGGGAACGGCACGCGGGAACAGGATCCAGGCAGCGCCGAACGTCCGGGCCAGGTGGAATCCCCGGCCCGCCGCCACGTGTCAGTGATCGCCACATCCTCCGCAGCCGTACGTTCTTGCTCGCCACCACAGCCGGGACCCTCATGGCGCTCGCTTCGTACGCCTCCATGGTCTACCTCGTTCCCCTGTTGATTGACCGGGGAATGACCTCCACGGGTGCTGCCTGGGCCCTGGGGCTCGGGGGAGCGGGACAAGTCCTGGGGCGTGTGTTCTACCCCTGGATGACGCGCCAACTGACCGCGCAAGTCCGGGCCGTCGTGGTGATCGGCGCTATGGGCGTTGCTGTGACCGGATTCGCCACTCTCGCCGGGCCCGCCCCGGTGCTCATCGCGCTCGCCGTGCTTGCGGGCTCGTCGCGAGGTCTCTTCACTCTGGTGGGCGCCACTCTGGTCAGCGACCACTGGGGCAGAGAAAGGTACGCCGCCGTCAGCGGCGTGTACAACGCCCCCGTCCTCGCCGCCAGCGCCCTTGCACCCTTGTTGGGCGCGTTGATCGTCGAGGCGACGGGGAGCTATGTCGGTCTGTTTGCCGTCCTCGCCGCCGTCGCGACTGTGGCGACCGGGTTGGCGAGCCTCGCGGCTACGGGCGCGAAGGAAACGAGCGCGGCGACCACCTCAGTAGCGCCGGCCGGCTCGCCGACTCCGACGCGGTGATCAGCGAGTGTTCACCCATCGTTCACCCGTCCCGGCGGGACGCGCGTTTCCACATCTGTCAATATAGACACATGTCGAAATCAGAGTGTGCGCCGACCGACGCGCTCGAATGCTGCACGTCACTTGCGGCAGAACCGATCGATGCCGAACAGGCCGAGACGATCGCTCCCTTGCTGAAGGCGCTCGGCGACCCGGCCCGTCTGCGGTTGATGTCGTTGATCCTCTCGCACGAGGGGGGAGAGGCATGCGTCTGCGACCTGTTGCCCTGCTTCGACCTGTCCCAGCCCACGATCAGCCATCACCTCAAGGTGTTGCATGACGTGGGCCTGGTGAGCCGAGAGCGTCGCGGCACTTGGGTCTACTACTCCGCGCGTCCGGGGGCGCTGAGTGCCCTGGGCAGTTTGTTCGACGTGGCGGTGCCGGCATGAGTGTCCAGACCTCTCCAGCGTCGGCGGCAGGCCTGGAGCGACTGTCCACCCTTGACCGTCTGCTCCCCGTGTGGATCGCGATCGCGATGGTCACCGGACTGGGACTGGGCCGTCTCGTGCCGGGTCTGGACGAAGCCCTGGCCGCAGTTGAGATCGGCAAGGTCTCGATCGTCATCGCACTGGGCCTGCTCGTGATGATGTACCCGGTGTTGGCGAAGGTCCGGTACGACGAACTCGGCCACGTCACCGCTGACAAGCGGCTGCTGTGGAGTTCGATCCTGCTCAACTGGGTCCTCGGCCCGGCACTCATGTTTGCTCTGGCCTGGCTGCTGTTGCCAGACCTCCCGGAGTACCGCACCGGTCTGATCATCGTCGGCTTGGCCCGCTGCATCGCGATGGTGATGATCTGGAATGACATGGCCTGCGGTGACCGCGAAGCCGCGACCGTGCTGGTCGCGATCAACTCCGTCTTCCAGATCATCGCGTTCGGTGCACTGGGCTGGTTCTACCTCGACCTGTTGCCGACCTGGCTGGGCCTGGGCGACGGAGAGACGCTGGACGTCTCGGCGTGGGACATCACCAAGTCCGTGCTGATCTTCCTCGGTATCCCTTTGGTGGCCGGCTTCCTCACCCGCTTCTTCGGGGAGCGGGCCAAGGGCCGGGAGTGGTACGAGGACGCCTTCCTGCCGCGAATCGGGCCGGTGGCCCTGTACGGGCTGCTCTTCACCATCGTCGTGCTCTTCGCCTTGCAGGGCGACGCGATCACCTCCCAGCCGCTCGATGTGGCCCGGATCGCGCTGCCGCTGCTGGCCTACTTCACCGTGATGTGGATCGGCGGCTTCGCCCTGGGACGCGCGATCGGCCTGGGTTACGAACGGACCACCTCGCTGGCCTTCACCGCGGCTGGCAACAACTTCGAGCTCGCGATCGCCGTGGCCATCGGCGTTTTCGGGGTCACCTCCGGCCAGGCCCTGGCCGGCGTCGTGGGGCCGCTGATCGAGGTCCCGGTCCTGGTCGGGCTGGTCTACGTCTCCCTGTGGGCCCGACGCCGCTTCTTCACTCCCACTGCGCTGCAGGAGAGCTGATGACCCCTGAGGAACTGCTCCACCGGATCGCCGACGACCTGACGCCGCAGTTCGTTGGTGTGTTCGGCTCCGAGACTGTCCATGCCTACGTCGTTGACGCCTACGAGCGGATCGCGTCGGAGGCACGGATTTCGAAGTACCTTCCCGCTCTCACCGCCAAGATCGCCCGCGAGGCGCTCGTCCGATTCGCTCGTCAGGAGAAGAACATCATCATGACCACCGTTCCCGAGGTCCTCTTCGTCTGCGTCCACAACGCCGGCCGTTCCCAGATGGCCGCCGGCTTCCTGCGCCACCATGGCGGAGGCCGTGTCATCGTCCGTTCGGCAGGTTCAACTCCCGCCGAGGTGATCAACCCCGCCGCGGTCGAGGCCATGGCCGAGGTCGGCATCGACATCACCGCCGAGGTCCCGACCAAGCTGCTCACCGAAGATGTGGCCGCCTCCGATGTCGTCATCACCATGGGCTGCGGCGACGCCTGCCCCATCTTCCCGGGGAAGCGCTACGAGGACTGGGCCCTGCTCGATCCGGCGGGCAAGAGCATCGAAGCCGTACGTCCCATCCGCGACGAGATCGAAGCCCGCGTCAAGACGCTGCTGACGGAGATCGCACCCGTCTGAGATCCACGCCCCGCGGTGGACGATGTCGGCCGCGGGGCTGGGCCCCCGAACGCCCGTCAAGGAATGAGAAACATGTCGGACCAGCTGCGCAACGTGATCATCATCGGCTCCGGCCCGTCGGGTTACACCGCCGCCGTGTACGCCGCCCGCGCCAACCTTGAGCCCTTGGTCTTCGAGGGCTCCGTCACCGCCGGTGGCGCACTCATGAACACCACCGAGGTCGAGAACTTCCCCGGCTTCAGGGACGGCATCATGGGCCCGGCCCTGATGGACGAGATGCGCGCCCAGGCCGAGCGCTTCGGCGCCGAGCTGGTCACCGACGACGTCACCGAGGTCGACCTGACCGGGGACGTCAAGGTCGTCAAGACCTACGAGGGCACCTTCACGGCCCGCTCGGTGATCCTGGCGACCGGCTCGGCCTACCGCAAGCTCGGCCTTCCCCGTGAGGACGAGCTGTCGGGCCGTGGTGTCTCGTGGTGCGCGACCTGCGACGGCTTCTTCTTCCGCGACAAGGTGATCGCCGTCGTCGGCGGTGGCGACTCCGCGATCGAGGAGGCCACCTTCCTCACGCGCTTCGCCTCGAAGGTCTACCTGCTGCACCGCCGCGACGAGCTGCGCGCCTCCAAGGTCATGCAGGAACGCGCCTTCGCCGACCCCAAGCTCGAGATCGTCTGGAACTCCGAGGTCGCCGAGATCCACGGCGAGCAGTCCCTGGAGAAGGTGACCCTGCGCGACACCGTCACCGCCGAGACCAAGGACCTGGAGATCTCCGGCCTCTTCATCGCCATCGGCCACGACCCGCGCTCCGAGCTCGTCAAGGGACAGGTCGACCTCGACGACGAGGGCTTCGTGCAGGTCGCCTCGCCCTCGACGGCGACCAACCTGCCGGGCGTCTTCGCCGCGGGCGACCTGGTCGACCACACCTACCAGCAGGCGATCACCGCCGCCGGCACCGGCTGCGCGGGCGCCCTGGACGCCGAGCGCTACATCGCTGCTCTCGACCACGCCGCCTCGACCGCGGGCTCGGCCGCCGAGACCGCTGCCTTTTCCATGTGATGTAGGCGGCGCGGTGCGGCGCGACCAAGACGAAGATCGTTCATCTGTGGTGGCCCTGCATCGGCCCATTGATCGACTCAGGCATGCCGGGGGACCCGCAGACGGCTGGGCAGCAGCGCCCCTTCACCCCAAACACACGCCAAGATAGCTGCTTTCCTTGTGCGGTACCGACGCACTCTTGGTGTCTCTCGATGGCGTTCAGTGTGAGGGCAGGGAGCCGCTGAGTCGGAGATGCCGTTCTGCGCTGGCGTCGTTCAGCCCGATGAGTTCGACGGTCTTGCCCTTGCGCTGGTACTTGGTGGTGATGGCATCCAGTGAGGCGACGGTGGAGGCGTCCCAGATGTGGGACTGGGTGAGGTCTATGACGACGTGGTTGGGGTCGTCGGCGTACTCGAACTGGGTGTAGAGATCATTGGAGGAGGCAAAGAACAGTTGGCCGGTGACGTGGTAGACGGCGGTGGCGACGCCGTCGCGGGCCTCGACCACCTCGCGGCGGGTCTCGGTGAGGTGGGCGACCCGGCGGGCGAACAGCGTCATGGCGACCAGCACGCCGAGGACGACGCCGATGGCGAGGTTGTGGGTGGCGACGGTGACTGCGACGGTGGCGACCATGACGGTGGTCTCTGACTTCGGCATCCGGCGCAGGGTGGTCGGATGGACGGAGTGCCAGTCGAAGGTCCCGACGGCGACGATGATCATGACCGCGACGAGTGCGGCCATCGGGATGATGGCCACGACGTCGCCGAATCCGACCACCAGGATGAGCAGGAAGACACCGGCGAGGAACGTGGAGATGCGGGTGCGGGCACCGGAGGCATTCACGTTGATGAGGGTCTGGCCGATCATGGCGCAGCCGCCCATGCCGCCGAAGAAGGCCGTGATCACGTTGGACGCGCCTTGACCCCAGGACTCGCGGGTCTTGTTGGAGTGGGTGTCGGTGATGTCGTCGACCAGCTTCGCGGTCAGTAGCGACTCGAGCAGGCCGACCAGTGCCATCGCGAGTGCGTAGGGGGCGATGATCTGGAGGGTGTCGAGGTTGAACGGGACGTTGGGGATGAAGAGGGCGGGGAGGCTGTCGGGCAGTTCGCCTTCGTCGCCGACGTTGGGGACGGTGAGGGCGGCAATGACGGTGAACGCGGTGAGGGCGACGATCGCGACCAGGGGAGCCGGGATGACCTTTGTGACGCGCGGGAGGCCGACCATGATGGCGATGCCGGCGGCGATCATCGGGTAGACCAGCCACGGCACGTCGACCATGTACGGGATCTGTGCCATGAAGATGAGGATGGCGAGGGCGTTGACGAACCCGACCATGACCGAGCGCGGGATGAAGCGCATCAGTTTGCCGAACCCGCCCAGGCCGAGTGCGATCTGGATGAGGCCACCCAAAAGGACCGTAGCGATGAGGTAGTCGTAGCCGTGCTCGCGCATCACCGGCGCGATGACCAGGGCGATGGCGCCGGTTGCGGCCGAGATCATGGCCGGGCGACCGCCGAGGAACGCGATGGACACCGCCATCGTGAACGACGCGAACAAGCCGACGCGTGGGTCGACACCCGCGATGATGGAGAACGAGATCGCCTCGGGGATCAACGCCAGTGCGACCACCAGGCCGGCGAGCACCTCGGTGCGCAACAGTTTGGGGGATCGTAGCGCGGCCATGACGCTCGGTTCGGGTGCGTGGGGCAGGGTGGTGGCGCTCAAGGGCGGCGTTCCGTTCTGGGAGGCAGTCGTCCGCGCGAAGGCCACGTCGCGGTGGCAGGCTCGGACGGCTTGGATCTGGATGGGGTTGGTGCGCACCATGGGTGCGCGTGCCGGCGTCCTGCCGGCGAAGTCTGAGCAGGATCGTACTCTCACGTAACGTGAGGGTTGTAATCGTCATGACGTGAGGACCCCATCGATGCCCACTGAATCCCACCCTCCGACACCCGCGGACGCACCCGTGGCGGTGATGCAGATCGGTGAGGTCGCCGCCCGAACCGAGCTGTCACTGCGGAGCCTGCGTCATTGGGAAGAGGTAGGTCTGTTGCGGCCGTCCGGGCGTAGCGAGGGCGGTTTTCGCCTCTACACCGAGGAGGACGTGGAGAAGATCATGGTCATCCGACGGATGAAGCCGTTGGGTTTCACCCTTGACCAGATGAAGGCAGTCATGGCTGACATTGAGACGCTGCGCGATCATGGCGGTGACGAATCGTCCCGCCGACCGGCCGTAGACCGTCTGGGCGCCATTCGAGCTGACGTCCAGGAACGGCGCGCGAAACTGGTACGCCACCTCGAGATGGCGGACGAGTTCATCGAGCTCCTCGCGCAAGAGGTGCCGTGACGGACCTCGTGTCGGTACTTCCTTGGCTCGCGCTGTCGGGGGAGGCAACGGTAAAGTGGGGGACGTGATCATCCACCGTGCGGCCGAGTTCCTTGCGGGGTCCTCTGATGTGCGCACGCAGGGTCAGACGATGACCGCAATAGGGACCAATGGCTACATCTCCACGTGGGGTGCGTGGCAGACGGGTTGTCCCCAGACAGAACGCTGAGGCTTCTGTGCGCCGTCCCTATCGGGACGAAGTGCGGAACCACTCTTCAGTGTTTCCTTTTGTTCGCTCGGTGGTCCCTGGACCGCTGGACACTCACGTCTGGACTCCATCTTGTCGTCGCATCTTCATGCCCATGCACCCCTGGATCCCCATCAGCGCACCCGCCGCGAGCGGTTGGGTGCCTGGTCCCGACTGGAACCGGCCGGTGGGGTCTTGCTTGGTGTCGCCACCCTCGTGGCCTTGACCCTTGCCAACTCTCCCGGGGCCGAGCTCTACGCGTCGCTGCGCGACTTAAGGATCGGTCCGGCAGCACTGCACCTCGATCTGACGATGGGTCAGTGGGCAGCGGACGGCCTGCTCGCGGTGTTCTTCTTCGTTGTTGGTGTGGAGCTCAAGCGTGAGTTCCTGGCCGGGGACCTGAGCGATCCGCGCCGCGCGTTGGTGCCCGTCGCCGCTGCCGTCGGCGGCGTCGTGGTCCCGGTACTCGTCTACCTCGCCGTCGTCACCGCGGCTGGTGGAGGCAAGGGGGCGCTCAACGGGTGGGCTGTTCCGGCGGCCACCGACATTGCGTTCGCAGTGGCAGTCCTTGCAGCCGTTTCAAGCCACCTTCCACCGGCACTGCGGGCCTTTCTGCTCACTCTGGCAGTCGTTGACGACCTCATCGCGATCACGATCATCGCTGTCGGATTCACCGCGCACATTGATCTGCTGTTCCTCCTGCTAGGCGCAGTGAGCATCGCCTTGTTCGCAGTAGCGTTGAGACGACGGCCGGCGTGGTGGTTGCTCGTGCCGATCGCGGTCGTGGCTTGGGGTTTTGTTCATGCCTCTGGTGTCCATGCCACCATCGCGGGGGTCCTGCTCGGACTCACTGTCCCGGTGTTCAACGCCCCAACCTCAAGGATGGGTTCGTTGGCCGAGAAGGAGGCGGCCGCCGCACACGGACCCACTGCACGCTTCGAACACCTGCTGAAGCCTTGGTCCTCGTGCGTGGCGGTTCCGCTCTTCGCGTTCTTCGCCGCAGGGGTAACCATCGGAGGGTTCTCCGGCCTCGTGGATTCGGCCACCACCCCCGTGGCCCTCGGCATCATGGCCGGGCTCGTGCTCGGCAAAACCTTGGGGATCACCACCGCCACCTTCCTCGTTACCCGCTTGCCAGGAATTCGATTGGACCCGACCTTGCGGTGGCCCGACCTGTTCGGCGTCAGTTTGTTGGCCGGGGTCGGCTTCACCGTGTCTCTGCTCGTCGGCGAACTCGCGTTCGGTGCCGGGTCCGCGCTAGAAGAGACTGTCAAGGTGGGGGTCCTCGTCGGGTCCTTGACTTCCGCGGTGGCAGCGCTCTGCGTGCTGGCCGCCCGCAATCGGCACTATCGAAACCGGCCTCACTTCCACGAACACCCGCTCGGCTAGGAAAGACCCACCATTACCAACCGTCGGTACGCGGCTCGTACGTCCTACTGGGTGGATGGGGGCGCCTTCCGGAGGCACAGGCACGCGATCTCTCAGAGTTCCAGGGAGCGTTCGACGGCCCAGGGCTCCGAGACATGTGCGATGGACGTTTTCCGGTCCGATCTCAGTGTGGGCTGCGGCGCGTGGGCGGAGTGGTTGGTCTGGGCGCCGTGGGTCGGGAGCCGACTGGTGACCACGTCGACGAGGTCGCTGCCTACCGCACTGAGCGGCGTGTACCGATGTCGGACTGGTTTGGTGAGGCCAGGGGCGCTGTTGTCGATGCGGGGGATCGGGATGCGGAGGAAGTAGAGGTCTTGGCGGGCGCCGATCTTCACGATCTCAGCGATGCGGGCGTCGACCCGGTTGAAGAGGTCGGTGAATCCGTCCGCCTGGGCCGACGTCATGGAAGGGCGTCCGAGCATGCGCAGGCGCGTGGCGAGGCGGAGCGCTTCGCGGGCTGCAGGTGCGCCGCGGCCGACTTGCCCGCCCAGGTCACGAGCGTGTTGAGTCAGCAGTCGGTAGGTCTCTGCGCGAGCCGACCATGCGTGAGCCAGTTCGGGGTCGGCTTCGTAGACGGTCTCTGATGCGGCGGTGGAGATCAGGCGTTGGGAGTCCAGGACCAGACGCAGGCTGGTGGCGTCGGGGAAGTGGCGCACCAGCTGGACGTACAGGTTGTGTTCGGCGGCGAGGAGGCCTGCGATGCCGGTGCGTTCGCCGTCGGCCATGAGTCCGGGACAGGGGCGTTGTCCTCGATGGTCGATCGCGTAGTCGACCTGTTGGTCGTCGGCGAAGAGGCGAGCCAACTGCGCGCTGCGTCCCAACCGGCGGGTGTTGTCGAGCGGCAGCCAGCCGGGGAGGGTTCGGTATCGCCGCTCGAGGGACACGAGGGCGTGGGTGACGTCGGCGACGTCTTTGAGCATGACGATGCGTTCACCTGCGCTGAGCGCGGCCGGCGCCAGGGTCGGGTTGAAGTCGACCTCGGCGAGGACTGCTGCCCGGGCGGCGGTGCGCCAGAGCTCGACTACCGCGGTGGAGTCGGGAGTGGTGAGGTCGTCCATGCTGGGGGCGCGTGTGGGGGAGTGGGCGTACGCGCTGCGGAGCTGGTCGTGGAGATCCCGCGCGGGGCTTGAGGACGTTTCCCCGCTGGGGCCTGGCAGGGAGTAGGCGGTGGAGATTCGCGCCAACTGACAGCACCACCCGAGCAGCACCTGCCGGTATCGGGTGATCAGGGCGAGATCGTCCCGGTAGCTGTCAAACCTGGGCTCGTCGAGGAGGTGCACGGCGCCGATCGGTTTGGTGAGGCGTTGATGGTGTAGCAGGTCGCCGACCGCGTCGCGTACTGCTGCACTGGAGTGGCCGTACATCACCAGGGCCCGTTGAACGCTTGGTCGAGGACATCGAGGACGAGTTCGACCTGCAGGCCGTCGAGGATCCCGAGGTCTCCGAGGATGGTGATGGCGTTGAGTGCTTGGTCGTACAGCTCACTGGCCTGCCCCGCAGGCCGCAGGGCAGGCAGCCCGGGTGCTCGTGGACCGCAGATGGTGTCGAAGTCGACGAGGGCTCGCTCGTAGTCGCTGTTGGCCATGGGCGGGAACGCATGCTCGGGGTGGTCGGCCAGCGCGGTGATCAGCACTCTCGCGCGGGTGATGGCCATGGCGTCGCTGCGATTCATCGGGGCTCCTGAAGCGTCGGACTGGTCAGGTGGAGTGGAGGGCGCGGCGGCGGGCAACGCGTTCCTCGACGCTCCGGCGGGCTGCGAGATCCAGGGCGACGAAGCTGTAGAAGTCGGCTTCGCGGTCGGTGATCTCGGCCTCGATGGCCGGCGGTTGGGGCTCATCCCCGGGCCAGGTGGTGATGCGGGTGGGCCGGTCGCGGTCGAGCTTGGTGCCGGCCATCTGCACCCACTCACGCAGCCGGTGACGGCTGTTGGCGAACTGTTCGTGCCACTGGAGTTGACCGCCCGGTGGGCCGTCGGGGTCGACGGAGGCGAGCCAAGCCCGGTGCAGCGCGGAGAGTTCGAGGACCATGGCGTTGTGGCGATGCCACAGCGGCGGGATGATCGCGACGGAGAGTCCGTAGGCGAAGCGCAGCCAGTGGACCCAAGCGTTGAGGTCAAGCCACTCGTTCTCCGCCTCGGCCGCGGTGAGGACGTTCCAGTTGATCGGCCGGACCAAGCCGTCATCGACCGACACGGCGTCCTGGCTGTCGACGGCGCCCATGCGCGAGGCGAAGGTCGATGACGGGTCGTGGGAGGTCATGGCGATAGGCCCGCTCAGATGCCCATGCCGTGAGCGGCCGGGACGGAGTTCGCGGAGGGGCTCGCGACCGTGGCCGCAGGGGTGACACGGGGTTGCTGCTGCGGGACCTCGACGCCGGGTGCCGCGGGCTCGGTCCGTGGGGACCGGTCCACTTCGTAGCGGGTACGCGCGGTGTCGTGGCCCAGGCGCCGTGCGACGAACTCCTCGCGCATCTCAACGTGACCGTGGCGCTCGACCTCGTACTCGTTGATGTAGCCCGAAGCGACGATGGAGTCGCCGACCCGGAACTGCTCGTACGCGTGCAGCGCGGTCTTGTTGTAGGCCACCAGGCTGTGGAAGCTCGTCTCGAGCTGCGTATAGGTGCCGTCGGTCTCCCTGCGGTAGTGCTCCACCCCGACGCGGGCGTAGAACCGCTCGGTCCCGGTCTGGGTGTGGGTCAGCTCCGGAGTGGTGGCGATGAACCCGGGCAGGCTCATCTGGGTAGGAATCGTCATCACGTGCTCCTGACACCGACGCGGTGCCTGGGTGGCAACCGCTCTCGTCTCTCAGGTGCGCGCTGACCCCCGAGGCCGTCGCCAGATGGGCGCCCACCGCGGCCTCGTCGACGGCTGTACGTCGTGGCGCGTGGTCCACGGCCGCAGCCGGGTGATGAGCGGGGCGGTGGAGCGCAGCAGCACCAGGGCAGTGCCGAACGGCAGGGTGCGGATCTTCTCCGGGGGCAGGATTGATACGCGGCGGGTGGAGCGTTGGACGCTGCGCGATCCGTAGTCACCGATCGAGGTGGAGTCGGTGAGCTCGTCGCGCTCACCGATGAGTGCCGACAGGTCTTGGAGGTCCTTCGCCGAGGATGCGCCGCCGAGGACGATCTTCACGATCGAGGCATCCCAGATCGCGCCAGCGGCGTGGTCGCCCCACTTGTCACGGGCCTGGGACAGCGACTGCAGGACGGGCATCGTGGTGATCCCGGTCCCGCCGCCCTCCGCCATCAACATGGGCAGCGAGGGGAGGGGGGACAGATTGCCGATCTCGTCGAGTGCCAGGAGTAGCGGCGGGTCGAGTCGTGCACCGGGCGAGGCTGCGGCGAGGTGGCGGGCGGTCTCGGCGAGGTCTTCGATGAATGCCGCCACCAGAGGCCACGACGCCCCGGCGCCGGAACCGGTCGCGAGCAGGTAGAGCGTGCCGTTGTCGCGGAGGAACTGCTCGGGCTCGAAGTGCTCTCCGGCCCTGGGGGTGACGGTGTCCAGCACCCGTGGGTCGGCCAGGCTCGACAAGGCCAGCGAGACACCCATCCAGATCGAGTCGCGGGTACGAGGATCCGTGCTGATCATGGCCTCCAACGATTCGGCCCATCCCGGCGCAGCGCCGGTGTGACTCGACAGGATCGTCACCGCGTCGGCCGCGGCAGCAGGATTTAGGGTCCACGCGAACAGTTCTGCTGGGGACCGGTTGTCCAGCGCGGCCGCGTGCAGCAGTGCCTGCAGGGCGGTGCGGGTCTTGCCTTCCCAGAACCCACCCGACTCCACGCCACCAGATGACAGCCCCGTGGCGGAGGCGAGGCCGGTGGCGCGGATCATCGCGGTCAGCGGGTCTTCACACCCGCGTACCGGCGACCAGCGCAGGCCAGCGTGCATCGATTGCGCCAGACGTTGGGGGTCGAACACCGCGACGGGCCCCCGTGCCCGGCGGGCGTCGATGGTGGCGCTGATGTTGTCGGGCCTGGTGGATGTGGTGATTGCCGCGCCGGGGGCGTCGAGGATGGCGTTGATGACGATGTGCAGTCCCTTGCCCGACCGCGGCGGACCGAGCAGCAGGATCGAGTCCTCGACTGAGGCCCACACCTCCGTGCCGTGTGCATGCCCGAGCAGATATCCCACGTCGGAGGCAGTCGGGGAAAGCAGCGACGGGCGCAGTGTCCGGCCGCGTTTCAACAAGGAGTGTCGCGACGCGGTCGCGCGTACGTCGCGTCTGGTCGCTGTTCCCGACAGCCGGGAGGGATCAAGTCGTGCACGGTGCCTGGCGCCGTCGAAGAGACGCCATCCCGCCCACGCTAGGAGAAGGACCATGGTCAGCAGGATGGTTAGGGTCAACCAGTAGGTCCACGCAGACAGTCCTGCGGTGCCGAGTGCAGCGGCCGGATCCGTGGGTTCGGTCAGGACGGAGAGGCCGCCAGCCCAACTTCCATAGGGATCTTCGGCGCCGGTAACCCACGCTGCAACGGTGCCCGTCAGGCGCAGGAGGCCGGCGAGACCGGCGACGGCGACGATCAGGAGCAGGCCGGCGTTGGCCAAGGTGTCATCGGCGCTGCGGCCTCCGGGGTTCATGGCTTGTCTCGCTTACGCGGAGTCGGCGTCCGGGGGCAGGGATCCCGCGGCGACCGTTCCCGACGACCGTCCAACCAACAACACGTCCGGGTGGTTGGCCAGAAGTGCTGGGGGCACCCGGACGAACGCCTGGCCGTCGGCGTCCGCGACCTGCGTCGTCACCACCACACAGACTTCGACCTCTTCACCCGCAGTGAACCCGCTGCCCGTGATGCCGAACGCGGACAACAACAGCGGTCTCACCCCGTCAGGCTCTGGGTGAGTGGGTGTAGATGCCGGGTCGACGTCGTTGGTGAAGGCAGGGCTGAAAGGGGCAGAGCCAGGGGTGACGTAATCGGTGAATCGTTCGCCGTCGCTCTCGATGAGTTCGGCGCGCACCGCGGTGCCCAATTCCAGGGCGATCTGGTCCAGCACCGTGCTCACATCGGAGCGGGTGAGGGATCCGTCGACGCTGTACGGCTCCCCGTTCAACCGCACGGCCGCGTGGCCGTCTTGGCCGATGGTGACCTCGACTAGTGGCATCACCACCGGCACACGGACGGTGGGATGGTCACGGCGGTACGAAGCGTTCATCATGCTCATCGTTCGACTCCCGCTCCACTGGGCACGGGGGAGCGTGTCGCGTTCCGTCGTGGGCTAGGTACCCGCCGGTTAGCCGCGAGTGCCTCGCGGTCGAGTCCCGGAGGGTTACCGTCGTTGACCTGAGCGGTGTCGAGGTCATCGAGGATTTTCATCGCCGCCCCTCGTACGCGGTCTGCGGTGGCCTGGACGACTTCGACCGGAGACTTGCCCGGCACGGTGGAGGCCCACGTCGACACGTACGGGACCGTGTAGTCGTTCGTGTCCAGCCCATGCGCGGCTGCCACCATCAGCGCCACCGACTCGGCCTCTACCTCGGCGATCCCGCGGTGCAGCGTCGCGTCTGCCGCGGCTCGGGTCTGGTCCTGCACCGAGGACGCGGGGGAGTGCAGCATCACGTGACCGAGTTCGTGGGCCAGCGTCTTGACCTGGGCTGCGTCGTCCATGTCCATGCGGACCGACACCTCGCGGGTGAGGAAATCGGTCAGCCCGTTTGCGCCACCGATGTGGGAGGCGTCAGACACCAGGCGCAGTTCGTACCCCTGCGCGGTGATCTGATCCGCGAGGCCGTCCCACAACCCCTTAGGCGCCTCGCCAAGCAGCAGGGCCGGGCGAGGTGGTTCGGGGAGCGGATCCCCGTCGGTCTGGGACACGTCCCACACGTACGCCGGACGCAGCCCGATCAATTTGGCCCGCACCGTGTCACCCGGCCGATGCTTCTCGCCCGGCCCGAGTCGGCGCCACGAACCCGGGTCATCCGGAGTCGTGGACGCGAACCGCGCCGTCACCGGCGCCAGGATCGCGTACCCGGACTGGCCCTTCATCACGTGCCGGTTCACCGACAACCACTGCTTGAACCCCGCCACGTACGTCGGCGAGGGGTGGGGTACCCGCCCCTCGACGTGCGCCGAATAGTGCTGCACGTGGATCAGCAGCGTGTTGTTGAACGACCGCGACCGGAACCTGGCCGCGAACTCCAGCGCCCGCTTCCAGTCCTCGCCCGTCACCAGCGCTGCGACTGACGCGGCGAGCTTCTCGTGCAGCGCCTCAAGTTTTGCCTCACGCTCTTCAAGACTGTTGCGCATCGCCGGCCACCTCTCCTGGTCTGTGTCAGGAAGGTGTGCACGGAGGCCCTGACAGCAGGAGCACCGTTTGACTGATCGAACAGGTGTTCGACTAGGTGCATGGGGCAACGTCAGGGCACGCAGCGGTTCGACCAGGGGTACCGGGACGGGTACGCCGCGTGCCTGAACACGGGCTCCTCTGCTGCGGTCCGCCTGCAGTTCCAAGTGCGAGCCAGAGGCGACGACGCCTACGCAGCCGGCGTCGAGTGGGCCCTATATGACTACGACGACGCGAATGGCCTGCGGTCGGTAACGCACGTAGGCCGACTGACGCGTGGACGCACCGCTGAATAGAGCTACGACATGCGCCCCGTGGTGTCGAACAGTTCGAGCTCGTCCGGGTGGAGTTGGTGCTGGACGACGAACGAGCGGTTCTTGATCCGCCACAACGCTTGTCCGGTGCCCAGCGTGGGGAGCAGGGACTGCTCGGTCCCGGTGAGTCCGAGTGT
Source organism: Nocardioides sp. Z21_20 (assembly GCF_059766585.1). NCBI lineage: Bacteria > Bacillati > Actinomycetota > Actinomycetes > Propionibacteriales > Nocardioidaceae > Nocardioides > Nocardioides sp. Z21_20. The sequence continues at coordinate 148,133 of NZ_JCBAJX010000008.1, forward strand.
GGTGGCGGTGGACCCGAGCTGGTCGGACTCCTGCCGGTAGACCACACGAGTCTCGGCGTTCGCGAGCAGCGACGACGCCAGCGCGCGCATGGCAGAACCGGAGTCCCCGACGTTGTCGAGGTCGGACAGCTTGTGGAAGAGCAACATGTTCGCGATGCCATAGTGACGTGCGAGTCGCCAGTGGGCGTCCATGCGACGCAGAAGCGCGGGATGGGACATCAGGCGCCAGGCCTCGTCGTACACCACCCATCGCTGGCCCCCTGCGGGGTCGAGGAGTGCTGATTCCATCCACGCGGACGCACAGGTCATCAGCACCGAGACGAGGGTGGCGTTCTCGGTGACCCTCGACAGGTCAAGGGAGATCATCGGCAGGCTGGGATCGAACGAGACCGTGGATGGGCTATCGAAGAGTCCGGCGAGGTCGCCTGCCACCAGACGCCGGAGGGCGTGACCGGCGAGGCGCCCGTCCTCGGCGAGTCGCCCGTCGGCGTCGGCTCCGGAAGCGGGGGTGAGGAGTCGGTCGACGACCATCGGCAGAACTGGCACCGCGGTGGAGCGCACCGTGTCGGTCAAGGCGACGTCGATCGCGGTGTGCTCGAGTGGTGTGAGACGTCGGTCGAGAACGGTTTCAGTGAGCGCCCCGACGAGATCCCGCCGCCGGGCGATGACCTGAGCAGCCCACTGGCTGTCGTCGACGCCACCGGGGCGGTGGCCCTCGTCGAGCGGGTTGAGCCGGTTGGGCATCCCGTGTCCCAGCGCGATCGCGCGGCCGCCGACCGCTTCGGCGACCGCGGTGTGTTCGCCCTTCGGATCCCCGGGGACGTAGACGCGGCGGCCGAAGCCGATCGAGCGGGTGTAGAGGCTCTTGGCCAGGGCCGACTTTCCGGACCCGACAATGCCGGCGACGACCAGGTTGGGGGCGGTGATGAGCCCACGGGCGTACAGCACCCACGGGTCGTACACGAACGAGGAACCGGAGTAGAGGTCCTGGCCCACGAACACTCCATCCGCGCCCAGGCCGCCTTCGGCCAGGAAGGGATACGCACCGGCCAGCGTGGCGGAGGTGTCCTGGTGGCGCGGGAGCCGTAGGCGGCCTGGGGTTCGCAACGCGGCCGGGCCGGGTTCACCTGCACGAGGGAGCGTCACGGTGGCGCGGTGTTCTGCACTGAGCTCATCTGCCCGAGCCCGTCTGGCGGCCTTGCGGGCCTGCTGGTCGTGGGCGAGGAGGCTTTGGGCAGCTGCGCGCCGCGTACGACGATCGCCTCGCTTCTCACGCCGGGGGGTCAGCAGGACCGAACTGAGGAGCCGATCGTTGCGGGATCCGTTCACAATCCCAGCCCCTGTTCAGGCGCGCGCTGCGGCGAGGTGGAGGCGGGAGAGTCGACGAGGGCGATGTAGGTGATGCGGGCTTCCGCGTTGTGGGCGTTGCCGAGGGCGGTGTTGACGTGCTGCAGCATCGCCGCTGCGCGGTGAAGTTGCCATGCGGCTTCGTGCGCAGCCACCCGGGTGGCGCGGGAGTTCTCTGTACGCCATTCGCGGGTGCTGGCCGGTCGCTCGTGCACGGTGGCGACCTGGTGAAGGGATTGGCGCAGGGAAGCGACGGCGGAGGTCAAGGAGCCCAGGACCGAGTAGACCTCGCGGGGATCGTCGATGACTCGGGTGAGATGAGCCAGTTGGCGCAGTGCGATTTGGACCTGGTCCGCGCAGGAGGCCGGGCCGGTGGGAGCTTCGGGAGTGGACATCATTTCTCCAGGTGGGGAGTGGTCGGTGGTGCGTCAGGCGGTGTGCTTCAGACGGGGCGACACAGCGGCAACGCGGCTGCGGTGAACGCTTGCGCCTGCTGGCCCCACAGGCGGCGGGTCTCGCAGGAGGATTGGATGGCGGCTTGTTCGATTTCGGCGACGGCGCGCTCGAGTTCGTCTGCGTCGGTCGCGCTGACCGCGATCAGCCCCGTGACACGTAGGACACCGTGGCCGGCGGTGAGGTCGGCCTCCTGCTGGAGGACGTCGTTGTACTCCGCGGACTGTTGGGCGTCCTCGATCTGCCCGATCCGTTGGCGTTGGGCGGCATCGGAGATGTACTCGGTCTTCTTCTTGCGGATGTCGCGGGCAGCCTGGTCAGTGCGCAGCGGTGTGTAGAGCAGGCTGAACGAGCGGCGTACGCCGGACGAGAGCAAGACGGGTGCGAGGAAGCCGGGGTAGACCAGCGAGCGAGGCCACTCGCTGACCCACAACACGCAGTGGTGGGCCGAATCGCTGCGGAGTTGGGACCATGTTTCGTTCACCGCAACCGGGCCTGCGGTGGCGAGGTCGCCCCCCAAGCCCGCTTGGCGTTCCAGTGCCCCGCTGATGCTGGGCTCGTACGCCGTGCGCAGGATCAGCGCGAGTTCCCCGGCGCCCAGCCACGACGAGGGGGTCAGATCCGCTGCGCGCAGTGCGGCGGTGAGGGTCGACATTTCCTGGCGCAGGACGGCCGCGGCGCCGCGGTTCCCGCCACCTGCGGCGCGGATTGCCCGCGCAGCGGCCTTGAGGTCCAGCGAGATCGACACCGTCGAGGCGTGGCGCTCGCTGGCGGGTCCTGCGCGGTCGATGAGCTCGGCGTACGTGCGTGACGTCCACGAATGGTCGTGGGTTCCGTGGGCGCTCCACCACTCGGCCAGTCCCTTGCCGGAGTCTGGGAGAGTGCGTTCCATCACCTGGAGCGAGGCGATCCGGCCGGATCGACACGCAGTGGCCAGCACCCTTCCCCACGCGCTCACGCGCCGGTGTTGTTCGGTGGGGTCGAGCAGGATGAACGCAGGGTGGGTGAGACCGACCACGGCTGTGAGCGTGGCCCGATATGGATCGTGGACGAACACGGCGTCGGTGTCGGTGTCGACGAGCTGACGCAATCGTGCTGCGTCCCCAGGCAGGGCCAACGTCCCGGCCGGACGTGGCGCAGTGATGCGACGTCGGTAGACGAGCTGCCCGCCCGCTCGTCGCCAACCCCATTTGGCGACCACCGGCAACCACTCGACGAGCTTGCGTCCACTCACACTCACACACACCAACGCGGCACAGAGCAACAGGATCGGTGCTACGTAGAGCAGCGGAGCCCGGCCACCGGTGTACAGGGCGCCAACCAACGTCACCGCACCGAATCCGACCACCACCAGCTGTGACGCGCTGAGCCCCAGCAGCACCCCGCGACGCGCCAGCCGGGAGAACTTCACCGGCGCCAAGCCGTACTCACTTGTGGGCGAAGGAGCACCCGGGCAGCCCGGTGTAGTCATGACCTGCTCCTCCGCGCCGACGCGATCGGGTCAGGCACCCGTTGCGGAGGGGCCTGAGGTGGCGGCGCCTGCCCGGTCGCCCCGGACTGCTGGGCGGCCTGCGCCTGCCCCGAGACAGCAGCGCCGGTGGCGTGCCCGGTACGAACCCCCGCGGTCGCTGCCCCCTTGGCCACCTGGGCGCCCACCACGGCTCCGGCCAACACCCCACCGGCCGCAGCGCCACCACCGGCGGCCGCACCTGCCCCGCCGCCAGCAGCACTTCCAGCTCCAGCCTGAGCCGCAGGCGCCGGTGCCCCGCCGGTGGGGGCAGCTTGAGCTGAACCGTTGGAGGAGCCGCCGAGAATCTTGGGGATCAGTGATCCGCCGCGGCCACCGGTGGGGAGGGGGATCGGGCGGTTGAGGGCGGTCTTGGCTTCCTGTTCGGTCGACATCGAGTGGTACATGTCGAAGCCCATGAAGCTGATGGCTTTGTAGGTCATGTACGGCGCGAACCCCGCGACCAGCATGAGGACGATGCCGGCCATCGGGTCACTGATCGAGGCCAGGTCGGTGGTGATCGGTGCCGAAACCTGGGCGGTGGCGAGGAGGAAGATCACGACCAGGACGACCTTGGACACGATGAGCGCCACGACCAGCGAAGCCCATTTGCCGATCCAGCCACGGGTGGTGTCCCACGATGCTCCTGACAGGGCGATGGGTGCGAACACGATGGCCACCAAGAGCAACGCCTTGCGCACCAGCAGGCTGATCCACACGATCGTCGCGGCGCTGATGGCCAGGCAGGCCAGGAAGATGGTGATCACCACGCCCACCCCGGGTGAGGCGAACGTGGTCACGCCCAGGCCACCCACGAGGAGGGCGAGGCGTTCGCCCATCTCATCCATCGTGGTCCCGGCCGCGTAGACGATGCCGAGGCAGATGCGGTCGGTGATCTCGAGTGCGGCAGCCAGCAAGGTGAGGACGACGAATGATCCCAGGATCGACTTCGCCAGGCCCAGGAGCGCACGCGACAGGCCGGCGGGTTCGCGGCGAATCATGGATCCCATGACCTGGAGCAGGAAGAACCCGAGCATCACGAAGACTGCGACGCCGAAGACGATGTTGTAGACCCGGGTGAACTCTCCACTGGTGATGTCGACCATCGTGGTGGTGTCCATGAGCAGCCACACGCCCTTGAACATGTGCGCTGCGGCTCCGCCGGCTGCGGAGGCGAAGTACTCGAACGGCGCTGCGACCAGTGCCCCCGCGGTGTCGCCGGCCTGGGTGCAGATCGAGGAGATGACGGGGATGTCGCACACATCAGTCATGACAGCTCTCCAGAAGTCCTGTGGCCGCGCGGTCAGACCGCTTGGCCGACGTTCCAGAAGAAGTTCACCAGCGCCACTGAGGCGCCGGTGACGATCGCCGCACCCACGCCGACCAGCACCCCGACCTTGCCGCGCCCAGCCAGATGCGGGTTCGAGGAGTTCGCACCCAGTGCCCACACGACTGCGGAGATGATGATGGCGAGCACCGCGAGGATCAGCCCCACTGTCATGGCCGCGCCCACGAGGGAGCGGAGTTGACCGATGCCGGGCAACCCGTTGGAGTTCGGGTTGATGGTGATGTCGGTGGGCAACAGGTAGAACACGTTGCGCGGGAAGCCAAGAGTGATCACGATTTCCTCCGGAGTCTGCGGCGAAGTTGCCTCGCTACTCAGGTGCACGCCCCGTGCTCGTCACATCTCCACCCCGCGCGCGAGTTCATCGACGCGGACCGCGGCGGGCGGCCGAGGAGCAGGACGGACACGGCGAACGAGTTGCTCCACCACCCGCTCGGGATCCACGGCCGTGTGGGAGATGTCGTACCCACCCCACGGTGAACGTCCCGGGACGTGACGGGTGCGCTTCGGCGTTCGCTCGGTGATTACCGGCGCGCCCGGCACCTGCATCGACGGCGGGTAGTGGTCGTGGATCCACGCGGCGGCTGACCTCGTGGTCTCCGGCTTCTCGACGTCGCGTAGCCGTAGCGGGACCGGCGGCAACTCCCGCCACCCGGGAAAGGTGTGGTCGTGCCACACCTCGACGGCGAGGTTCTCCGCGGCGGTGATGACGTGCCACTCGCACGGGCTGCAGATGGCTTGGTACATCAGTTCGCCCACGCACTGGCAGCCCTGATCGGAGGCGGGGTGCTCCCACGGTCCGCACCGCAGATCCGCGTTGAAGAAGTCGAAGTCGTGCCCGTTCCCGCCGGAGACCGTGACGCCGCGATGCCACATCCGACTCCCGTGGCCCGACCGGTCGAGGTGGTGTAGGAACTTCCAGGGCGCGAAGGCCTCGTCCAGGTCGAGTGGCGAGTGGTAGTCGGTGGTGAAGTGGAGGGGAGCGCCCGACCAGTCCGGAGCAGTCGCGACAGCTGCCCGGTGGAGCATGCCTTCGATGTCGAAGGCAACTGCTCCTCGCTCACAACGAACCCCCGACACCCAGGAGCCAGTTGGCCCACGCCAACGCGCCGCCGGTGAGAACCGCGCCTGCCAAGGCGACGAACAGTCCGGCCTTGGCCTTCGCCACGGCGTGCCAACTGCCTGACGAGGACGCCAGTGCCCACGTTGCGGCACAGATGATCACCATGAGCACCGCGAGGATGAGGCCGTACGTCAGCAGCGCACCCACGATCTGGCTCAAGGAGCCTGGCCCGTGGATGGCGCTGAAGTCTGGACCAACAGCAAAGAGAAGACTCGACGTTGTGTTCACGTACTGCAGGTGCACCAGCCCTCCGGTGACGGGCACGGTTGCGCGGATCAACTCGTTGCGTCGCGATATTCAGTCAGATGTCATCTCGCTATGACTGAGCGGACGATCATCGCGCGTGCACGCCACGGCAGTGGGCTGTCGCAGCGGGCGTTGGCGCAACGGTCGGGCACATCGCAGCCCACGCTGTCGGAGTACGAGCGTGGCGGTAAGTCACCAACATTGGCGGTCGCCGAGAGAATCGTGCGCAGCATCGGTTACGACTTGGATCTCGCGCCACGTGTTAGCTTCGCCCAACATGCTGGGCCTCGGGGGGAGCCGTATGTCGTCCCGGACCGGTTGTGGCGCCTCGACGTGGAGGATGCCATCGCATCAGTCGTGCTGCCGGGTCATCTCTACTGGTCCGGCCCTTCGCGGACCTACCATCTGGCGGACCGTGCTGAGCGTGCCCGGGTGTACGAGATCGTCCTGCGCGAGGGCACCGAGGAAGACCTGCTGACCTATGTCGACGGCGCTTTCCTGATCGACCTCTGGGAAGACCTGATCCTTCCCAGCGCGTTGAGGTCGGCCTGGGAGCCCACGATCGCTCGATGCCGAGGGCCGGTCGCGTGAGCGATCCGGCCGCGAGTCGACTCACGCAGTTCCAGCTCGATGCAGCCGGGATGTTCTTCTCCCTGCCGGATTCCGTGGGATTCCTCCTCGCCGGTGGTGGTGCGCTCATCGCGCAAGGGATTGTCGTGCGTGACACCGATGACCTTGACTTCTTCACCCAGCGAGGTGGAGGAGACGTTGATGCGGCCGCAACCGCTCTGATCGCCGCAGCTCAGGCACAGTCGTGGTCCGCCGAGGTGCTCCGCAGTGGACCCGACTTCAGGCGCATCGCGCTCGTACGTCGTGCGGGGTCCCAGAATGTCGACGATGAGGTGGTCTACGTCGATCTTGCCGTTGACAGCCCCCCCCCCCCCCCCGACCGGGACGCCGACCGTCACTATCGCCGGACCGACGCTGCCTCCGCTTGAGCTCGCGATCCGCAAGACTCTCGCCCTGTTCAGCCGTGCAGAACCGCGCGACTTCACCGATGTCCACGCCATCCACCAGCACTTCGCGCACGAGATCCTGGCGGAAGCGTCTCGAGCTGATGCCGGATTCGATGCCAGCGTCTTCGTCCAGATGCTCCGTTCACACCGTCGGCTCCAGACGAAGACTTCCCCATAACCACAGTCGACGTGTCCGAACTACGTGCCTACTTCGATGCGTGGGCCGAGGAACTGGACAGCTGACTCGACGGCATTGCCGACATCAGTCCCCGACGCTCCAGTGCAGGTGGTCGAAGTGTCCGCCGGTGACGTCGCCAGGGTCGTGCATGCCGCCGCCGTTGTAGGGCCGCCACCCTTCGTCGCGCCTGGCGACAGACCAGATCTTGCCCTGCCAGATGAGGTAGTCCACTCCGAGCGCGACGGCGTTGTCTTTGAGCCAGTTCGTCACCCGCCACCCGAGCGCGAGTGCTGGGCCGGAGGCGGCGGTGCCGATGCTGTTGCCGAAGGTGCCGTCACAGGCACGACCGAGCGGGTGCTCGGAGGGCCCAGAGCGAGGGGACCAGCAGGACCAGGCTGAGCCCGGGAAGTTCGCCTGACCCAGGGCGAGAACACGAGCCGTCCGGCGGGTGATCTGGCCGCTACTGGTGGGGTCGTCGACCAGCGCGCTGGGGTCGTCGCCGGTGTAGGCCGTCGCCTTCGGAGTCCCGCAGGTAGTCGCTGATGTCTCCTCTGTGACAGCAGCGGCGATCGCGCCCTGAGCGGCGAGCCACGGTTCGGGGTCGACCGTCGTACCGGATGCCCCGCCGGCGCGGATTTCGAAGTGCAGGTGCGGACCGGTGGAGTACCCCGATGACCCCACCCGGGCAATGAGTTGCCCTGCCGTCACTGGGTCACCGGCATTGACGAGAACGTCGTCGCCATGCATATGCGCGTAGCCAGATCCGACCACCTTGGAGCCCACAGTGTGGGTGATGAGGATGAGGTTCCCGTAGCCCGTCGCGGGCCCGGCGAACGCCACCACGCCATCGGCGACCGCGAGGATCGGGGTGCTGGCAGGGGCAGCGAGGTCGAGCCCGCTGTGCAGCTTCCATATTCCGGTGGTGGGGTGCCGGCGCATCCCGTACCGACTGGTGATGGTTCCGACGTCGTCCGGGAGGGGGCGTACGACGCGAGATGTCTCCGGCACCTGGGCATCACCGCTCGTCTGGGTCGAGATGGGAGGGCATGCCGCCTGGGCCGCGGGGTTGAACAGCACAACCACCCCCAGCAGCGCGCAGAACGGCGCGAGGAGGATCAACACACAGCCGGTCAGGATGGCCTTGTTCATCACGACCGCTCACTCCAACGGGTGGTCGAGCATCGACAACCGCAGCAGGTGGCACTGCTCGTACGAGGGGCCGCACACCACGAAGACCGTGAACGCGACGTCGTGCGTCGACGTGACAGACTCGTTCTCCCAGACCCCGGCGCGGTGACGTACGCCGCGGACGGTCACCGCGGCCGTGCCCGGCGCCAACGTGTCCCTGGCCTGGGCCTCGGCTACCGCCCACGCCTCAGGCGTCTCCGTGGACTCAATGACCAGCCACTGTCGAGTCTCGTACTGGGCCAACTGCACCCACATCTCTTGCGAGGGCAGGTAGGTGTCGAGATCGCCCACCAAGCCAGGCGAGGATTCCCCTGTCGGGTCGGCCACGGCCACCAAGTGATCCACGTGCGCGGCACGGGGGACCAGGGAGCGGGTATCCCAGGCGAACAACGCCGAGGCCACCTCGCGAGCGAACTGGTTCGCGTCCGGTGTCTGGAGGATGGGGGCCAACTCGTTCGACGGGCCAGATGCGACCCCCGGATCCGGGGACACCGGACCGGAAGCAACAGGCGCCGCACGCTCAGCAGCAGGCCCGCTCGTGCGGTAGCCGGCGACCGTCGCCGCCAACATGGCGACCACGAGGACCACGGCCGCTCCCAGTGCGATCAGCACACGGCGACGCGGGTGGCGGATTGCTGAAGACTTCACAACGATCACCTCGATAGCGAAGAGATGGAAGAGCTACCGGCGCGGCCCTGGACTACGGCTCATGAGGCAGCAGACGGGTGGGGTGAGCCGGAGCGGCTGGAAGACCTGAGCTGATGGACCTCCGTGGCGAAGGCCACTGTCTCGGCGACCACACGCTGGAACATCTCCCAATCCCTGTCCGTCAGCTCGGCTGCCAACGAGTGCGGGTCGTAGAACCGGGTCCACCCGTCGAGGTCGCTCCAGGTATGGACGAATGCCCGAACAGATCGGCGCACAGCAGCGCCAGGCTGGCGGGGCGGCGACGGACGCTCGGTGCGTTCCTGACTCACGCGTTGAAGGGCGTCTTCCCCCATCTCAGCGATTTCCTCGTTGGTGGGCGGCTCAAGCCGTGGCTCCTGCCCAACGAGCTCGATAGCTGCCTTGACCCGCAAGTAGGCAGGGTTGACGTCGGCTCCGTCGTTGATGCCACGCAGCTCCCGTTTGGCCAGTTCACGCACGAGCTCGGGCAGGTGCTGGTCGCGGGACGCCCGGCGTACCGCGTTGATCTGTTCGAGGCGCTGGTGAGACTGCTTGCCGGTGACGAGCTGGGAGGCCTGGATACGAGTTCTTCCTGCCCCCGACGGTGGTGCGGAGTCCGCACCACCGTTCATTCCTCCGCTGGGCGCCGACGACCCGAAGCGCGATTCCTCCTGGCGGAGGTGCGCGTCCTCGGCCAGCACCTTGGACAGCTCCTCATAGAGCTTGCCTTCCTCGATCGGAGTCAGCGGCTTGTGCAGGGTCTGCTCGTCGCACTGGGACAGGATGCGCGACAAGTCATCCGACAACCCCGAACGGACCCACACCTTCAAGGTGCGCCAGCCCAACCGTTTGACCGCCTCCAGACGCCGACGTCCACACACGAGGATCCCGTCCGGGGTGATCGTGATCGGCTGGAGGAGACCACGCGTCGCGATGGATTTCATCAGCGCATCGATGTCGCCCAGCTCCTGACGGTGGCGGATGCCGATGACGATCGAGTCGACGCTACGACCCAGTTCGATGGTGCCGTGGTGGTCATTCATGGCCGGCTCCCGTTGTCAGAGTCCTGGCCGCAGGACGCAGGGTGTTCTCGAACTCCGGCATCTGCACGATGTCGTCGGCGGTGAATCCCAGGACAAGCAGCAGCAGGACTCCTCGTCCGGCGTTGGTGTTCTGACGGTCCGGATCCAGGTGGCCCAAGAGGACGCGCAGCATGGCCAACCAGTGACGCTGGTCAACGTCGAGATACGAGAGCGCGAAGCGGTCGCGGCGCAGATACTCATGTGCCCGCGGCCGATTGCCCGACTGCTCGAGACGGGCACACACGTACTCCACACCGCTGCGCGCCACGTCGGGCGGCCAGCCCAGGGTGATGAACACGTTCACAGCGTCCTCGCGTGCCTGCCGCGCGCTGGTCGGCCTGCCGTTCGGGTCGGCATGCTCCTCCGGGACCTGCGCGTCGGATTCGGCCGGTGTTTGGAAGCCGACTTGCAGAGCGTGCAGGTAGGTGTGCCACTGCGGGTCGTGGTCGCAGAATCGATCGGGGTCGTGGAAGGAGGCCAACTCGCCACGTCGTGCGGTGTCGGTGGAACACAGCAATCCGTCCGCGCGATGGCGGTAGATCAAGGTGAGGTGCAACGCTCGGGTCAACATGCCCCACGGGTCGTCGGATTCAAGTTCGGGCCGGGAGACCAGGATCTCGAAGGCAGCGGACGCGACCTCCTCGGGCTCGTAGCCGTACTTGGCGGCCAACCCCGCGTACTTCTCCATCGTGAACTCGAGCAGGGCCCGCACCTCGGGGCCGTGCCAATCGGCTTCACGGAACTGCAAGCGCCACAACAGCTCGCGCAGCCCCTCCGCGGTCATGAACGATTCGATGCTCATCACAGCCCCCGTTCCTCGGTCACCGCGGGCACGACTGGAGCAGCCGCGGGACCAGTGCCCTGTTGATGGCGATGAGCGTTGGGGCGCTGCGCCGCGTCGTACACCGCCCGTGTGGCTGAGACCGGCACACGCCGGACCCGGCGGACCAACGCGACCTCGAGATCGATGGCCCGACCGGTGAGCGAGGCTCCCGCACGTGTGGCCAGGTCGGTAGGACGCACCCACGCCACTCCGGGTCCTCCGGCGCCAGATTCTCCCGCGGTCGGCTGCGGCGCCAACGAGGGATCCCCATGCGTGGCGAGTCTTGATCGCTCCTCACTCGCTACAGCTGTTCCGCTCTCAGTCACGGCGACGGGGGCGAGGGTTCGGTCCGTGCGAAGCTCGTACGGCTGATAGACGTTCACAGGTTCACGGCTCTCGACAAGGTTCGGGACGAATGGGAGGACGCCGCGCCGGTTGTGGGCTGGGTGCGGCGATAGGCGTTGCGGATCGTCGACTCGATCTCGGGGTCGGGCAGACCCGCGAGGTGCGCGGCCTCGCCGAGTTGACTGAGGGCGGCCTGGAACTGGTGACCTTCTTCGGCCATGCAGCACGCCGCCCAGAACAGGGCCTGGTTGCGTCCGCCCTCGGGCGCGCTGGCGACGTGCCGGAGCAAGCCTTGGGGGTTGAGATCGCGCGTTGGAGTCTCGAGCCGTTGCCGGGGAGCGCGCGGGGGCTCCAAGAACGTTCGCAGCGCGGATGCGTCGACGCTCGTGGGAGAGTGTTGGGCGATCGCGATGACCTGGTAGGCACGGCTCGACCCGTCGGGTTGGGTGAGCCTCGAAGGGGGAGCGATGACGTATCCACCGTCACCACGGAAGTCGATGTGAGCGCTGGGCACCTGCCAGGACCGCTGCTCGATGCCCGCGTGCAGGAAGTAGGCGTGCAACCCGCCGGAGGGGGTACGCACGAGCCATGCCCACTTGTCGGTGAGTTGCTCGGTCGTGGCTTCAGCGAACCGCCCGTATCCACTGGCTTCGGCGTGCACGTCCACATCGACCACGTCCACCCCCGCAGGCGTGCCGGTCGGCAGACCAAGGTTCGCCTCCGGCCACCGGCGCCACCAACGATCTACCTGGGCGGGGTCAGTGGTGGCGTCATGGAACCCGCGCCGGGTCAGCGGCTGTTTCGCCCCCGCCACGCACGGAAACACCGCGACACCCCGCCCGGCCAAGACGCGCGCCGCTACCCCTGGTTCGGTGCACTGCCGGAACGCGTGCACGAACTCGGTGGTCCATCGGGTCGGTGAAGCCGAAGGTGAGGTAGCGGTGTTCATGCCTTCGACCATGCGCCAGCGGGGGCCCGTGAAAGCGCCCCCGGGCCCCCGCCCGGGGAGGCACGCCAGGGGCCCGGGAAATAGCGTTTGTGCTGGTCAGGAGGGGGCCCGGGGAAAGTTGTGGCGATATTCGGGCGAAGGGCTCAGGTGCTCTCCCCAAAGCCACTCCGTTGTCGTCCCGGGTCTCGGACTTACCGGCGTGCGCGGCGCTCCGCGAGGAGGGCGGTGCGACGAGGGAGGTCAATGGGCCCGAGTTCGTCGTCGGTGCGGTTGTGGATCCGGTCCTTGAGCAGTTGCTGCGCGGCGTCGGCATCGCCTTGGGCCTCCAGAACTCGAGCGAGGTCGAGGGTGCAGGAGTCGTGGTCGGGGGCGACTCGGCAGGCCTTCTCACCGGTGGCGCGAGCCACGGTGAGGTCGCCCCGAGCCAGGGCGTCGACGACCACGAGATGGGCGACGTCGACCACGGCTTGCAGCGCGGTGTCATGGGTCCGTTCATCGTCGAGGAGCCACTGCCAACCCTCTCGCCGCAGGTTGCTGAATGGTGTTCCCCTCACGAGTTCCAGTGCCGTCACAAGGTCCGTCACTCCCTCGGCGCCACGGGCCTGGCCTCGGGCGCGGAGTCGAGTGAAGAGGTCGAAGTCGACCAATACGTCATGCAGGACGTACCCGTTCGTGCCGTGGGCGCGATGTTGGGCGGTGTCGGTGGCGAGCGGAAGGTGGAGTTCTCCGCTGCGAGGGCTGACGCCCAGCCAATCGCGCAGCAACGCGATGTCGGTGCGCAACCGTTTGGGGGTCAGGCTGAAGGCGGCGCGTACTGCCGGACCGCGCACACCGGGATGGTGCAGCGCCAAGTAGGCCATGAGCTCGCAGTAGAACGGTCGCCGCTCCAAGGGGCGCTGCCGCTCGGTCGGAGCACGCAGGTCGACTGCTCCAAGCAGTATCAGTCGCGGCACCGGGCACTGGGCGTCGAACCAGTCCGCCACATCGCGGTCGAGGTCCGGGTCGGCGTCCTCCACCTGGCGACGCGATTGAGTCGGAACGAGGGGCGCGAGCACGCCGATGTCGTCGATCGTTGTGTCCGCGATCGCCTCGTACTCCTCGGCCGTAGCTGGCAGAAGCGACTGCGGGCCGGCCTCCCCGGTCTCGGGTCGGGGTTCGGTGAGTTCTTCGCGTAGCGCTCCGGCTTGGTCGGCGAGGGCACGTCGACCAGTGGCGTTCGCGTCGTGGGGGATGGGAGCTTGCTGGGCGTAGTGGGTGATGTCGACCAGGGCCGCGCAGGCGGCGGCTTCGTCTGCGCTGAGTCCCGCTGCGGTGAGGGTCAGGCTCAGGTGTGGCACCAGGAGGTGCCCGTCGGCAGTGAGCTCCAGCCGAAGGGGCATCGACGCCCGGTCGGTGGGCTCTCCCACCTTGATCACGGTGCAGCCAGTGCGGTCGGGATGTGTCTTCGTGAATTGGGCGAAGTCGTCCACGAAAGTAGCGGACACGCTCGCCGGGACGAGGAGGACGTGGAACCCTTCGGGGTCGCCGTCGCAGTCCGCGGCTCGTTTGAGCCAACGTAGGAAGTCGAGATCTTCCTGGGCGTGGTGCTGGAAGCGTCCCTCTGACATCGGGCTGAGTTCGGGGGCCAGGTCGATTGTGTGGACCTGGTTCACCATCCCCCAAGGGTTGAGCACGAACTCAGCGGCGAGATGACGGGCCAGGGCCAGGGCGCGATCCGGGTCGCCGCCGAGGGTCACGATGCGAGGCAACTCGAGGTCGAGGAGCCACAGGTTCCCGTCCGGGGCCTGCCCGATGCTTGTCAGTAGTGGGTAGGGCGGGATGCGGTCGAGGTCGTCCACGTCGGTGTCGAGATCGCACGACCACGCCATCCCCGTGCCTGTCCAGGGTGCCACCGGTGTCCTCGCCTCGACCAGGTGCAGAGTCACTCTGGTGCGGCTCAACTCGACTCCGTGGAGGGCAGGGGCCGTTCCGACGTCCTGGGCAAGGTGCATCAGGAGAAGGTTCAGCTTTTCCAGGGCATTGGCCGCAGGGCCGGCCGTCACGGTGACGGTCTTCTCGACGTTGCGTAGTACCGGGGGAGGGGGAGCGATCGTGAATCCTGGTCGTCGGTGCCGCTGCTGGGTGCGTTGGTGGGCCCGCAGGGCGATGAGGACCCCACCGGCCAGCAGTGCTCCACCTCCGAGCAGCCCTGGCACGAGCCACTGTGCCACTGGGACTGATTCGTCGTCGGCTTCGGCGGGCGGCTCCTGAGTCACCTCAACCGCTGGGTCCTCAGCCCGTTCGGCACCGGCATCAGGGTCGGAATCTGGTGAGGCCGGGACGACGGGGTCCTGGCCGGGGACGGGGCGTACCTTCTGGGTCGTGTGGGGTTCTGTCTCCCTTGCGGGGCCGGGCACCCCAGCGGGGTTGGTGTGCGTCGGGAGAGTCAGGCTCCAGCCCGGCCGGATGAGGTTTGGGTCGATCAACTTCCGACCGTCGTTCTGCACCGTGGCCTGGGAGGCCTGCACGATCTCGGGATAGCGCTCCGGGTCCCCAAGGTGCTCGTCGGCGACATCCCACAACGTGTCCCCAGGCACGACGAGGTGTGTGTCCTGCTCCGCGATGGCGGCCTCTGCAGGAAGGCGCAACACCAGTCCCGGACGGATGAAGTCGGCCTGGCCGTTGAGGACATCGGCATTGAGGTCGACGAGTTCGGTGAACCGGGCTCCGTCCCCGAGGCGCTGCTCGGCGATGCGCCACAGGCTGTCGCCCCTCCGCACTGTGTAGGCGATGGTGCCCTGCCCACGGGCGGGCCCGGGAGTGGTGGTGATGGAAGCGCTGACGGGCTTGGGCGCTGCCATGGGCGAGCCCATGGGCGCAGGGGTCTCCGTTGTCTCGACGGTGTCGGGTGCCCCGGGAGGGCCCGGGATGTCGTCGTGGGCCAGGGCGGGAGACAAGGGGGCAGCGTGGGCCGTGAGGGGCGTGGAGGCCGGGGTGGGTATGGGCGCGATCGTGAACAGCAGCGCGGCTGCGGCGACCAGCCTCCCGACAGCATCTTGAGGGACGGCAAACCCGCGCAGTTGGGGCGCCTGGATGCCGCGGGCGCGGGACACAATCTCCACCACGAACGAGAACGCGGTGAACGCCCAGCCAGACCACGCCACGACGGTCATCACGAAGAGAGCGAGGTGTCCGTCGTCGGGGCTGAACAACAGCACGCGCAGCTCATCGAACGGTGTCTCCCAGGGGCGGGCCCCAATCCCGAGCAGGATCAACGGTGCCCCGACGACAAGGGCCAGCAGCACAAGAGTGGCGCCCAGACCGGCGAGGCGTTGGCGGGTGGTGGTCACTGTTCACTCCCTCCGAGTGTGCGGATGATGCGCGCCGAGGCGTCACCGGTCACGGTGCGTGCACCGAGCCCGATGACTCCCAGGAACACGGGCGTGTAGGTGTCGTGGACCTGCACTCGCACGGTGTGACCGCCGACGATCTCGACGCTCCCGTCCACCTCGGCTGCTGCGAGGTAGTCCGCTGCGGCGGCACGTGCGGTCACGGTGCTGACGCGCAGCTCATGGCCTTCGATGGCGGGGGAGGCCTGGACCCGGTCGGCGCCCGCACGTGCGGCTTGGGCGGCCAAGTGGTGGGCACGTTGCTGGGCGTGGACCTGCCCACCGAGGTCGACGGCCAGGCCAACGAGCAGGATCATCACGAAACTGGCCGTGACGAGCCAGATTGAGATGGATCCCCGCTCATCGCGCGCCCCGGCCCGGGCCCGGGCGGACCGACTGGTCATTGGCGTTGCCTCCACGTGTCAACGGGGCTGGTGATCGTGGCCTTGACCGCCCTGCTCCCTGGCACGCCCGGGACCGAGAGATCCGACAGGTCCAGACGGCACGTGACGCTGACCGTGACCGAAGCCGGCTGCCCTACTGGCCGCGCGAACTCGCTGACGTCGACGGCGACATCAATAGCCAGACAATCGATGTCCTGGTTGGCCAGACTCACGCTCGCAGCGTCCTGAGCCGCGGTACGAGCCGCCGCGCCCGTGCGCTCGATCGTCGCGGCCCGAGCAGCGTCCGCGGCCGCGGACTCCACCGCTTGGTGGGTGACTGCAGTACGGCCGCCGAACAGGATCAGCCCGACGAACAGCGCGAACGCAGGAACGCCGACCGCTGCCTCGATCGCAGCAGAACCACGCTCACTGCTGGCCCCGGGCCCCCAGGAGCGGGCTCGGGACCAGGCCCAGGGCCGGCGGGTCATCACGGTGCTGTCACTCTCTCGACTGGCAGGGACGCCTGTTTGCGGACTACTGGTGACCACCCGGGGATGACGCTCAACGAGTGGCCGCGTACGACGACGGTGACGGTGGTCGTCGTACGGGTCACGTTCAAACGCGGGTCGGCCAGGACGCCGTCTCCGCCGGCATCGTGGATGAAGTCGCGGGCGGCGCTGTGGCCATCGGCTTCACGTCCGTGCTGTACCGCGGCCGCCCGGGCCCCCTCTTGGGCGGCGGCGATGGCCACGGTCTGGGCGTGGTGAAGCAGCGCCGCCTGCATCCCGAGGAACAGGACGGCGAACAGGGCCGGGAGCAGGATCACCAACTCGATGCTCACCGAGCCGGCCTCGCTCCTGGGCCTGCTAGTTGATGTTGCCGGCTTGGGTCGTGACATAGGTCCGTACCGCGGCGACCACGATGCCGACGATGGCGATGACAGCGACCGCCCACAGCACGTGCTCGGTGGTGACTGACCCTCGCTCGCCGCGTTGAGGGGGAGAGGTGAGGTGTTGGTGGAGCACGAGGAGTGCGCCGGTGAACTTGTCCATGACGGGTTTTCCTTCCGTTGTGTTGGTCAGGTGCTCGTGAACATCCGCAGGAGCGACGGGGCAACCAACAGGGCCATGAAGATGACGCCGAGCAAGGACCCGGGGATGGTCATCCGCTCACCAGTCGCGTTGGCTTCGGCGATCTCGTCGTTGAGCATCGCCGTACGCATGGCCGCCGCGCGGGCGCGCAGGTGCGCGTAGACGGCGGCGCCTTCCTGCCCTGAGAGCCGCATGATGTCGGCGAAGTCGTCCAACTCCGGTAACCCGAGTTCGTCGGCGAGTGCATGCAACGCGTCCCACGGCGGCAGACCCGACCAGCGCGACCGACCGAGCTCCTCGGCCAATCTGGTGAACACCCACGAATCACCCACCTGCGCTGCAGCCTCCATCGCCTGGCGTACGCCGGCGCCGTTGTTGCGTTCCAGCGCGACGAGGTCGATGTAGGCACCCAAGGCCCGCGCGAACTCACGGCGAGCCTTCCTGGCGTCGTCGACCGCGTTGTAGTTGGGGACGAAGAACATCACCGCTGCCAAGGAGAGTGAGGCGACCGCGGGGACGACGAACGGGATGTTCAGCCCGATGAACGTGAAGAAGAGGCCCAGCACAGGGGCGATCACCAACCCCAACACAGCGAACATCAGCTTGTCGGCGTAGAAACGGGAGAGTGGGATCCGAAGCAACGCCAGCTCTCGCGTCGGCGTACGAGCCCACAATCCAGCTGGTAACGCCCGCATCGCCCACACCCCGAGCCGGTCCTTGCCGGTTGCTGGGGTGTCTGCGTCGGTGGTTGTCAGTCGGGCGCGCTGCGGGGCGAGGTTTGCCAATGCAGATTCAAGATCCGGTTCAGCAGGGAGGAAGCGCACCACCACCAACACGACACCCGCTGCGATCAGCGCCCCGGCAAGGACCGCGAGTTGCAGGGCGGTGATCACGACGCACCGCCCGCCGGTGTCGCCGACAGGAACCGAGGGAACGGGCGGCCGATCGACATTCGTTTCATCCACACCAGCGTGGCGACGTAGGCCGCCAGCAGTCCGACGAGGATGACTTGCCCGACGGGCGAGCGGTAGGGCTCGACGTAGGAGCCGGTCAACGCCAGCACGACCAGGACGCTCATGCTGATCAGCGTCACCCACCGCGCGGTCGCCCGTGGTTTCGCCCGGTCGGCCTCGACCTGACGCCTGGCCCGTACGTCGGCGGCCACTGACTCAGCGAGCCCTTCCAACACCGACGACAACCCCGCCCCACGCCGGCGGGCCCCCAGGATCAGGTTCGCCGCGATCAGATCGCCGGTCGCATCGTCCAGGTCCTCAGCAAACGCTCGCAGAGCTTCCTCGGTCGCCCACCGTGACCGCAACCGGGCCACCAACCGTGTGACCTCGGGAGAGATCGCCGCCGGCGTCGACCGCAACGTGGCCACCAACGCCTGCTCCAGACCCACCCCAACGGTGAGCACCCCGGACAGCGAGCGAGTCCACTCCTCCATCGCTTCCAGCCGCTCGATCTGCGTGGCAGCAGGACCGGCGGACAACAACTTGGGCAACCCAAAGACCAGCAGCGGGACAGCAACCAGCGCAAGGATCCAGCCCGTGACCCACCAGACCACCGCCGCGGCACCGATGCTGGCAGCCAGCACCATGCGGGTACGGCGATCGGCCGAGAAACGTCGGGGGAGCCGAGGTCGCCCGCTCACCGGGACCTGCTCGACCGGGCGCAACCCGATAACGAGCCCGATGACACCAGCCACCACCAGGGCCCCGGCAAGGGCAGCGACGAGGATCACGACAGCTCCCCCTGACCCGCCAAGAAGCCACTCAGATCGAAGCCTAGGGTCGACAGCGACCGGTACTCCTCTGGCAGCACACCGGGGACCGCGACACCATCCGGGCCGGGGGAGAAGACGTGGGTGGCGGCGTACCCGGTTTCACGCTCACCCGGCGAGATAGTGACGATCTCAGCGACCCGGCGCGTGCGCTGCGACCGCCCGATCTTGTGGTGGGTGGACAAGTCGAGATGAACGATCACGTCGACCGTGGCGGCCAGCTTGCTGGTGGCCAAGTCGTGAGTCACGTGGGACCCCGACTCCATCGCACAAGTGACGAGCTTGCGGACCGCGGCGACCGCATCTGTGGCATGCGTGGTGGAGATGGATCCGGTGCCGGACTCCATTGCCTTGATCATCGCCCAGATCTCCTTGCCCCGGACCTCGCCGACGATCTGACGTGACAGGTTGAACCTGAAGGAGTCGATCAACGCCTCGTCGAGGGTGAACTCCCCGGCCTGGCGACCGTCAGGACCCCGCTCGCCGGAACCGGGACGGGCCTCCCACGGATGCACGATCTCGTGCCGCTCCGGCAGTTCGTGCAGGTGCAGTTCGTACTCGGTTTCGAACGTGCCGATGGCCTCGAGCGGGTCGATCTCGGCGCACAGTGCGCGGACCAACGTCGTCTTCCCCGCGCCCTGCGAGCCCGAGACGACGATGCTTTTGCGGGCCCGCACTGCTGCGGCCAAGAACGAAGCAGCCACGGCACTCATCATCTGCCGTTCAACCAGGTCGTCCAGCGTGATCTCCATCAACCGGTGCCGTCTGATCACCACCGACGGGCGGGGCGTCACCCACGCTGCAGCCGCCAGTCGCGCGCCGCCATCGAGCCGAAGGTGCAATCGCGGCTGGGCTTCGGAGAACCCCCTCGCATTCACCTCGGAACGGGAGGCGAGGAAGACCAGGAAGTCGATCAGTTCCTCATCTGAGTCCGCTACCGCGGGGCCAGCTATGAGCGAACCGTCGACGAGTTCGAGTTTCACGCGGTCGTGGCCCGTGATGACGATGTTCTCGATCCGATCGTCGTCCACCAAGGGCTGCAACCGACCTAGTCGGAACAACGCATCGAACACCGCCCGCGCGTGTGCCTCCTGCGTCGCCTGTGACCAGGCTTCTTCACCAGCATCGACCCGCTCGGTCACCGTGGTGTCGATCAGATCCAGCACGATCGCGCGACCCAATTCCTCCTGCGTCGCCTTGTCGTGGCGGACACGTCCAGCAGTTGCCGCCTGACTCAACTGATCCGACGCCTGTGCCCGCAGTGCTGCGACCAAAGCCCAGTCCACTGCCGCGTCCTCGTGTGCTGGTGCTGGGAACTCGTCGAGCAGGGTGACCAACCGCGGCCGACGGACGCTCTTCTGCTCCCGAGACGGCGGCTCGGACGCGGGCAGGGGCTGCGTCAGCAACGGCAACGACGTCAGGTCCGGTGTGGAAGCACCATCGGGGGAGTTGGTCCAGGATGAGGTGGGCGTGTTCATGGGACTACCCCTTCGGTGACCCCGACACCATGGGTATCAGTGCCGGCGAGATCGTCGTGGCGCCGAGTCACGATCGCCTGAACGGCAGCGACGGCGGCGCCGAGACTGCGTACATACGGCCCCGTGTCGAACCGTTTGGGCGTGGGAGCGCCACGGTGAATCACGGCGGCCGCGGTCGGATCCCACACGATGCTGCTGGCGACCGGTAGCCCGAGCACTCCGGACACTTCACGAGGTGCATATGGCTGTCCCTTGCCGACGAGCAGCAGTGCGGTGGCGGGCCAGTCGAGATCCCCGCGTACGGCCGCATCAGCCCATGACCGTGCCGCCGAGACCGACGGGAGATCCGTGCGTATCGTCAGCAGCACCAGGTCCGCTGCCGCCAGTAGCGGCCGGGGGGAGGCGACCATGCCCAACCGGCCGGCATCGACGATGACGTCCTGGCCTCGACCCTCAAGTTCGAGGAGTTCCTGGGCCAATGGAGACCACAAACCACGCAGCGCCGGAGCCTGTGCGTGGGTACGGGTGCCCGCGACGAACGACACGTCGGTGTTCTCAATCCTCCCGACCACCTCGGCCAAACCATCACTCATCGATGAGGCGCTCAGCGCGAGCTCGATCATCCCGCGGGTGTAGGGGCGAGTGCCGCGGAAGTAGCCCGACAGGAGACCTGACCCGCCGGTCGGGTCTGCCTCGAGGAACAGCACCGGCCGGGGCCATTGCAGCGACATCCCGAGCGCGGTCGTGGACACGCCGGGCGACCCCGACGCCGAGACCACAGCGATGAGAGCCATCACCGCTCCCGGGTGTCCAACACGATGGCCACGTTCCCGGTCGCCGCACGCGCAGCGACCATGGCTGCGTCGGCATGTGGGACGAGGAGATCAACGATCAACTGACCTGTTTCCTCGGAGACGTAGTGACCGGCTACTTCCGCCTCGCTGACCATCGGGGCAGTCGCCGGCGCCTCAGCGCCCTGCGCAGGGGTGACCACCACCCTGACCCGATCGCCGTTGAAGAGATCCAGCCCAGGCACCTGCCCAGGCGCCAGAGCGACCCCAACGATCGATGATCCGCTCACAGGAGGGGAGTCCGTGGTCAATGAGGTGGACGTCAGCAACGCACCCGCGGCGACGTCGACCGTGGCACGCTGCCCCACGACGGAGTTGAACTGATCGCCGGACACAGACTTCAACAGCGGGTCGGCCGAGACCTGGATCCGCACGAGATCGTCGGCCTCGATCACGCTGCCGCGCTCGATCGTCGTGCGCGCGGCCAACACCTCGACGGCATCCGTGGACGCGGCCCATACCCAGGCCCCTACGCCACCGCCCAGACAGATCGCGGTGGCGGCCGCGATCACCAGGCCCGGTTGGCGCCGGAGCTTGGGAGGCGGGGTCACGGACTCGGGGGAGCGCCCCTGGCCCTGACCGAGTTCAGGACTTCCTTGGGTGGCTGTCTTGCTCACGTCGATCCTCCTGAGTGGCTACTGCACCAATACCTGCGCTTCGCCAATGGCGACATGAGCTGATCTCGTCAGCCCGTTGAGCCGGATCGTCCCGCTCTGCCCGGCTCCCTCCCACTCCACAATCCAGTCCGAGGTCGCTGTGACCGTGAACTTGTCATCGGGTTCCGAATCGCTGGTCGTGGTGTACGTGTGACCGCACGTCGGCGACTTCTGGAAGCCGAACGACCCCTGGTACGGAGTGCCTGGCCCGGTGCAGATGATCTCGGTGCCGTCACCCATGTCCCAGGTGATCTGGTGCAACCGTGCCGTCGCGGTGATCGTGAGACCACCGGCGGTCGCAGAGGCGGTGACGGGCCCGACGGTCGACGTCCCGGGATCCTCGGCCCACATCCAGACCGGCATCCCGACGATCCCGATGTTGCCCTCAGCCGGCTCGGGTGCCATCCCGATGGTGATAGCGCGTAGATGCATCTCGGTGACCGCGAGCTGAGCGACCTCGCGCGGCGTCGGACCTGCTCCCGAGTTCGGGGGCGGATCAGCAGCCCAGATCAACATCACCATGTCGGTCTGCGGTTGGAAGCAGAAGTAGACCGAACCATCCTCGCGGTAGTTGCCCTGCCAGAACTCGTCTTCAGCACCGGGACGAGGGACGACCTCGTTGATGTAGCAGTTGTAGGCGTTGGACCAGTAGCCGTACTGCTCCGACGTGCAGGGGACTGGGCCAGGTGGTGGTTTATGGATGTTCTGTGGTCGGCCGTCCCAATAGCAGGACTCGCCAGAGCCGGTGTCTTGCGGACCGTCATTGCCGGACTTCCCCGGGGTCTCGTCCTCGGTTTCCACCCAGATAGTGCACTCGCCATTCTTGGGATTTGTGCGAGCGCATTCTGTGCCGGCGTGAGCGCTTGTCTGCAGGAGAGGAGACATGACGAAAACGGAGGCGAGAGCGACGAGCCTCGCAGTCAGCCGGTGCACGGTACCTTCTCCTGGTCCAAGCCCCCGGTGACGCGCCATCCGTTCCTTGGTGCTTGACCTCCGCGGATGTTGGTCACGTTGAGTTGAATCCAGCCGCGGGCCGGTCGAGCCGCGGTGATCGTGGAGTCCCCGTTGGCATCAACAATGTCGACATTGGCCACGTCCCAACACACTCCGACGGTGGCGGTGGGAGTGTTTTCGAGCGCGAGGCGTTGCACGTTCACTTCGACCACGCGGAGGTTTCCGATCTGCACCTCTCCGCTGAACCGCTGGTCCTTCAGAAGGTCTTGCTGGATCGTGAGTTCCATGTCCGCGGCGACGCCTTGCAGCCGTCGAAGCGGCAGTGCGGGGTTTTGGCCGAGCTGATCTGTCACGGCGAAGTAGCGACGGACGAGATCTTCGACGTCCTGCGCTGCCTGTTCGGTCTCGCTCAGCGTCGGCGAAGGTGACGCTTCCGGCGTTTCGCTGGGCGACGCGTTGGGCGAGGAAGTGGGGGCTGCGCGCGGCCCCGGATTGTCACCACTGCATGAGGTAGAGACGACTGACAGAGCTACTGCCATCGCTAGGAGTGTTGGTGTGCGTAGGTATGACTTCATCCCGAGACATGTCCCTTCATCGAGTGTTTCGAGAAGGTGCAGACGGAGGCCGCCGGCGCGGTGTCGACGTGGCCATCCGCTTCCATTAAGACAGCGTTGCCGGTGACCTCGCAACCATCAGACATTCCCTGCTCCTTCTCCCTTGTCTGTCGAAGCCGTCGAGACCGCCCCCGGGCCCCCTGGCATTTCGGCCCAGGCCCCCTCGTTTTCTGGACGCCCGTTCACCCTGTCTCAGAGGCCTCACACCTCTTGCAACGTGAGGTCGGTCCTGTGGATAAACCCCCCAAAGAACGAAGGGGGCACTTCGACACACCTTCCTGACAAGGAGGTGCACAGGCATGACCGTTTCCCTGCACAAGATGTCGGCCGGCAAGGGCTACCAGTACTTGTTGCGCAGCGTCGTCGCCGGTGACGGCAACCGCAGCCTGGCCACTCCATTGACGCGGTACTACAGCGAAGCCGGCACGCCGCCGGGCTACTGGCTCGGCAGCGGGGTCACCCAGTTCGGCGCGGGCGAACTCACTGCGGGAGGTCCCGTCACGGAGCAGCAGTTGCAGCTCCTCATCGGGATGGGCCGAGACCCACTGCTCGGGATCCAACTCGGAGAGCCGTATCGCCGCTACGCCACCAAGGGCGAGCGCGTCACGGAACGTGTCGATTCCCTCAACCCGCACCTGAGCGACGAAGAGCGAGCAGCCCTGGTCGACGAGATCGACAACGAGGAGTCCGCCAAACAGACCGTGACCGCGACTGCCGGGTTCGACTGCACCTTCTCGGTGCCGAAGTCCGTCTCGGTGTTGTGGGGCGTCTCCGACGCCGGTACGCAGGCACTCATCCTTCAGGCCCACCACGAGGCGGTGGCCGACGTGCTCGCCCTGTTGGAACGAGAGGTCGCCGCCACCCGCACGGGCGTGCACGGGCGCAGGGGAGCGGTCCTTCAGAAGGACGTCATGGGGGTCGCCGCCACGGCGTACGACCACTGGGACTCCAGGGCGGGGGACCCGCAACTCCACACGCACGTGGTCGTCTCCAACAAGGTCCGCACCTTGGAGGACGGCAAGTGGCGCACCCTGGACGGGCGTCCTCTGTACGCCTCAATCGTCGGGTTGTCGGAGCACTACAACGCGGTCCTCGCTGACAAGCTGACCCGTGCGTTCGGACTGGAGTGGGAACGCCGCGACCGGGGGCCCAAGCGTTCCCTGGGATTCGAGATCGCCGGTGTCAGCGAAGAACTCATCGGGTTCTTCTCGCACCGCTCGCACCACATCAACGAAGAACTCGAGCGCCGGATCGCTGCGCACCTGGCGGAGTACGGACGTCGGCCCAGCGCCCGCTCGATCGTGCGGATGCGTGCCGACATCACTCTCGAGACCCGCCCACCCAAGCACGTGCGGTCCCTGGCCGAACTCACCGATTCCTGGCGCGCACGCGCCGCACGTGCGATCGGCTTCGACGCCACCCAGTGGGCCCGTGAGCTCACCACCGGTGACACACGAGGCACGCGCGCAAGCGCACGGAGTGGCGCACGGGGGCTCCTGCGAGCCGACGACATGAGCATCGACGTCACGTCCGAGGTTGCCCAGGCAGTCATCGGGACCGTCAGCGAGAAGCGCGCCACGTGGCGACACTGGAACCTGTGGGCCGAAGCCTCCCGACAAACCGTCGAGTGGCGCTTCGCCACCAGTACGGATCGGGAAGCTGTCGTTGCGGCCATCGTCCAGGAAGCAAAGCAGATCTCGATCGCGCTCACGCCACCCGAGCTCGCCGCCACTCCGAAGGCCTTTCGCCGGGACGATGGCACCAGCCGCTTCCGCCCCACCCACTCCGTCGCTTTCACCTCCACCCAGGTCCTCGACGCAGAAGACCGCCTCCTCGGCCGTGCTGAGGACCGCCGCGCCCCCATGGTCGACCTCGGCACCATCGAGGACGCCGGCCAGCAGGAGATCCTGGGGCACCTACCCAGTGCAGAACAGATGGAGACCCTGGCGCGCATCGCCGTGTCCGGACGCCAACTCGACCTGCTGGTCGGCCCCGCCGGTGCAGGTAAGACCACAGCCATGCGTGCCCTCCGAAATGCCTGGTCCACGACTCACGGTCCCGACTCCGTCGTGGGCCTCGCTCCGTCCGCTGCTGCAGCAGACGTGCTCGCTGACGACCTCGGCCTGGTGTGTGACAACACCGCGAAGTGGCTCCATGAACACGACCACGGGTGCGCGGACTTCCGACCCGGTCAGCTCGTCATCGTCGACGAAGCCACCCTCGCCGGAACTCTCACCCTCGACCGGATCACCACGCTCGCCACAGATGCCGGCGCGAAGGTGCTGCTGGTGGGGGATTGGGCCCAACTCCAGTCCGTCGATGCAGGTGGCGCGTTCTCGATGCTCGCCGTGGCCCGCGACGACACCCCAGAGCTCACTGAGGTCCATCGCTTCACCCACGACTGGGAACGCGCCACATCCCTCGACCTGCGCGTCGGCAACACCCGAGCAATCAGCACCTATGTGCGCCACGAACGCGTCCGAGAAGGTACCGGTGACGACATGCGCGAAGCCGCGTACACCGCCTGGCGCGAGGATCTGCGGACGGGACGCAGCAGCATCCTCGTGACTGAATCAGCCCACGAAGTCACCGCCCTGAACGAACGTGCCAGAGCCGACCGCATCATCGACGGCGAGACCCAGCCGAGCCGCGAAGTCGAACTCCACGACCACACCCGCGCCTCAATCGGCGACCTGGTCATCACCCGCCGCAACGACCGGCGCCTCCGCTCCCTACGCGGAGCCTGGGTCCACAACGGAGACCGCTGGCGCATCACTGACGTCTTGGCTGACGGCACGATCACAGCCCACCGTCTCGGCCGTGCTGGCGGCTCAGTCACCCTCCCTGCCCACTACGTCGCCGAGCACGTCGAACTCGGCTACGCGGTGACCGCACATCGCGCCCAAGGCCTCACCCTGGACTCCTCCCACGTGGTCGTCACCAGCGCCACCACCCGGGAGAACCTGTACGTCGCGATGACACGGGGAAGCAGCAGCAACCGCGCGTACGTCGCCCTCGACGATCCAGACGACAGCCACGCCCCACCCACCGACGACGAGGTCACCGGAGCCACGGTCCTGTACGGAGTTCTCAAGCACACGGGTACGGAACTCTCGGCCCACCAGACGATCGCGGCCGAACAGGAGCGCTGGTCCTCCTTCGCCCAGATCGCGGCCGAGTACCTGACCATCGCTGCCGAAGCCCAACGTGACCGGTGGATCACCGAACTCCAGGCAGCCGGCCTCACGTCTGAGCAGGTCGACCAGGTTGTCACCTCGGACTCGTTCGGTCCTCTCACCGCCGAGCTCCGGCGACTGGAAGCCGGCGGCTCAGATATCGCCGCGCTGCTCCCACGCACCGTCCAGGCCAGGAGTCTGATCGACGCCGACGACATCGGTGCCGTCCTGACCAAGCGACTCCGCAGGTGCACGCCCCGCAGCCGCCGATTCAACAGGGACCCGCACCTGATCGCCGGACTCATTCCCATCGCCACTGGGGCGATGCCCGACGACATGACGGACGCCCTCACCGAACGCCAAGAACTCCTCGAACAACGAGCCACCGCCCTGGCAGCGGACGCGGTCAAACGACGCGATCCCTGGACCCGACGACTGGGGGAGCCACCACGGGATGCGGGTGCCCGTGAGCACTGGATGCGCCACGTCCGCACCGTCGCTGCCTACCGCGACAGGTACGACGTCGGCAGTTCGCACCCGATCGGCGACGGGGGAGTCACCGATGTGCAGCGTCTCGACGCTGCGCGGGCCCGTCAAGCGATGAGCCGGGCCCTCGAGTCCGCAGAAGCGTTCCACCGCCGCCCGGTCCAGCGACCGATGGGAACGCCGACCCTGCGATGACCACCCCTCCGAATCGAGGGGGTTATCCACAGGCAATCCATCCAGGCCAGCCAGAAGCGGCCATCAGGCGTAAACGTCGAGTGACACCGAAAGGAGCCTCCGATGATTTTTGCCTTCAGTTACCAGCTCATGACCTGGGTGTACTGCCTGCTCTGGTACGCCCCAGCAAACGTCATCATTCGCTACATCCGCAAACCCCGCGGAATGAAATGGGCCCTCCCCGTCTCGGTCGTGATGGCGCCCGTCTACTGCGGGGCGATGGTCGTTGCCGGTACCTTCGCGGAGAGGGGCCACGCCTGGCTCTACTTCGTCGGTGTCATGTTCGGCTTCAGCATGGTGAAGTTCGCCGCTGCGATCTTCATCAGCCCCTTATGGATGCTCGCCCATTGGTGGCGCTGCCGGTATGCCCGATCTGAGGGGTTTGAACACGTCCATTCGTCCCAAAAGGATCGCCGCCAAGTCTGGCCGGGCGAGGCCCGCCGAGCACCCCGGAGCGAGGATTCGATCGGGTAAGACGAACGAGGCAAGCCATGTGATGATCCCTCGAATTTGACGGGTGGAGGTCAGTAGCGGCCAACGTCAAGATTGCCGTTGACAGGCGAGCGAGAAGTAGCGGACCACTCAACATGTTGCGGCATCGGGCAGCAGGTGGCGGATGTCGCCACTACGCTGCTCCTGTGCCTACCGACCCGACGCCAACTCATGTGCTGAGCAAGGGAGCCGTGCGCTGGGCGATCGACACGCTCGGCGCTCAGAGGCTCCACCCGACGTTCGTGATGTATCTGTACCTCCGGAAGGAGAAGCGAGCCGGGCGTCTTACCGACGCGTCGGCGTCATCCAACGAGGTCGTGTCGTTGATCCAGATGCCCGGCCACCCGACGAAGCCGTACTATTTTCCGCTCATCGATCGGGGCATCCGAGGCAGCAGCCCGCTCCCGAGCTTCTGGCGCGCACGTAACATCCCTGGCAGTTGGTCTCCTGGTTCGATTTTCCGACTCAAGGGCGGCGGGTGGATGGGCCTCGCCGAGGGCGGATACACGTTGCCCGACGATCACGTCAACCGCGCCTTCAAGGATCTCTTGTACGAGACGCCTGTATCGGCCCTCGCCTTGGGGTGCTACTTCATGCGCAACGACGGCTTCATCTTGTCGGGTGGGCCGTCCGCGCAGGACGCCATCGCGGGTTTCCGTGCCAAGTTCGACTATCCTGACGATGTCGAAGGCGAGTTCACGCATCTCTTCACGACCGAGGTCCCGGAAACCGATGGCTTTTCCTGGTTCGACCCCTTCACGCCAGAGGCGCCTCGCGTGCCACTCGTGAGCGAGGCGGATGCCAATGTTTGAGGGACTGGTGCCTGACGTTAGGACGCTGGTCGCTGACGACCTTGAAATCGGCGTGCAGGCAAGGGCGGCGAGAGGACATGCTTCGTCCGCGCCGGATGCTCCTGACATCACGGTGGAAGACCCGCAGGTGCAAGAGATCATGCGGCTGGCGCGCATCTACGGCGGCGTCATCCTGTCGGGACCGCCCGGCACTTCGAAATCATTCTTTGCGGCGGCGGCCGGCCAGATCATGGCCGGAGGGCATAAGCGGCGTTGCCGCTTCGTCCAGTTTCACGCGAGCTACCAGTACGAGGACTTTATGATGGGGTTCTCGCCCACCGCGACCGGCTTCAAGACGAAAGAAGGTCCCTTCCTGAAGCTCGTGAAGGACGCGGCCGCGGACCAGGAGAACACTTACGTCTTGGTCGTAGACGAACTGTCACGGGCAGACGTCGGCCGGGTATTCGGCGAGGCTCTGACCTACATCGAGCGTAGTAAGCGCGAGCTGCCGTTTACCATCGCAAACGGTGAGGAGATCAAGATCCCGTCCAACTTCGTCCTCCTTGCGACCATGAATCCGTTCGATCGCGGCGTCGATGAGGTTGACGCGGCCTTCGAACGGCGATTCGCGAAGATCTCCATGGACCCGGACCGGGAGGTGCTGGACGAGATTCTGACAAACAACGGCATGGATGAGGACCTCAAGCGACGCGTCATGCTCTGGTTTGAACGGATCAACGGTCACTCTCGAAGCAACCCGGCAGCAGCCGTCGGGCACGCCTACTTCTGGGATGCCAGCGACGAGACCACGCTCGCAGATATCTGGCGGTATCAACTCAAGTTCTTGGTGCAGCGGGCCTTCCGGCGGGACCAGAACACCCGGGCGGCGCTTGAGACGGGCTGGGAGCACATCTTTGTGCGTCCTGAGCCAGCCCAGGAGGCCGCGTCGGAAGAGACGACAATCGAGCCTGAAGCCTGAGCCATGACCGAACTGAACAGCGGCGTGACGGTCGTGGAGTGCGCGGAGTACGAGCACGTCAAAATTGACTCGTCGCTCTGGTTCGGCGAAGGGCACCGCACGATCTTCAACTCGGAGATCGACGGCAAGGATGTCTTGCGGGTCAACTTCTCTGGCGGGGTTCTGCGCTTGCAGGCCACATCGTTCGTCGGGGTCATCCCGATCAACGACCGTGTCGTCCTTCGCGTCAAACCCCGAGTGCCGCTGAGCAATCTGACGCGGATGGTGGTCGAGACGGGTCACAGCGTGTTGCCCCTAACCGCGTTCCGCGAATACGCGGGTCGGGGGACGGCCGACGACTGGGCCATGGACCGATACACCGATGCGCTGCTCGACTACGTCGACCAGGTGCTGGACGCGGGCTTGTTGCGTGTCTACGAACGCCGCGGCGGGGAGGGGCCCTTTCCGCAGGGCCGCATCGACTTCACGCCGACGATCCAACGGTTCGCGGCGCGCGGTATCCCGAACAAGGCAGCCTTCTCGTGGTTCGAGCGCACCGTCGACACTCCCGTCAACCGCTGCATCAAGGCCGCGATGGCAGTCATCCATGAACACCTAATGCAGGCCAAAACGAGGCCCCGAAAGGGTGATCAGGGGCGGCTGCGACGGCTAGCTGGTCAGTTCGCGGCCTTCGAAGAAGTTGGCGACGACCCGGGTTATAACTTCCTCGATGATCCCGAGGTGCTGGACCTGACACCTCTGCCCGATCCGCGCTCGTACTACCGACCGGTTCTCGATCTGTCGGTGCTGATCGTGCGTGGCGTGGGAATCGCCCTAGATCTCGGCGGTGAGGACGTACAGATGGGCTCCCTGCTCATCAACACGAACGACCTGTTCGAGAAGTTCGTCCGAGTCACCTTGGCCAAACACGCGCAGGCCGGGCGCTGGGGAGTTGACGTGCTCGACGGCAACACCGAAGGCAAGGTGGACCTGTACGACGTTCCAGACGAACTACCGGCGCCCTTCGGGACGCCTTTGCCCGCAATGGCGAGTCGCGACGCCGGAAAGGCCCAGCCGGATGTAGTGCTACGGATGTCCGATGGCACGGTGCCGCTTATCGCCGAGGTGAAGAACACCATCACCTCCGATGGGGCCTTGCCGGATCGCGGCCACGTTGAGCAAGCCATAACCTATGCGCTGCGCTACGGCCTTAGCTTCACCCTGCTGATCCATCCATGGAGCAAGGGGACCAAGGGGCTCGTGTACATCGGGCGTGTGAAGTCGATCGACGTCTACGACTACAGGCTCGATCTGTCCTCCGAGGAAGGCGTTGACGCGGCCCTCGGGGATATGGCCGAAAAGATCGCCGGGCTCGCGGGGATCGTTCCCGCTCAAACGACGTCCGGCTGATCCATCCAGTTCACGAGGTCAACGCCGATCGCGTCGCGACCTTCGTCAGTGGCGGTCTTCAGGGTCGTTCCGGTACCGGCAAACGGGTCGAGAACGACGCCGCGAGCAGGGGCGTTGTGGCCGCAGTCAGTCCAGCCAACGGTCCGCTTCTTCGCAAACGTGAACTCGCGGAAGTAGCCACCAAGCGCGACCTTTGCCTCGGCCGCGAGACGCTGCACCTCAAGAGTGTTGCGCCCGGTTCCGTTCTGGAATTTCGTTGCCTTGCCGACGTCGGAGACACCGAAGGCCTGGATCGCACGAATATGCTCGGGCGTCAGACCCTTCTCCTTGGCCAACTCCATCGCACGCTTCGCCTGCGGGCGTTGAGGGTCAAGTTCAGCAGTCCGCTCGATAATGCGCTTACGCGGCACACCACACTCTGCACAGATCTGCTGCGGTGCGGCCAGGGTAATCGCCCGTCGGACAAGCTCGCGCGGGAAGGGGGCGAGATGTGCGCCCATATTGCGCTCTGGGTTGATCGTCCAAACGTCGCCGGGGTTCGCGCCGTTGCCGAACTCCTCCGAATAGCCCACGAGGTCGTAATAGTAGGTTGGCTTGTAGGACAGGTGGATGACGTACTCATGACGGTTGGCGAGTCGGTTCTTCACCGGGTCGGGCATGCCCGACTCCTTAGCCCAGATGATGCGGTTGCGGATCAGCCAGTCGCCCTTAGCGGCCTGCCACTCGATCTGCCCCGGGATGCCAAGCAAAGACTTGTTGAAGTAGGTGTCCCCGACGTTGAGGAACACGGAGCCGTGCGGTCGCAGCACCCGCTTCCACTCCGTCAAGCATTCCATGATCGAGGTGACGTACGCGTCGGCGGTTGGCTCCAAGCCAATCTGATCCGTGTGGCCGTAGTCCCGCTTGTTCCAGTACGGAGGCGAGGTGACGATGAGGTCGACCGAATGATCGGAAAGGCCAGTCTTACGTGCGTCGCCAGGCGTGAATGTCATCTCGGGACCCGAAAGACCCGATTCCCAGTCGGCGAGCTGGCCGACTGAGACAGCTCCGAGCTTTGCTCGACCTGCGACGGGCTCCGAGCCGGCTGGCTGGGCGTCCGCGGTGCTGCTCATGGGCAGGTCACTTCCAATCGTCGTACGTCGTCCTCGCTTGTGGCTGAGAGGCTAGTGTCTACTGCCGACATCAACGTATTCGTGCTGGTCAGCAGCTTGTTCACGATCATGTATACCGAAAAATGTATCGGTCGTCGAGTACCGCTTCGGCGCGTCGTATGGCAAGGCAGTGTCCATGCCCCGTCGATCTAACGGGGCTGTTCAGAGGCGGTCGATCCAGTCAGAGGCGGTCGATCCAGGTGTCCTCGTCGCGCTCATCCCAAGCGGACGTGTTGCGTGCCTTGGCTGTGCTCGACCGCCCGAGCTTCACGAGCGTCTGAAGCGCCTCCTCATGCGTTAGCGCACGCAGGGAGTCAACGGATCGACCCACTGCCGCTTCGATGACGGCCTGACGGTCCTCCATGGTCGAAAGTCCTCGACCGTCCAGGGCCTTCCGCAACAGATCCACTTGCCAGGCAGCAGCGAGTGGCGGCGCCGGCGCCGCATCGGCCTGCTGCTGGTCGGGTTGACCATCGCCAAACAGGGATAGCTCGCCACTCACACGGTCACCTTACGGGGCGTGGCCGGATCGCCGGATTTCGCCTCTCCCTGCCCTCTCCCTGAAGCGAATCAGGAGTCACAACGGGCACCGGGAGTCAGCCCCATGCCAGGCGCCCTGAAGCCTTCCATGCGATTCAGCGCGGCAAGCGTCCACCCAAGTGGCCTGCGGCAGCGTCTGTCTAGCCGCTACGTTTGGCGGGGTGCGCAGCGCCTGTGTGCGCAGCAACCCCGCCTTCGCGCTGTTCGAGTCCCGGTCACTTGCGCCGTGGCTGTTGGGTCCCCGCTGTTGGTCGAAGAATCGACGGGCCCACCATTGCCGACCCGCCGACGTCCTTGCTCCGTTTCGCTTGCAGCTGTGCCGGTCAGCCAGAGCTTGAAGGTGTCTGGCGGTTCCCCTGCGTTGGACGCGAACGAATGCGCTCGCGCAGTAGGTATCACGCTGGGTGAGGTCTGCGGCTTGTTGGATGGCGGGTTGAAGTGCATCACCGAGGATGCGTCGATCTGGGCGACGTGACGCTAGATGAGTGCCCTGCAAGGCAGCACGGCGCAGCAACCGACCGATGGGCGCACCCCGTTAGGCAGTCAAGTCGTCCGGGCGGGAACCTGGGAATACGTCAGGACTCGATCGGGGCAGACACCAGTTCAGAAAGTCTACGGGCGATCTCGGCGTCGCGGTCCTCGGCAGCGTGCTGATATCGCATCGCCGCGCCTGGTGTGGAGTGGCCGAGCCTCCCCATGAGCTCGGCAAGGGTCGCCCCTGTTTGGGCGGCGAGAACGGCGCCGGTGTGGCGAAGGTCGTGCCAGCGGAGGTCTGGTCGCCCGGCGGCTTCGCGTGCGGGGTAGTAGACCTTGTAGAGGGTCGAAGGGGCCATGTGAGAGACACCGTCAGCGGCCGGAAAGAGGAGCGCGTCGCGGCCCTTGGCGGTGTGCTCCTTCAGGTGCTCTTCGACGACGGGCAACAGGTGGGGTGGGATGGCAACGTCGCGGATGCCTGCGTCAGACTTGGGCTCACCGATCACGAACCCGCCGTTCGCGCGGGTAACTCCGCGGGTGACCTGGACGCGGTTCGTACGGAGGTTGATGTCTCGGCGCCGCAGTTCGGTCAGCTCCCCGAATCGCAGTGCACACCAGGCCGCGAGCAGGGCCATGAGCTTGTAGCGCTCAGGCAGGCGGTCGACGATGATCTCGATCTCTGCGAGGGACGCGGGGCGGACCTTGTGCGACCGCTTGACGTTCCCGGCCCCACGGATGTGCGCGGGGTTATAGGGGATCAGGGGATTGGGTTTGGCCGACGCTGCCGTCCCCAGGATGGTGCGCAGCAGGCTGTAGGCCTGCGCCTTGATGGTCGCCTTCCCAGGCGCTAGAGCGTCGTACCACTTCGTGATCGCGTCACCGGTGATCTCGTCCAGGGGCACGCCGCCGAAGGTGGGGTAGATGAAGGAGTCGAGGAGCATTCGGTACTGCTGCCGGGTGGTGGGTCGCAGCTCCCGACCCCGGGTCTTGCGAGAGGCGACCCAGTCGTCGCCGTACTCCTGCAACGTGGGTAGGGCGCGGTGCGCCGCCCCCTGCGCCGCTGCCTCCGGAGCCCAGATCTCCAGTTGGATCTCGGCGCGCCGTTTCGAGAGCCAGGCGACCGCGTCGTCCTTGGCATCAAACGTGACCGGTGCGCGGTACAGAACCCCGTCCGGTCCGGTGTAGGCGGCGCGATAGCGACCCGACACCCTACGCTCAATCCGACCGAAACCGCGACGGTCAAAATTCGTTGCCGGGACTGCTGCACGATCGGGTGACAGGTTGGGTCACGCAGCCTGAGTGGCTGGCGTGGTCATGATGGTCTCGAACT
>NZ_JCBAJX010000009.1:0-155168 GCF_059766585.1 Nocardioides sp. Z21_20
ACGCGCCACAAGCACCTCCAACATCGAGGTGTTGCACTAGGACTTGGAGACCACCTCGTGAAACCCGCACTTCCCACATGTTGCAACGCGTGGGATGTACGGGTTTCGTGTGGCCAGTACGGCGCAGCGGGGCGAGGGGGTGCCAGCGTGCGGTCGAAGCCTGCGCGCATGGGGCTGGTGGGACTGGTTAGTCCGTTGGGGTTATCGGTGTCGGCGGGACCACGAGTTAACTCGTGAAACCCGCACTTCCCACGTGTCGCAACGTGTGGGAAGTACGGGTTCCGTGTGGCCAGTACGGCGCCGGCCCGCCGGCCCGCCCCGGCCCGCCCCGGCCCGGGCCACCCCGGAAGACCCGCCCCTCAGCCGCCCGCGTTGAGCGCGTCCGCGGTGAGCTGGCGCAGCAGCTCCATCACGCCGTCGGGGCCCTTCACCACGATGTCGGCGAGCTCCACCAGGGCGCTCTGCTCCTCGGAGGCTGAGCAGACCAGGAGCGTGGCGAGCCCCTCCTCGCGCAGCTCGGCGACCGCGCGGAAGGCCTCGACGTCGCCCAGGTCGTCACCGGCGAAGAGGAAGCCCCCCGCGCCGACCTCCTCGGCGATCAGATGCACGGCGTTGCCCTTGTGCATGCCCGGCGAGCGGACCTCGACCACGTTGCGCCCCGGCTCCACCGCGAGACCGTAGCTCTCGGCCAGCTTCGAGACCGGGGCGAGCAGCTGCGCGAACGCGCCGGCGGGGTCGGCCAGGCGGCGCGTGTGCACGGCGACGCCGAGCCCCTTCTCCTCGATGTAGGCGTCGGCAGCGCCGGCGCGGCGCAGCGTGGCAGGAAGGGCGGCGATGAAGGACGAGAGCCCGTGCGGCGGGCGCGGCGAGATCACCCGGCGGTTGGTCGAGGACCAGCGCTCGTTGCCGTACTGGCCGAACAGGTAGAGCTCGCGACCGGCGCCGCCGAGCTGGTCACCGACCTCGTCGAGACCGCCGAGCGCGAGCGCCTGGCGGGCCGGCCGCCCGGTGATCACCGCGATGGCGCGCACGACGTCGGCCAGGCCGACCAGCACCTCGGGGGCGTCCGGGTGGATGTGCGCCTCGGTGGGGTCGTCCACGATCGGCGACAGCGTGCCGTCGAAGTCGAGCCCGACCACGACAGACTCGGCGACGCGGACCAGGGCGGCGTAGCGCTGCTCGCCCTCAGGGGACGTGAACTCCATGGTGACAGCCAATCACGGAACCGGACGCCCGCCGCAGCCAGCGAGGCTGCGCCGGGCAAAGCCCTGAGGCCTCAGCCCCGTGTCGGACCGCTCAGCTGTAGTCGGCCGTCAGGATCACGGTGAGCCGGTCGAAGCGCATCGGCGCGACGGCGGGCATCAGCCGCTTGATCCCCAGGTCGCGCGCCAGCATGGTGGCGGCCGCCTCCAGGCGCGGGGGGAAGTAGACCGTGGACGCCGGGATCGTGCCGACCCAGTTGTCCGAGCCGACGACCTTCCAGCCGGCCCCGGAGGCCTTGCCTGCCGTGGTTCCGGCCAGCCCGGTGATGCCGGAGTTGTTGAAGATCTCGACGTAGACCTCGCCGCGCTTGACCGCGGGCGCCTTCTTCACCGGCTTCTTCTTCACCGGCGCCGGCGCGGTGCTGGGGGTGGGCGTCGGCGAGGTGGTTGCCTCGGGCTGGGAGACGACCTGGACCGTCTCGCCGGAGCCGTCGTCCTGGGTGGCCACGAAGGCGACCCCGGCCATCGCGACCGCGACCACGCTCAGCATCACCAGCGGGGAGGGCAGGGCGACCCCGCGCTCGTCGCGCCGGGGGGTGTGGGAAAGGAGAGTCACCGCGGCCTCAGACGTCGAAGCCGAGCCGGCGGGCCGAGCGCTGCCGTTGGCGGGCGGCGCGCAGTCGGCGCAGCCGGCGCACCAGCAGCGGGTCCGCCTCGAGGGCGGCCGGCTTGTCGATGAGGGCGTTGAGGACCTGGTAGTAGCGCGTCGAGGACATGTCGAACTTCTCGCGGACCGCCTGCTCCTTGGCGCCGGCGTACTTCCACCACTGGCGCTCGAACTCCAGGATCTCGCGGTCGCGGTCGGACAGGCTCTGCTCCGGGGCCTCGTGGCCCTGGAAGGCGTTTGCGGCGTCCATGCAAGGTCTCCCGGTGGTGCGTCTGGCTCTCGGCCGTGGGCGAACGAGATACGAGGTGCTGAGGTCCCACTCTAGGCGACGAACCACAACGGTGTCATTCGATCCCCGCGCGTCGCGCGGCGAGCGGAGGTGCCGCGCGAGATCCGTGCCACTAGCCTCGGCGCATGAGCACCGACACCGACGTGCGCTGGGGCATCCTGGCCACCGGCAAGATCGCCCACAGCTTCGCCGACGACCTGGCCGCCACCCCCGGCGCGCGCCTGGTCGCGGTCGGCTCGCGCAGCGCCGAGCGCTCCCGGGAGTTCATCACCGAGGTGGGCGCGGACCCCGAGAGCGTCACCCCGCACGGCTCGTACGCCGACCTCGTGGCCGACCCGGACGTGGAGGTGGTCTACGTCGCCACCCCGCACGCGCGCCACCTGGCCGACGCCCGGCTCGCCCTGGAGGCGGGCAAGCACGTGCTCTGCGAGAAGCCGCTGACCCTCAACGTCGCCGAGGCCGAGGAGATGATCGCCCTGGCCCGCGACCGCGGCCTGTTCCTGATGGAGGCGATGTGGACCGCCTGCCACCCGCTGGTCCGCGAGCTCGGCCGGGTCCTGACCTCGGGCCGCCTCGGCACCCCGCGGATGCTGCACGCCGAGCTGGGTTTCCGCGTCGACGCCTCCGAGGACGACCGGATGCTCGACCCCGCGCTGGGCGCCAGCACCCTGCTCGACATGGGCATCTACCCGCTCACCTTCGCCCACCTGATGCTCGGCGCGGCCGAGGACCTGCACGGCACCGCCTCCCTCTCCGACCGGGGCATCGACCTCGACGTGGTGGTGACCGGCCGCTACCCCGGCGGAGCGCTGGCCACGATGTCGGCGTCGATGACCTCGTGGTCCTCGCGCGCCGCGGCGATCGCCACCGACCTGGGCCGCATCGACGTCGCCGACTTCCACCACCCCACCCGCGTGACCTTCACGCCGTACGACGCCGCGGGCGCGGACCAGGCCGGGCACACCGAGCCGGTCGCGATCACCACCGACGAGCCGGTGCTGGGACGCGGCTACGGCAACGAGATCGCCGAGGCGGGCCGCTGCCTGCGCGCGGGACTCCTGGAGAGCCCGCTGGTCCCCCACGAGCAGACCCTCACCCTGATGCGCCAGCTCGACGACCTGCGCGCCCAGATCGGCGTCCGCTACCCCGACGAGCGCTGACGCGCCGTGGGTCACATGCGTGTGGACCACGCCTCCGTTCGACCCGAAGCACTAGGGTGGCTGTCGTGACGCACATCGGCTCGGCAGACCTCGTCATCGTGGCCAACCGACTGCCCGTCGACCGGGTGACCGACAGCGACGGCAACCTCGGCTGGCGCCGCTCGCCCGGCGGGCTGGTGAGCGCCCTGGAGCCGGTGATGCGGGCCAACGACGGCGCCTGGATCGGCTGGCCCGGCGGCGCCGACGAGGAGCTCGAGCCGTTCGTCGACGACGGCCTCTCGCTGATCCCGATCGCGCTGAGCGCCCAGGAGATCGAGGAGTTCTACGAGGGCTTCTCCAACGGCACCCTGTGGCCGCTCTACCACGACGTCGTGGCCAAGCCGGAGTTCCACCGCGAGTGGTGGGAGTCCTACGTCGTGGTCAACCGCCGCTTCGCCGAGAAGGCGGCCGAGGTCGCCTCCGAGGGCGCGACCGTGTGGATCCAGGACTACCAGCTGCAGCTGGTCCCGCAGATGCTGCGCGACCTGCGCCCGGACCTGCGCATCGGCTTCTACCTGCACATCCCGTTCCCGCCCGCCGAGCTCTTCCAGCAGCTCCCGTGGCGCCGGCAGCTGCTCGAGGGGCTGCTGGGCGCCGACCTGGTCGGCTTCCAGCTGCCCGGCGCGGCCCAGAACTTCGTCCGCCTGGTCCGCCAGCGGGTCGGGCACAAGACGCACCGCGACATGGTCTACCTGCCCGACGGCCGCTCGGTGAAGGCGCACGCGTTCCCGATCTCGATCGACGTGGAGGGATTCGAGGAGCTGGCCCGCTCCGAGGGCGTCGCGAAGCGCGCCCAGGAGATCCGCGAGGCCCTCGGCAACCCGCGCAAGATCCTGCTCGGCATCGACCGCCTCGACTACACCAAGGGCATCTTCGCCCGGCTGCGCGCCTTCAGCGAGCTGCTCGCCGAGGGGCGACTCGACGTCGAGGACGCCGTGTTCGTCCAGGTCGCCACGCCCTCGCGCGAGCGCGTCGAGCAGTACCGCATCCTGCGCGACGACATCGACCGCCTCGTCGGCCGGATCAACGGCGACCTGGGCCGGATCGGCACGCCCGCGATCTCCTACCTGCACTCGTCCTACCCGCGCGAGGAGATGGCCGCGCTCTACCGGGCCGCCGACATCATGGTCGTCACGCCGTTCCGCGACGGGATGAACCTGGTCGCCAAGGAGTACGTCGCCACCCGCCTGGAGAACGACGGCGCGCTGGTCCTCTCCGAGTTCGCCGGGGCCGCCGAGGAGCTGCGCCAGGCCTGGCTGGTCAACCCCTACGACATCAACGGGATGAAGTCCGCGCTGATGGAGGCCTACGAGGCCCCGCCCAAGGAGATCACCCGGCGGATGAGGGCGATGCGCAAGACGGTCGGCGAGAACGACGTCTCGAAGTGGGCCAACCGCTTCCTCGAGGAGCTCGCCGCCACCCGGCCCGACCACGGCAAGGTCGTCCGCCCCGCCCGTCGCAGCTGAGCCGGGCTCAGTCCGTCGGCGGGGCCTCCGAGCCCGGCACCCGGGGCTCCATCAGCCTGCTCACCGACGCGGCGAGCTCGGCGCCCAGCCGCCCCCAGCCGGGCTGGTAGC
This sequence comes from Nocardioides sp. Z21_20, assembly GCF_059766585.1. Lineage (NCBI taxonomy): Bacteria > Bacillati > Actinomycetota > Actinomycetes > Propionibacteriales > Nocardioidaceae > Nocardioides > Nocardioides sp. Z21_20. Next base: position 4,935 of record NZ_JCBAJX010000009.1, read on the forward strand.
CGAAGACCTCGGCCAGCGACGTCATCCCCTGCTGGCCGTCCATCAGGTCGACGTCCTCGGGCGTGATCAGCCCGGGGTGGGCCACCCCCACGGCCTCGGAGACCTTGAGCAGGTCGCGGCGCAGCGAGACCAGGTAGTTGGCGACCCGCTCGCTCTTCAGGTCCGGGTCCAGGCCGCGGACGTAGCGGGGGTTCTGCGTCGCCACGCCCACCGGGCACCGGTCGGTGTGGCACTTCTGGGCCTGGATGCACCCCATCGCGAGCATCGCCTCGCGGCCCACGTTGACCATGTCGGCGCCGAGCGCGAAGCCGACCACCGCGTTCTCGGTGATGCCCAGCTTGCCGGCGCCGATGAACACCACCTCGTCGGCCAGTCCGGCGGCGGCGAAGCGCTTGTAGACCTCGGCGAACCCGACCCGGAAGGGGTAGGCGACCGCGTCGGCGAAGATCATCGGCGCCGCCCCGGTGCCGCCCTCGCCGCCGTCGATGTTGACGAAGTCGACTCCCCGCTCGCGCGAGACCATCATCGAGACCAGCTCGTCCCAGAAGTCGAGGTTGCCGACCGCCGACTTGATGCCGACCGGCAGACCCGTCGTGTCGGCGACCAGCTCCACGAAGTCCAGCAGCGAGTCGACGTCGTGGAAGACCTGGTGCCGGCTCGGCGAGGCACAGTCGACGCCGGCCTTGATCCCCCGGATCTCGGCGATCTCGTCGGTCACCTTGGCGCCCGGCAGCATCCCCCCGAGCCCGGGCTTGGCGCCCTGGCTGAGCTTGATCTCGATGGCCCGCACCGGGGCCGACTCCACCACCCGCCGCAGCTGGTCGAGGTCGAAGTTGCCCTCCTCGTCGCGGCAGCCGAAGTAGGAGGTGCCGATCTGGAAGACGATCTCTCCGCCGTGGCGGTGGTACGGCGAGAGCGCGCCCTCGCCGGTGTTGTGCAGGACCCCGGCCGACGCCGCTCCCCGGTTGAGCGCCTCGATCGCCGCGTGCGAGAGCGAGCCGAAGCTCATCCCCGAGATGTTCACCACCGAGCGCGGCCGGAAGGCGTGGCGCCGTCCCCGAGGACCGCCGAGCACCTTCGCCGCGGGCACCGCAATGCTGTCCTCGGTGTGCGGGTACGTCGAGGCGCCCTGCCCGGAGAATGTGCGGTGCTTGATCACCGGGTAGCCCACGACGTGCTCGATGTTGTTGTCGGTGCCGAAGCCGAAGTAGTTGTTCTCCAGCTTGGAGCTGGCGTAGATCCAGCTGCGCTGGTCGCGGCTGAAGGGCCGCTCCTCGTCGTTGGACGTGACGATGTACTGCCGCAGCTCCGGGCCGACCCGCTCCAGCAGGAAGCGCCCGTGCCCGATCACCGGGAAGTTGCGCAGGATCGCGTGCCGCTTCTGACGCAGGTCGTGGACCCCCACCACCCCCAGCGCGCCGAGTGCCGCCGTGCCTGCCGCCGTCGTTCTCCTCCACCTCATGGCACCGTGTCTAGCCGCACCACCCAAGGCGTGTCGAGGCGGGGTGCTGGCGCGGGAGGGCCGGCTACCGGCACTATCAGCCGCCAAGGGGCCCTCGCGGCCCGTTCTCGGGAACTTCAGGAGTACCACCATGCGCAGACGCGCTCTCGCCGCCCTGTCCACCCTGCTGCTGACGATGGCCGCCCTGGTCGGCGTCACGTCGGTGACCGCGGCTCCGGCAATGGCCGACGGCTGCTACTCGTGGAGCCGCAACCTCGCCCCGGGCGCGACCGGCGCCGACGTCACCGAGCTGCAGGTCCGCGTCGCCGGCTGGGCCGGGTACGGCGCGACCTTCGTCATCGACGGCAGCTACGGCCCCGCGACCACCACCGCGGTGCGCAACTTCCAGAAGGCCTACGGCCTGAGCGCCGACGGCCTGGCCGGGCCCGCCACGTTCGCCAAGATCTACGCCCTGCAGGACGACGACTGCTCGACGCTGCACTTCACCTGGGCCGAGGTCGACGGCGGCTGCGGGGCCGGGGGCTACAGCGGGGGCTCGGTGAGCGCCGCCCAGGTCAAGGAGAACCTCGAGCGCGCGATGTGGCGCGCCGAGGCCCTGCGCCAGCGGCTGGGCAACAAGCCGCTGCGGGTGACCTCGGGCTTCCGCTCGAAGGCCTGCGACAGGTCCGTCGGCGGCAGCGGCACCGGCCAGCACACCTACGGCCGGGCGCTGGACTTCACCGGCATCAACGGCAGCCCCTCGTTCTGCCAGATCGCGCAGGCAGCCCGCTCCACGGCGTTCAACACGATCCTCGGGCCGGGCTACCCCGGCCACGACGACCACACCCACGTCGACATCCGCCCGGACCGGGTCTACTGGAGCGCCCCGGGCTGCGGCATCGGCTGATCCTCACCGCGTGGGGGCGGACGTCGCTAGGGTGCCAGCCATGTCACACGACGTCCTCCCCCGCGGGGTGCGCCTGGGCTACGGATCGGGATCGGTCGCCACCGGCGCCTTCGGCACCGTGCCCGGGTTGATGCTGCTGCCCTACCTGACCGACAGCCTCGGCATCGCCGCGCTGTGGGCGGGGGTCATCGTCTTCGTGCCGAAGTTCCTCGACGTGGTGCTGAACCCGGTCGCCGGGCGGATCAGCGACCGCACCGTCGACCCGCGCGGCCCGCGCCGCCCCTGGCTGCTGCGCGCCGGCCTGGTGCTCGCGGTCTGCTTCGCGCTGATCTTCGCCGGCCCGGCGTGGGACTCCTCGCTCGCCGAGGCGGCGTGGGTGCTGGTGTTCTTCCTGGCCGCAGCGGCCGCGTACGCCTTCTTCCAGGTCCCCTTCGTCGCGATGCCGGCCGAGATCACCGACTCCTACGACGAGCGGACCCGGCTGATGACGTGGCGGGTGGCGATCCTGGCGCTGACCATCCTGCTCGCCGGCGCCTCCGCCCCGCTGATCCGCGACGGCATCGGCGGCCGCGAGGGCTACCGCGCGATGGGCGTGGCGATGGCCGCCCTGATCGCCCTGGGCGTCGTGCTCGCCTACCGCGGCACCCGCCGCGCCCCGATCGGCGCCAGCGCCCCGGGCGCCGGCACGCTGCGCGAGCAGCTGGGCATCGTCGCCGCGGCCCGCGACTTCCGGCTGCTGCTGGTCACCTTCGTGCTGCAGGCGCTGGCGGTCGGCTGCATGCTGGCCGGCGTCGACTACGTCGCCGGCGACGTGCTCGGGCGTCAGGGCTCCTCGACGCTGCTGTTCGTGTGCTTCGTGGGACCCGCGATCGTGCTCACCCCGCTGTGGGCGCGACTGGGCGAGCGGCTGGGCAAGAAGCGCGGGTACCTCGCCTCCTCGGTGCTCCTGGCCCTCGGCGCCGGGCTCTTGGTGATGGCCTCGTGGATGCCGGCGGCGGGAGTCCTCGCCGCCACCGCCCTGGTGGGCGTCGGCTACGCCGGCTGTCAGGTGTTCCCGATGGCGATGCTGCCCGATGCCGCGGCCGTCGACGCGCGGCGCACCGGCGAGAACCGGGCCGGGGTCTACACCGGGGTCTGGACCGCCGGAGAGACCTTCGGGATGGCGCTGGGCCCCGGGGTGTTCGCCGCCCTGCTCGCGCTCGGCGGCTACGTCTCCTCCACCGACGGCGACGCGGTCCAGCCCGACTCCGCGGTGACCGCGATCGTGCTCGGCTTCTCGCTGCTGCCCGCCGCGCTCGTCGTCCTCAGCCTGTGCTGGCTGGCCCGCTACTCCCTGGACGCGGCCGCGCTCGACGCCGCGTCACCGCCTTCCGAGAGGACCTCCGCATGAGTGACGCCCTGGCCCGCCTGCACGAGCTGCAGAGCGGCGACCTCCCGGTCCAGGGCGGGCGGACGCTGGCCTACGTCTACGACTCGGGGCTGGCCGACGTGGATCGGATCGGCCGTGCGGCGGTCGCGGCGTACGCCGGCTCGAACGGCCTGGACCCGACGGCCTTCCCGAGCCTGCTGACGATGGAGAACGAGCTGGTCGGCTTCGCCTGCGACCTCCTCGACGCGCCCGCCTCCGCGGTCGGCACGGTGACCTCCGGCGGCACCGAGTCGGTGCTGCTCGCGGTGCAGGGCGCCCGCGACGCCCGCCCCGACGTGCGGCGACCGCGGATGGTGATCCCCGAGACCGCGCACGCGGCGTTCCACAAGGCCGCCCACTACTTCGGCGTCGAGGCGGTGATGGTGCCGGTGGGTCCGGACTTCCGGGCCGTGCCCGAGGCGATGGCGGCGGCGATCGACGACGACACCGTGCTGGTGGTGGTCTCGGCGCCGTCCTACGCGCACGGCGTGGTGGACCCGGTGGCCCCGATCGCCGCGGTCGCCGCGGCGGCCGGGGTGCGCTGCCACGTCGACGCGTGCATCGGCGGCTGGGTGCTGCCCTACGCGGAGCGGCTGGGGCGCGCGGTGCCCGGGTGGACGTTCGCCGTCGAGGGCGTCACCTCGATCTCCGTCGACCTGCACAAGTACGGCTACGCCCCCAAGGGCACCTCGCTGCTGCTGCACCGGACCGCGCAGCTGCGCCGTCCGCAGCTGTTCGCCTCGGCGCGCTGGCCCGGCTACACGATGCTGAACTCCACGATGCAGTCGACGAAGTCGGGCGGACCGCTGGCCGGCGCGTGGGCGGTGGTGGAGACGCTGGGCGACGCGGGCTACCTGTCGCTGGCGCGCGAGGTGTTCGCGGCGGTCGACGCGATCGTGGCGGGGGTGGGCGAGATCCCCGAGCTGCGGCTGGTGGTGGCGCCGGACTCCACGCTGGTGGCGCTGTCCACCGACGGGTCCTGCGATGCGTTCACGGTGTGCGACGAGATGGCCGCACGCGGCTGGTTCGTGCAGCCGCAGATGACCCACGGCGCTCAGCCGCCCACCATCCACCTGTCGGTGAGCGCCGCGACGCACCCGCACGTCGCGGAGCTCCTCGGCGCGCTGCGTGACTCGGTGGCCGCGGCGGTGGCCGCGGGGCCGGTGACGGTGGACCCGCAGATCGTGGCGTTCGTCGAGGCGCTCGACCCGGCGTCGCTGGGCGAGGACGACTTCGACGGCCTTCTCGCCGCCGCCGGTCTCACCTCCGGGGAGGCCGGCCCGCTGGCCCTGCCCGAGCGGATGGCCGAGGTCAACGCGCTGCTCGACGTGGCCAGCCCGGCGATGCGCGAGGCCCTGCTCGCCGCCTTCCTCGACCGGCTGGCCCGGCCCGCCCGCTGACGGGCGGCCGGGCGCGAGCCGGCTAGAGGTGGTCGGGGACGATCAGCGCGTCGGGGTCCTGGCGCACCGGCATCGCCTCGACCGCGCTCCGGGTCAGCCCGGCGGTGGACTTCACCAGCAGCGCGCGCCGGCGCGGGGGCATCGCGTCCCAGGAGCCGGGGTTGCGGTGGTCCATCAGGGAGCGGATCGCCTCCTCGGCCGCCGCGGCGTACTCGTCGGCGCTGAACTGGGGCGTCGCGCCCACGGTCGGCCGCTCCGGCAGCGCCAGCAGCGCGGGCAGGATCATCTCCCCGGCGGCGGCCTTGTGGTGGTACCTGTCGATGGGCGCCTGCGCCTCCCAGGACGCGTCGGCGCCGCCGCGCCGCCAGGGCGCCCGCTTCGCGACGTACAGCTGGCGGGCGACGGCCTCGACGGCGACGGTCATCTCGCGCTCGGTGAACTTCATGGTCACCGATTGTCGCGCACCGCGGAAGCGGCGCGCCCGCCCGGGCGGCTCAGCCGTCCGGCTCGGGACGGCCGTAGTTGCGCCTCCGCGCCGCCTCAACGACGTCGGAGAGCTGCTCCTCGGTGATCACCCGTGGGACGCCGAGCGCCGAGGCCCGGTGGTGCAGCTGGCACAGCCACTCCAGGAGCAGGGCCCGCTCGATGGCCTCGCCGAGCGTCTCGCCGTGCGCCACCGACCCGTGGTTGGCCATCAGCGCGGCGCTGCGCCCGCACAGCGCGTCGCGCACCGCCAGCGCCAGCTCCCGACTCCCGAACGTGGCATAGGGCGCCACCCGCACCGTCCCGCCGAGCAGCAGCTGCTCGTAGTGCATCACCGGCAGCTCGTCGAGCACGCAGGCGACGGCGGTGGAGTACGGCGCGTGGGTGTGCACGACCGCGCCGACCCCGGGGTTCCCGTCGTAGATGGCCAGGTGCAGGTCGAGCTCCGAGGTCGGCCGCAGCGAGCCGTCGACCACCTTGCCGGCCGCGTTGACGAAGGAGACGTCCTCGGGCCGGCACTCCTGGAGCACCACCCCGGTGGCGGTGATCGCCACCAGCTTCGGGGCGACGAGCAGGCTGACGTTGCCGGCGGTGCCGATCAGCAACCGCTCCTCGGCCAGCCGCCGCGCCGCCGCCGCCACCGCGCGGCGGGCGTCTCGTCGGCTCTCCCGCCCGGCCCCGAACCGCTGAGTGATCTCATCGTTCATCGCCCGCCTCCCCGAGAGCCGTGTCGCGTGACCAGGCCCTGCCCACCGGGGAGGTACTGCGCCACACCCACGTTCATACCACTGCGGTACCCCCCTCGGAGGCGTCCACGACCGATCCGGGTCGGCAATCGGGCCGGTCCCGGCACCGGGCCGGCACAGGGCGCCGCGTCGACGGCACAATGGCGGCCGTGAGCGTGCTGACTGGACTCGTGGACCGCGGACTCGTCGCCCCCGACTGGGCCGAGGCGCTGGCTCCGGTCGAGGACCGGATCGAGGTGATGGGACGGTTCCTGCGCGCCGAGCTGGCGGCCGGGCGGCCCTACCTGCCGGCCGGTGAGCAGATCCTGCGCGCGTTCGCCCGCCCGCTCGCCGAGGTGCGGGTGCTGATCGTGGGCCAGGACCCCTACCCGACCCCCGGGCACCCGATCGGGCTGAGCTTCGCCGTCGCCCCCGACGTTCGCCCCGTGCCGCGCAGCCTCGCCAACATCTACACCGAGCTCGGCACCGACCTCGGCATCGAGCGACCCGAGCACGGGGACCTGACCGCCTGGTCGGAGCAGGGCGTGATGCTGCTCAACCGGGTGCTCACCGTGCGCCCCGGCGAGGCCGCCTCGCACCGCGGGCGCGGCTGGGAGGAGGTCACCGAGTGCGCGATCCGCGCGCTGGCGCGCCGCGGTGGCCCGCTGGCCGCGATCCTGTGGGGACGAGACGCCCAGTCCCTGGCGCCGATGCTGGGCGAGGTGCCGGCGGTGTCCTCGGCCCACCCCTCGCCGCTCTCGGCGAGGCGGGGGTTCTTCGGGTCCCGCCCCTTCAGCCGGGTCAACGCTCTCCTCGTGGAGAGCGGAGGTACGCCGGTCGACTGGCGGCTGCCGCTGGCGCCTCCCCCCGACGCCTTGTTGAATCTTTAACTAAACAGGCGCACACTGGTGTCATGACCCTCATGCCCGCCCTGTTCCTGGGCCACGGCGCCCCGCCCCTGCTCGACGACCCGCGGTGGTCGGGCGAGCTGGCCGGCTGGGCGCGCGACCTGCCGCGCCCCAAGGCGATCCTGATCGTCTCGGCGCACTGGGAGTCGGCGCCGGTCTCGCTGAGCGCCTCGAGCGCACCGCTGGTCTACGACTTCGGCGGCTTCGACGCCAAGTACTACGCGATGACCTACCCATCCCCGGACGCCACCGCCCTGGCCCGGCGGGTGGCGGCGATGATGCCGCCCGGCGAGCCGGTCCACCAGCACGCCTCGCGCGGCCTCGACCACGGCGCCTGGGTCCCGCTGCGGATCATGTACCCCGACGCGGACATCCCGGTGCTGCAGATGTCGTTGCCCACCCACGACCCCGAGCGCCTGCTGGCCCTGGGCGAGCGGCTGCGGCCGCTGCGCGAGGAGGGCGTGCTGATCATCGGCTCGGGCTTCCTCACCCACGGCCTGCCGTTCCTGCGCGAGTTCCGCATCGACGCCGCCGCACCGGGCTGGTCGCGCGAGTTCGACGCCTGGGCCGGCGAGGCGCTGGCGCGCGGCGATGTGGACGAGCTGGCGGCGTACCGCCACCGGGCGCCGGGCATGCCCTACGCGCATCCCACGGTCGAGCACTACTCCCCGCTGTTCGTGACCCTGGGCGCGGCCAGCGACCCCGCGACGCCCGGCACCCAGGTCATCGACGGCTTCTGGATGGGGCTCTCCAAGCGCTCGCTGCAGGTCGCCTGAGCGCCCTGGCCCCACCCCGCCGGGGCGCTAGCGGATCCGGAGCCTGCGCATCATCGCCAGCCCCTGCAGCTGCTTGCGCGCCGCGTCCGCGAAGGGCACGTCGTCGGGAGTCTGCATGACCTGCTTCTTGAGCACCGCGAGGTTCTGGCAGTCGGTGTACTTCAGCAGCCCCTGGTCGCCGTGGCGGGCTCCGACCCCGGACTGCTTGACCCCGCCCGAGGGCGTGGCCTTCGCGGCGTACGCGGTGGCGAGGATGTCGTTGACGTTGACGTTGCCCGCCTCGACCCGCTTCGCCACCCGCACCGCGCGCTTGAGGTCGGCGCCCCAGACGCTGGCGTTCAGCCCGTAGTCGGTGTCGTTGGCGAGGCGGAGCGCCTCGTCCTCGGTGCGGTAGCGGTGCAGCGCCACCACCGGCCCGAACGTCTCGCACGAGCCGGTCAGCATGTCGGTGGTGACGCCCTCGAGGATCGTCGGCTCGTAGAAGGCCGGGCCGAGGTCGGGGCGCACCCGGCCGCCGGCGAGCACCGTGGCTCCCTTGGCCACCGCGTCCCCGACGTGGGCGGCCACCCGGTCCCGGTGCTCGACGGAGATCAGCGAGCCGACCTGCGGGTCGAAGTCGTACGCCGCCCCGACGCGCAGCGCCCGCGTGGTGGCCACGAAGCGGTCGCGGAACTCGTCGTAGATCGAGTCGTGGATGTACATCCGCTCGATGTGCATGCAGATCTGGCCGGTGTTGCCGAAGGCCCCGAAGACGGCCGCCTCGACGGCCTCGTCGAGGTCGGCGTCGGGCAACACGATCATCGGGTTCTTCCCGCCGAGCTCCAGGCAGCAGCCGATCAGGTTGCGTCCGGCGCGCTCGCCGATGGTGCGCCCGGTCGCCGTGGAGCCGGTGAACATCACGTAGTTGGCGTTGTCGATCAGGGTGGGCCCGACCGCGGGGCCCTCACCGCAGACCACCTGCAGCAGCCCCGGCGGCAGGCCTGCCTCCTCGAGCAGCGCGAAGCCGTAGAGCGGCGAGAGCGCGGTCTTGTTGTCGGGCTTGACCACCACGCCGTTGCCGGCCATCAGCGCCGGCATCGCGTCGGAGAGTCCGGTGGCGAAGGGGAAGTTCCACGGGGCGATGATCCCGACGACCCCCTTGGGCTGACGGATCTCGGTGGAGGACGACACCAGCGGGATCGGCCCGGGCCGCTTGACCGGGCGCAGCAGCCGGGGCGCGCGGCGCAGGTAGTGGCTGATCACCATCGGGACGTCGCAAATCTCCTCGAAGGCCATCCGCCGCGCCTTGCCACTCTCGGCCTGGATCAGGTCGACGATGGTCTCGTTGTGCTCGAGGAGCAGGGCGTGGAAGCGCTTGAACACCGCGAGCCGGCGCCGCAGCGGCCACTGCGACCAGACCCGCTGGGCGGCCCGGGAGGCGGCGAAGGCCTGCTCGATGTCGGCCGGGGTCGACTGCGGCAGCTCGACGAGGACCTCGCCGGAGTAGACCTCGGTGAGCTTCCAGGTGCCTCCCGAGGTGGAGGGCACCCGCGCGACGAGGCGCTGCAGGAAGGAGTCGGTCAGGGAGGCGGGGCGCTGCAGGGTCATCGAAGGTCTCCGGTCTCAGCCGTTGAGGACGAGTTCGGCGCACTTGTCGCCGATCATGATCGAGGGAGCGTTGGTGTTGCCACCGGTGATCGACGGCATGATCGAGGCGTCGGCGACCCGGAGGCCCTCGACGCCGCGCACCTTGAGGTCCGGGCCGACGACCGCCCGCTCGTCGACGCCCATCCGGCACGAGCCGACCCCGTGGTAGACGGTGGTGGCCCGATTGAGGATCTCCGCGCGCATCGCGCGTGCGTCGTACGCCGCGCCGGGGTGGATCTCGCCGAGCACGTTGTCGCCGAAGGCGGCGCTGCGCATGATCTCGCGGATGATCTCCACCCCCTCCACCAGGACGTCGCGGTCGGACTGCTCGGCGAGGTAGTTGAAGTCGATCAGCGGCGCGGCGCGCGGGTCGGGCGAGGCCAGCCGGACGGTGCCGCGGCTCTTGGGGTAGATCAGCGTCGACATCACCGTCAGCGCGGTGCGCTTGTCGACCTTGTGCCGGATCGGCGCGTCCTGGTTGGGCGAGGGGTAGGCCCAGGGCAGCACGTGGATCTGCAGGTCGGGGACGTCGGTGGCCTGCGAGGTCCGCACGAACGCCGTCGACTCGAAGACCGAGTTGGCCAGGAACGACGAGGCGGTGCGGGTCAGCTCGCGGGCGACGCCCTTGGCGAAGTACGCCGGCGTGCCGCGGTGCAGCGAGTTCTTCATGTGGAACGACAGCGGCACGAACATGTGGTCGTGCAGGTTGTCGCCGACCGGCAGGTCCGCGCGGACCGCGAGCCCCATCGCATCGAGGTGCGCGGCCGGGCCGATCCCCGAGAGCATCAGCACCTGCGGCGAGCCGAAGACGCCGGCGGCGAGGATGACCTCCTTGCCGGCGCGGACCACGCGCCGCTCCCCCGACTTGTCGATCACCTCGACGCCGGTCGCGCGCCCCCGCTCGAGGACGATCCGGGCGACGTGCACCTCGGTCTGCACCGAGAGCGTGGGCAGGTCCTGGTTGTGCACGTAGCCACGCGAGGAGCTGTAGCGCAGGCCGTGGTGGATGCTCTGCTGGAAGTGGCTGACCCCCTCCTGCGCCGCGGCGTTGTAGTCGTGCAGGATCTTCACGCCCAGGGTGTCGGCGGTCGCCTGGTCGAACTGCTCGGAGGCCTCCGTGCGCATCGTGTGGCGGGTGACCTTGATCGGCCCGCCGGCACCGCGGTAGGCGCTCTCGCCGTCCTCGAAGTCCTCGACGCGCTTGTAGACCTGGTTGACCTCGCCGGCGCTCCAGCCGTGGTTGCCCTCGGCGGCCCAGGCGTCGTAGTTGGCGCGGTTGCCGCGCACCCAGAGCATCCCGTTCACCGAGCTCGAGCCGCCGAGCACCTTGCCGCGGGTCTGCGGGATGCGGCGGCCGAGGAGGTGGCGCTGCGGCGTCGTGTAGTAGCCCCAGTCGATCGGCTTCTTGACCTGCGGCACCGAGTGCATCGGGCCGATCATCCCGGGCTTGGTGACGACGAACTGGGTGTCGCGCTTGCCTGCCTCCAGGAGGATCACCGAGGCGCCCGAGGCAGCCAGCCGGGCCGCGGCCGCACAGCCGGCGCTTCCCGCTCCCGCCACCACGTAGTCGGCCTCGTTCACCAGCTGCTGCTTACCCATGGATGTCCCCGCTCGGTGCAGTCGTACTCTCGGTATGTGATCGCGGACACACTGTAACAAGTTCTAGTTTGGACGTACAGGCGCGCTCGCCCCCGGATCGGGCAAGATGGCCTGGTGAAGTTCCTCTCGATCCAGTCCTCGGTCGCCTACGGCCACGTCGGCAACTCCGCAGCCGTCTTCCCCCTCCAGCGCCGGGGCCACGAGGTGTGGCCGGTCTTCACCGTGCACTTCTCCAACCACACCGGGTACGGCTCCTGGCGCGGGCCGATGCTGCCCGCTGAGGACGTGCGCGCGGTGATCACCGGCATCGAGGAGCGCGGCGTGCTCGGCCAGGTCGACGCGGTGCTGTCCGGCTACCAGGGCGGCGAGGACATCGGCGACGTGATCATCGACGCCGTGGCCCGGGTCAAGGCCGCCAACCCGCGCGCGACGTACACCTGCGACCCGGTGATGGGCAACGCCAAGTCGGGGTGCTTCGTCAACCCGGCGATCCCGGTGCTGCTGCGCGAGCGGGTGGTGCCGGTGGCCGACGTGATCACCCCCAACCAGTTCGAGCTGGGCTACCTCACCGGCACCGACCCCAAGAGCCTCGACGACGTGCTCGCCTCCGCAGACCTGGCCCGCGCGATGGGCCCCTCCACGATCCTGGTGACCAGCGTGGAGCGCGAGGACCGGCCCGCGGGCACCATCGAGATGATGGCCGTCACCGGGGAGGGCGCCTGGATCGTGCAGACCCCGCTGCTGCCGATGAAGGCCAACGGCTCCGGCGACGTGACCGCCGCCCTGTTCAGCGCGCACCTCGGCGAGACCGGCGACCCGGCGCTGGCGCTGGCCCGCACCGCCTCGTCGGTCTTCGACCTGCTGCAGAACACCCTGGACTCCGGGGACCGCGAGCTGCGCCTGATCGAGTCGCAGGACGCCTTCGCCACCCCGCGGATGCAGTTCGAGCTGAGCCGGGTCCGCTGAGGCGCATCGGCGTCCCGACCGGGTGGAGCCGCGTGACGGGATCGAACCGACGACCTTCCGTTTACAAGACGGATGCTCTACCAGCTGAGCTAACGCGGCGCGGCCGCCGCAGCGGCGCGCGCTCATCGTAGTGGGCCCGGGCGCCCTGCCCCGAACTCGGCTGCGCCGGCCCACGATGACCCTGCCCCCCGGCGCCGCTCGGGTCTAGGCTGCTGGACCATGGCGCTGCGCATCGTGGCCGGGCGCCCGGACCCGGCGTTGCTGAGACTGCCCTGGTCCACGCCGTTGGCGCAGTGGACCGACGACTACGTCGTGCCGCTGCCGCGGGGCCTCTCGCGTCACGTCGTACGCATCATCCGGCTCGGCTCCAGCACCTACGCGGTCAAGGAGACCCAGGAGCCGATCGCGTTCCGCGAGTACCGGCTGCTGCGCGCCTTGCAGCAGCTGCAGCTGCCCGCGGTCGCGCCCCGCGGGGTGGTCGCGGGCCGCGTCGACGACGCCGGCGTGGAGCTGCCCGCGGTGCTGATCACCGACCACCTGCGCTTCTCGCTGCCCTACCGCAGCCTCTTCGCGCGCGGCGCCACCGCGGAGAGCCTGCCCCCGCTGGTGGACGCGCTGGTGGTGCTGCTGGTCCGGCTGCACCTGGCCGACTTCTTCTGGGGCGACGTGTCGCTGTCGAACGTGCTCTTCCGCCGCGACGCGGGCGCGTTCGCGGCGTACCTGGTCGACGCGGAGACCGGGGAGCTGCGCCGGACGCTCTCGGCGCAGATGCGGGCCTACGACGTGAGCGTGGGCTGCGAGAACGTCTTCGCCGAGCTCCTCGACCTGAAGGCCAGCGAGGCCCTCGACGAGGTGGATCCGCACGAGATCATCGAGCGCATCGAGCTGCGCTACCAGGCCCTGTGGGACGAGCTGACCGGAGCCGAGGAGTTCTCCCCCGACGAGATGTGGCGCATCGAGCAGCGCATCGAGCGGCTCAACGACCTCGGCTTCGACGTGGACGAGCTCGACATCGTCACCGACTGGGACGGTGACCGGGTGATGATCCAGCCGAAGGTCGTGGAGCTGGGGCACCACCGCAAGGAGCTGCAGTCGCTGACCGGGCTCGACGTCCAGGACAACCAGGCGCGGCGCCTGCTCAACGACCTGGCCTCCTACACCGCCTACCACGACCTGGGCGCCGAGGACCGTGCGGTGGTGGCCAACCGGTGGCTGACGAAGGTCTACGAGCCGATCATCGCGATGGTCCCGCCGCAGGCCCGCGGCAAGCTCGAGCCGGCCGAGATCTTCCACGAGATCCTCGTGCACCGGTGGTACCTCTCCGAGCGCGCCGGGCACGAGATCGACATCTTCGAGACCGCCCGCGACTACATCACCCGCTTCCTGACCCGGCGCCGCGACGAGGACCTCACCACTCCGCCCGCGCTGTAAGGACGGTCAGTTGGAGGGCGCGGCGGCGGCCTCGGCGGCCGGCTCGGTCAGGCTCAGCTCGTCGTACTCGCCGACGTCGAAGCGGCCGTTGGTCTGCAGCACCACCGCCTGGATCCCGACCGGCCGGCCGTCGCGGTAGGTGATCAGGCTGACCTCGGCCGCCCGGCGCGGCTTGCTGCCCACCGCGATCGCGTACGCCGCGCCGCCGGTGGTGCCGTTGGTGAAGGTGTAGCCCCGCTCCCCCTCGGGCCCGAGCACCAGGTCCGGCCCCGAGCGGACGTGGGTGTGGCCGCCCACGACCAGGTCGGCGCACCCCGCGTCCAGGACGTCGCTGGCGAGGTTGGCGTCGTGGACCAGGACGGTGGCGATCCGCTCGTCGGCGTCGCACACCTCCTCGGTGAGTCGCTCCTCCACCTCGGCGAACGTCAGCCCGCTCTCGTCGCGCCAGCTGCCCAGCCCGCTGGAGCGCGGGTCCGGGACGCCGATCAGCCGCGACCCGCCGGGCCCCTCCACCACGTCGCCGGAGAGCACCGTCCAGCCGCGCTCGGCCAGGTAGTCGCCGACGAAGTCGCCGGTGTCGTGGTTGCCGGTGACCGCGAACCTGTCGAAGTCGTGGAAGGCGGCGTCGAGGGAGTCCAGGCTGAACGCCTCCCAGGCCTTGCCGGTGGAGGTGTCGTCGCCGGCGTCGAGGATCGCGGTGGCGCCGGCGTTGTCGGCGATCGCCCGGGCGACCGGGTCCATGCCGATGTTGTCGTGGCGGTCGCTGACCAGGATCGCCACCGTCTCGTCGTCGTCGGGCTGGCGCAGCTCGAGCTCGGCGGCCGCCTCGGCCGCCTCGGCGTAGAACGTCTTGGACTCGTCGAAGGTCTCCACCGCGCTCGAGACCAGCCGCCGGGTCTGCTCGGTGGTCACGTCGGAGCGGATCTGCACCTGGGCGGCCTCACCGGGCAGCGGCACCTCCTCGCCGAGGAAGTCCCCCAGCCCGACCCACTCGGCCGAGGCGTCCAAGGGCTCGCCCTGGCGCTCCCACGGCTGCCAGGCCACCGTGACCAGCACCAGCGAGCCGACCACCACGCCCGCACCGGCCGGGGTCGCCGCCCGGCGCGCGAGCTCCCGGCGACGCCGGGAGCCCAGCAGCAGCCACAGCCCCACCGGCAGCGCGCCCACCACGGCGCCGCGCAGCAGCGCCAGCTCGGCCATGTCCCTCAGGGCGTCCTTCACCTTGGCGATCTGACCCTCGGGCTGGCTGGCGATGAACGCGTACCGGCTGATCAGCTCGTCGGTGGACTCCGACTCCGTCTTGCCCAGGGTCACGTCGACGCCGATCGGCGCCCCCGAGTCCACCCGGACGTCGGGCAGCACGGGACCGGTGCGCAGCACCACGAACGACTCACGGGTGGGGCGCACCACCGCCTCGTGACCGGCGAGCACGGTGGTCCGGCTGCCGGTGACGAAGAGCAGCCAGCTCGCCCCGAGCGTGACCACGACCCACACGGCCAGCAGCGCCGCGACCCGGGGCCAACGGCGCTGCACCTGCGGGGCTGCCGTGCTCAGACGCGCGCCTGGGCGACGGCGTACAGGGCGATCGAGGCGGCCACGCCCGCGTTGAGGGACTCCAGGTCGCTGGCCATCGGGATCGACACCAGCTGGTCGCAGGTCTCCGCGACCAGGCGGCCCAGCCCCTTGCCCTCGGAGCCGACCACGACCACCAGCGGGCCGTCGGCCAGCGCGAGGTCGGGCAGCGACACGTCACCGTCGGCGGCCAGGCCGACGACCATGCAGCCGGCGTCCTGGTAGGCCTTCAGCTGGCGCACCAGGTTGACCGTCTGGGCCACCGGCACGCGCGCAGCGGCTCCCGCGGAGGTCTTCCACGCGGCGGCGGTCATCCCGGCCGCACGCCGCTCGGGGATCAGCACGCCGTGGGCGCCGAAGCCGGCGGCCGAGCGGATCACCGCGCCCAGGTTGCGCGGGTCGGTGACCGAGTCCAGCGCGACGATCAGCGGCTTCTCGCCGAGCTCGGTGGCGCGGTCGATCAGGTCGTCGGGGTGGGCGTACTCGTAGCTGGGCAGGCGGGCCGCCAGGCCCTGGTGCACTGCGCCCTTGGTGATCCGGTCGAGCTCGCCGCGGGGCACCTCGAGCAGGCTCAGGCCCATCTCGGCGGCCATCGCGAACGCCTCACGCAGGCGACCGTCACGCTCGGCGCCCTCCGCGACGTACACGGCCGTCACCGGGATCTGGGCGCGCAGCACCTCGACCACGGAGTTGCGTCCCGCGACCCACTCGGCCTCCGAGGTGCCGGTGACGCGACGCTTGGGCGCACGCGGGCCGGTCCGCTCCGCGCGCTTCGCGTCACGGTAGGCCTGGTGGTAGGGCCGGTCCTTGGCCTTGGGGGTGGGGCCCTTGCCCTCGAGGCCGCGCTTGACGCGGCCCCCCGAGCCGGCGGTGGGATTGCCCTTGCCGGTCTTCTTGATCGCGCCCTTGCGCTGGGAGTTGCCTGCCATCAGAGGTTCCACTTCGGTCCGGAGGGGGTGTCTTCGATCTCGATGCCGGCGGCCTTGATCCGATCCCGGATCGCGTCTGCGGCGGCGAAGTCCTTCGCCGCCCGAGCCGCGGCTCGCTGCTCGAGGAGGCCGGCGACGAGGACGTCGACGGCGTGGGTGAGCTTGTCGTCGTTGCTTGCGCCCGCGCCGGCGCCCCAGGCGGGGGCGGCGGGGTCGAGGCCGAGCACGTCGAGCATCGCGCGCACCTGCCCGAGGGCGGTGGCCAGCGCGGGGGACGCGCCGCCGGCGAGCAGCCGGTTGCCCTCGCGCACGGTCTCGTGCAGCACGGCCGTGGCGGCCGGGGTGCCGAGGTCGTCGTCCATGGCGGCGACGAAGGCGTCGGGCAGCTCCGCGGCGGCCGGCTCGACGCACGAGGAGGCGCGCTCGAGGAAGCCCTCGATGCGGCGGAAGCCGACGGCCGCCTCCTCCAGCGCCTCGAAGCTGAACTCGACGTGGCTGCGGTAGTGCGCCGCGACGAGGTAGTAGCGCAGCTCGATGCCGCGGAAGCGCTCGAGCACGGAGGGGATCGTCAGCGAGTTGCCCAGCGACTTGCTCATCTTCTCGCCGGCGGTGGTGATCCAGGCGTTGTGCATCCAGTACGTCGCGAACGGGTGCCCGGCGGCCCGGGACTGCGCCTGCTCGTTCTCGTGGTGCGGGAAGCGCAGGTCCACGCCGCCGCCGTGGATGTCGAAGGCGGTGCCCAGGTACTTGCCGGCCATCGCCGAGCACTCGATGTGCCAGCCGGGACGGCCCCGGCCCCACGGGCTGGGCCACGAGGCGGTGAGCGGCTCGGACTCCTTGTGTCCCTTCCACAGGGCGAAGTCGCGCGGGTCGCGCTTGCCGCGCGGGTCGGCGTCCTCGGCCGCCTCCATGTCGTCGATGCCCTGGCGGGTCAGCTCGCCGTACGACGGCCACGAGGCCACGTCGAAGTAGACGTCGCCGGACCCGTCCTCGGCGGCGTAGGCGTGGTTGCGCTCGATCAGCGCGGTGATCAGCTCGATCATCTCCGGCACGTGGCCGGTGGCGGCCGGCTCGTAGGTCGGCGGCGCCACGTTGAGCGCGGCGTAGGCGGCGCTCAGCTCCCGGTGCATCTCGTAGGCGAGGTTGTACCAGGGGCGGCCCTGCTCGGCCGACTTGGAGAGGATCTTGTCGTCGATGTCGGTGACGTTGCGGATGAACGTCACCTCGTAGCCGCGCGCGCGCAGCCAGCGCTGGAGGACGTCGAAGTTCACGCCGGAGCGGACGTGGCCGACGTGGGGCGCGGACTGCACGGTGAGCCCACAGACGTAGAGGCCGACCTTCCCCTCCTGCAGGGGCACGAAGTCGTGGACAGCGCGGGTCGCGGAGTCATAGAGCCTGAACGTCACCCGGCCAAGTCTAGGGGTGGCCGGCACCCGCGCCCGCATCGCCGGAGCCGGCACCGACGACGGAATCCGTGACGCACGGGACAGCAGTGACCAGTGGGAGTTATCGTCGGGCGGTGCCCGAGTCCCGCGTCGTGTCCCCCGTCCGTCCCCGCCGCCAGCAGCGTGCTCGTGCGGTGCTGGCGGGGACGCTGGCCGCGGTGAGCATCGCCCCGCTCGGCCTGCTCTCCCCCTCCGCCGCGCTCGACGCGTCCTCGCGCGGCGGCTCGTCGGCCAACGCCGCGCGCGCCGTACGCACCGCCGACTCGCAGGTCGCCTACCGCGAGTGGTCGAGCGACGCCCAGCTGGCCAAGGGCCGGATGCGCGGCGTCCGGGTCAGCGGCGGCCAGCTCGTGCTCGACGCCCCCACCGCTCTGCGCACCCGCGCCGGGCGCAGCTATCGCGCCGGCACCTGGGTCTCGCCGTGGGCGCGGACCGGGTTCGGACTCACCGAGATGGTGGCTTCCTGGAAGGCGACCACCCCGCGCGACAGCTGGATCCAGGTGGACGCCCGGGGCCGCACCGCCAGTGGCGCTCCCGCCACCTGGGACACCCTCGCCCGGTGGAGCGCCGGCGACGGCTTCCAGCGCCGCGACACCCTCAGCGGCCAGAGCGACGACCGCGCCAAGGTCAACGTCGACACCTGGCAGGTCACCGCACCCGAGGGGCTGACCTCGTGGCAGCTGCGCATCACGCTGCTGCGCCGCGACGGCGCCCGGTCGGCCAGCCCGGCCGTGGACACCGTCGGCGCCATGGTCTCCCGCCTGGGCGACCTGTCGAAGGCGCCGACCTCCGCGCCGGGCGTCGCGCGCGGGATCACCCTGGACGTGCCGCGCTACTCGCAGATGGTCCACCGCGGCCACTCGCCGCAGTGGGGCGGCGGCGGGCAGGCGTGGTGCTCCCCGACGTCGGCGTCGATGGTGCTGGGCTACTACGGGGCCCTGCCGCGACCGAAGGCCTACCGCTGGGTCGGCAGCGGACACCTGCACCCGTTCGTGGACCACGCGGCGCGCCAGACCTACGACTACGCCTACCGGGGCACCGGCAACTGGCCCTTCACCACCGCCTACGCCGCCTCGCGCACCGGCGCCGCCTTCGTGACCCGGCTGCGCGACCTCACCGAGGCCGAGCGCTTCGTCGCGGCGGGCATCCCGGTGGTGATCTCGGTGTCGTTCTCCTCCGGCCGGCTCACCGGCGCGCCGATCTCCGCGACCGCCGGGCACCTGCTGGTCGTGGTCGGGTTCACCAAGTCCGGCGACGTGGTGGTCAACGACCCGGCCGCCGCCAGCGCCGCCGGCGTACGCCGTACCTACGGCCGGGCGCAGCTCGAGCGGGCCTGGCTGGGCGGCTCGAAGGGGATCGCCTACGTGATCCGGGACGCCGCCCACCCGCTGCCGGCCCGGCGCGCGGGGGCGACCCCCAACTGGTGAGCCGGCGGTGAGCAGCGGCGCTCAGGCGCCGTAGCCACCGTCCACGTCGAGCTTCTGTCCCGACACGAACGCCGCCCGGTCGCTGGCCAGGAAGCAGACGGCCTCGGCCACGTCGACGGCGTTGCCGAAGCGCCGCAGCGGGATGTTGGCGCGAGTCACGGCGAGGGCGCGCTCGCCGAGCTCGCCGGACTCGATCAGCCGCGCGGCCATCCCGTCGGTGAGCATGCCGGGGCCGACCGCGTTGACCCGCACGCCGTAGCGGCCCTCCTCCACGGCCAGCGCCCGCACCATCGCCTCCACCGCCGCCTTGGGCACCGAGGAGAGCCCGTCGCGCACCGGGAAGCGGCTGGTCGCGGCCGTGGTCACCGCGACCACCGAGCCCTCCGCCGCGCGCAGCAGCGGCAGGGCCGGGTGCACGACGTTGAAGAAGCCGGCGGCGTCGGCGTCGAGCTGGGTGGCCAGCTCGCTGGGGGCCACCGTGGAGAGGTGGCGCATCGGCACGTGCGGGCCGGCCGCGTGCACCAGGGTGTGCAGCCCGCCGTGCCGCTCGGCGACGGCGGCCACGACCCGGGCCGCGTCGTCGGGTGAGGACACGTCGAGCTGATGCGCGGAGGCCTGCACGCCCCACTCGCGCACCGACGCCGCGACCGCGGCGCCCACCTCCGCGCGGGTGCGGTAGGTCAGCGCGACGTCGGCTCCCCGGCGGGCGAGCATCCGGGCGATCGAGAGGCCGATGCCTCCGCTGCCGCCGACCACCAGCGCACAGCCGGGCCGTTCGGCGAAGTCGAGGGGGTCGGGCATCAGGCCTCCTGAGCGGTGAACTCGATCGAGTGCCAGCCGGTCACGCCGTCCGGCAGGGGCTCGGTCTCGACGCCAGTCTGCACGTCGCCGTTCTTGTCGATGGCGCGGACCATGGCGATGTGGTCGCCCGGCGGCACGTCGAAGGTGATCGCCCACTGCACCCAGGTGTCGTCGTTGGGGGCCGCGGCGACGTCGGCGTGGAACCACTCGCTGCCGTCGATGGTGACCTCCACGGCCGAGACGCCCACGGGCGGCGCCCAGGCCACGCCTCCGAAGCGGACCAGCCCGGCGGGCTGGTCCTCGCCGTCGCGGGGTACGTCGATGCGCGAGGCGATCTTGACCGGCGCCTCGAGCGCCCACCCCCGGCTGGGCCAGTAGGGGTCCATCCGGTCGAGGCGGGTCACCTCGATGTCCACGACCCACTTGCACGCCGACGCGTAGCCGTACACGCCCGGGACCACGCTGCGCGCCGGGGACCCGTGCTCGACCGGGAGCGGCTCGCCGTTCATCGCCACCGCGAGCATGGCCGCGTCGACGCCGTCGATCGCGGTGAGCGGGGTCCCGCAGCTCCAGCCGTCCTGCGAGGTCTGCAGGATGGCGTCGGCCTCGGGGAGCACGCCCGCCTCGGCGAGCAGCACGTGCAGCGGCACGCCGCTCCACCAGGCGTTGCCGACCTGGTCGCCTCCCACCTCGCTGGTCACGCAGACGAGCGTCACCCAGGCCTCGCTCATCGGCCGGGTCAACAGCTCCTCGTAGCTGAGCACGACCTCGCGCTCGACCATCCCGTGGATGCGCAGGAACCACGCGTCGGGGTCGATGGAGGGCGGCACGAGCACCGTCTCGACGGTGAAGAACTTGTCGGTGCGGGTGCGCCACGGCGCGACGCCGGCGAGCCCGATCCGCGCGTCGGCCGGGGCCAGCGGCTTGGAGACTCCGGCGATCCGCAGGAGCTTGCGCTTGCGCTCGACCAGCTGGCGGCCCTTGCCCCAGGTGCTGGCCGCGACGCTGAGCGCGACCGACCCGGCGGTCACCACCCCGGCGCGCACCAGGAACGAGCGGCGGTCGTGCTCGACCTGCGCCAGGCTGCGCGCCCGCGGGGGCTCGGGCGACTGGGGCTGGGCCGGCTCGGGCTGGGGCTGGGGCTGGGCGGGGTGGGTCGGGACGGGCTGGGGCTGGGTCGGCTGGGGCTGGGTCGGCTGGGGCTCCTCGAGGCGGCCCGCACGCAGCGCCCGGGCCCACCGGCGCAGCGGCCGGGTGAGCAGCAGCAGCATCACCACCCAGGTGAGGAGCGCGACGAGCACCGGGATCTGGTCGTACCAGTTCGTGGCCGGCAGGGCGATCACCGCCAGCGCGGCGAGGCCGGCGAGCGGGACGAGGACCACGCACGAGAGCCACCAGTGCCGCTCGGCCAGGCGCCCGGCGTACCCGAAGACGGTGCCGAGGACCAGCACCACCACCAGCACCGTGACCGGTGTGCGCAGCGTGCCGACCAGCGCGTCGAAGCGCCCGTCGAGCTCGCCCGGGGCCAGGAAGGACAGCGCCTCGCCCGCCGCGCCCAACGGCGACTCGACGGTGAGCAGGCGGGCTGCCGCGTGGCTCGTCGCCAAACCGGCCAGACCGGCGACGATGCCGCTCAGGGCCCACAGGCGACGAGGGGTATGCACTCGGTGATTCTTGCTCAGGCATGATCGGTGCGTGAACGACACCCCTCGCCTCCCGCGCGTCGGCCTCGGTACCGACGTCCACCGTCTCGTCGACGGGACGCCGATGCACCTGGGCGGTCTGGCCTGGCCGGAGGAGCCGCAGGGGCTCGAGGGTCACTCCGACGCGGACGTGGCCGCGCACGCCGCCTGCGACGCGCTGCTCTCGGCTGCCGGGCTGGGCGACCTCGGCAGCAACTTCGGCACCGCGGAGCCCGAGTGGGCAGGTGCCTCCGGGGTCACCCTGCTCGCCGAGACCGCCCGCCGCGTCCGTGCCGCCGGCTTCGAGATCGGCAACGTCGCGGTCCAGGTGATCGGCAACCGTCCCCGGATCGGGCCGCGCCGCGCCGAGGCCGAGACGGCGCTCTCCCAGGCGGCCGGCGCGCCCGTGACCCTCTCCGCCACGACCACCGACGGGCTCGGTCTGACTGGCCGGGGCGAGGGCGTGGCCGCCGTCGCCACCGCCCTCGTCGTCTAGCGGCCCGGGGACACCGCGCGGACTGCCCGCGTCGCCGCCCACCGTGCGCGGGCCTCGTGGCCGGCGTCGTCGCAGGCACGTCGCTCAGGCGACCCGAGGGGCCTGCTTGCGGTGACCCACCATCACCACACCGTCGACGATCCGTACGTCGTAGGCCGGGACCGAGACGCCGGCGTCGTCCAGGCACTGCCCCGAGCGCAGGTCGAAGGCGTTCTTGTGCGTCGGCGAGGCCACGAACGGCACGTCCCCGCGGGTGCCGACGATGCCGCGCGCGAGCACCGAGGCCTTCGCGAACGGGTCGTGGTTGCCGAGCGCGTAGACCTGGTCGTCGGAGGTGCGGAAGATCGCCACGGCCTGGCCGTGGACGAGCGCCGTGGCGCCGCGCTCGACCTCCAGCTCGTCGACCCGGCAGACGGGGTGCCACTCCTCTCGCGAGCTCGCATTGGGACTCATGGTGCTCCTACCGGGATGGTGCTACCGAGATGTACCGACTCGTCGACGTCGACGAAGGACTTCAGCGCCACCCGGTCGTGGCCGGGATGCGGCATGCGATGTCCTTCCTGGTGCGTTGACGGTAGGGGTCGCGTGTGTGGTGGCGGTTTCACCGTGTTACGACCGTGATAACGCGTGCGCACGCGCCGACAGGCCCCCGAGGCCGCCGGGCCGAGCGCCGTCCGGGCTAGCATCACCTCGTGCGTGCCGCCGTCGTCATCCTCGCCGCCGGGTCCGGCACCCGTGTCGGCGCCGACCGCAACAAGGTCCTGCTGCCGCTGCTCGACGCCCCGGTGGTGACGTGGTCGGTGCGCCAGGCGCTGAGCGTGCCCGATGTCGCGCACGTGGTCGTGGTCGCGCGTCCCGGCGAGGAGGAGGACGTGCGCGCGGCGGTCGAGGCGCACATCGGCACCGCCGAGGTCCTCCTGGTCACCGGTGGCGAGTCCCGCCACGCCTCCGAGGCACGCGCGCTGCGGGCGCTGGCCGCGCAGATCGAGGCCGGCGAGATCGACGTGGTGGCCATCCACGACGGGGCCCGCCCGCTGGCCGGGCCCTCGCTGTTCGCCGCGACGCTGCGCGCGGCTCGCGACCACGGCGGCGCGCTGCCCGTCGTACCGCTCGATCAGCTGGTGGGCCGCGACGGCTCCGCAGTGCCGCTGGCCGACGGCGAGGCGCTGGTGGCGGTGCAGACCCCTCAGGCGTTCCGGGCCCGCGACCTGTTGGCTGCCTACGCCGCGGCCGAGGTCGCCGGCTTTGAGGGCACCGACACCGC
Organism: Nocardioides sp. Z21_20; assembly: GCF_059766585.1. NCBI lineage: Bacteria > Bacillati > Actinomycetota > Actinomycetes > Propionibacteriales > Nocardioidaceae > Nocardioides > Nocardioides sp. Z21_20. The sequence goes on from NZ_JCBAJX010000009.1 coordinate 28,221, forward strand.
GAGCTGCCTGGAGCGCTGCGGCGGCGTCGAGGGGGCCCCGGTCCGGATCGTCGCGGTCGACGGGAGCCCGCTCAACATCAAGATCACGTTCCCCGAGGACGTCTCCCTGGCCGAGTCGCTGGCCTGACCCACGCTCGCCGGGCCCACGCTCGCCGGGGCCACGCTCGCCGGGGCCTGTGGCTCCCGCCCGGGCGGTTGCCCGGGACTCAGGCGGTGGTCATCGCCTCGAGCAGTCGAAGGTCGTCGGTGGAGCTGATCCGGCGGCCCTGGGCCGGAGCCTGGCTGAAGACGAGCGGGAAGCGCGCGCGCAGCTGGGTCACCAGCGTCGCGAAGTCGAGGGAGGGCAGCGCCTCGAGCGCGGCGACCACGGCGGGCGGCAGCACGATCGGGGAGGCGACCGCGACCAGCTCGGCCCGGTCGAGGGTGCGGCCGACGCTGGGCACCCCGTCCTGGCCGGTGACCACCTTGACCGTGTCGGTGACGGGCCGGACCCCGACCACCACACACGAGCGCTCCACCGCGAGCTCGAGGCAGTGCTGCAGGAACTCGGCGGGGACCAGGGGGCAGAGCGGGTCGTGGAGCACGAAGGGCTCCCCCGACGCCTGCACCTCACTCCACGGCGTGCCGGTGTCGACGGCGGTGACCCCGGCGTCGCCCAGCGCCCAGGCCGCGCACGCGACCAGGGACTCGCCGTGCACCAGCGCGAAGGGCAGCGAGCCGCGCCCCTCCTCCACCACCGCGCCGAGGGCGCTGAGCGGCTCGTCGTCGTACGCCGCGAAGGGCTGCGGCTCGGGCGCATCGTGCGGAGTGGTCATCAAGCAGCCCCAGTCGTTCGTGGTGCGGGTGTCGGGTGGTGCGGGTGGTACGGGGGTGGAGTCGGTGCGGCCAAGGTAGGCCGACCGGGGACGACGAAGGCCCCCGGGGTCTCCCCCGGGGGCCTCACATCGTCGATCTCGGACAGCGTCCGAGGATCAGCTCACTCAGGAGGCGAGGACCTCATCGAGGATCGCCTCGGCCTTGTCCTCGTTCGTCCGCTCGGCCAGGGCCAGCTCGGAGACGAGGATCTGTCGCGCCTTGGCCAGCATCCGCTTCTCGCCGGCCGACAGACCACGGTCACGCTCGCGGCGCCAGAGGTCGCGCACGACCTCGGACACCTTCATCACGTCACCGCTGTGCAGCTTCTCGAGGTTGGCCTTGTAGCGCCGCGACCAGTTTGTGGGCTCCTCGACGTGCGCGGCACGGAGGACGTCGAACACGCGGTCGAGACCCTCCTTGTCGACGACGTCGCGGACCCCGACCAGGTCGAGGTTGCAGGCCGGCACGCGGACGACCAGGTCCTGCTGGGCGACGATGCGCAGCACGAGGTACTGCCGGTCCTCACCCTTGATGGTCCGCATCTCGATGTCCTCGATGACTGCGGCCCCGTGATTCGGATAGACAACCGTTTCGCCGACGGTGAAAGTCATATGTCAGGTACCCCTTTCCAGACCACTATGTTAACACGTGATCCGGCTTACGGGGACCGCGTTTCTGCAGGTCAGACGCCCAATCAGGGCTTGACAGATCGCGGGTCGATGTGTTGCCCAACGAATTTGGGGCCGTTCCGGCCGCGCGTGGACAGCCTGTGGACACACGCAGAGACACTCGGAGTTACCCCTGTCCCGACGATTGGGCCGCGCCCCTGTCGTCAGCGCCGGTGTTGGTCGATACTGCACCCATGCCGCCCACCCTGCGCAGGCTGCGACGCAGTCCCTCGACCTCCGATGCCCGCCCACCCGAGGCCAGCGCCCCCGCATCCTCGAGCCCCGAGACGCAGCCGGACAAGACGCAGGACAAGAAGGCCCCCGGCACCCCGCGCCCCGCCGGGAAGCCGGCCGAGCCGGCGTCCGGGGCCCCCGAGCCGGGCCGGCACTTCTCCGGCTTCCGGCACCCGCGGCTGGCGCTGCTGCGGGCCGCCCACCCCCGCCAGGCCGTGCTCACCGCGCTCGCGCTCGCCGTCGCCGCCGCGCTCTCCGGGCGCTCCGGGCGGGAGGTGGGCCTGGTCCTGCTCACCGTGCTGGTGGGCCAGGTGGTGCTGGGCTGGCACAACGACCTTGTCGACCGGGCCCGCGATCGTGCCGACGACGCCCCCCGCAAACCGCTCGCCCACGAGCAGATCGACCCGGGCACGGTGTGGTTCGCGCTCGCCTGCGGGGTGCTGCTGGTCGTCCCGCTGGCGGTGGCCAACGGGGTGACGGCCGGCAGCTACTACCTGGGGTCGCTGGCCATCGGCCTGCTCGGCAACCTCGTGCTGCGCGGCACCGTGCTGTCCTGGCTGCCCTGGGCAGCCTCGTTCGCGCTGTACCCCGCCTTCCTCTCCTACGGAGGCTGGGGCGGTCAGGCCACCGGCAGCCCGCCGGAGCCGCTGCTCGTCGTACTGGCCGGGCTGCTGGGCGTGGGCGTCCACTTCCTCAAGGCCCTGCCGGGCCTGGTCGGCGACAACCGGGCCGGGCTGCGCCATCTGCCGCTGCGCATCGCCCTGCGCACCGGGGCGCCGCGCCTGCTGTGGGCCTCGATCGCCTGGACCGCGCTCGTCGTGGCCGGGCTGGTGTGGGCCGGGCTGACGGTAGGCCTCGCACGCTGACCGAGGCGCTCGGCGCTAGGCTGTGTCTGCACCCTGCCTCCCGGCCCTGCCCGACAGGCCGACGACGACCGCGAAGGTATCGAAGACCACGATGATCACCCGACGCAGCCTCGCGCTGGCCACCGGCGCCCTGGCGCTCGCCGTTCCGACCCTCTCCTCCTGCGGTTTCGACTACGCCACCGACCAGGTGTACACGCCGGCCCACGGGGTCAACGACCGCGACGGCGACGTCGACGTGCTGGGCGCGGTCATCGTGGCCAGCGACGACGACTCCGGCACCTTCATCGCCAGCTTCGCGAACAACTCGCCCACCGAGGAGGCCTCCGTGACCTCCTTCGCCGGCGCCGGCGACGACTCGTCCCTGACCGCACCGAGCTTCAAGCCGATCGAGATCCCCGCGGGCGGCTTCGTCTCGCTCTCGCAGGAGGGTGGCATCGAGGTCGAGGGCGACTTCAGCCACGGTGACTTCGTCGAGATCGTGCTCGAGTTCGGCAACAGCGAGAAGAGCGAGATCAAGATCCCCGTGGTCCCGAACGCCGGGGACTTCGCCGACCTCGACGGCCCCGCCCCGGCTGTCAGCGAGACGCCCGAGACCGAGAGCGAGACCGAGGACCACTGATGACCTACACCCTCATCCTCCTGCGCCACGGCGAGAGCGACTGGAACGCCAAGAACCTCTTCACCGGCTGGGTCGACGTCGACCTCACCGAGAAGGGCCGCCGGGAGGCCGCGAACGGCGGCGTGCTGATGCGCGAGGCCGACCTGCTCCCCGACGTGGTCCACACCTCGTTGCAGCGCCGCGCGATCACCACCGCGAACCTGGCCCTCGACGTCGCCGACCGGCACTGGATCCCGGTGCGCCGTTCCTGGCGCCTCAACGAGCGCCACTACGGCGCCCTGCAGGGCAAGAACAAGAAGGAGACCCTGGAGGAGTACGGCGAGGAGCAGTTCATGCTCTGGCGCCGCAGCTTCGACGTGCCGCCGCCGCCGCTGGACGACGCCAGCGAGTTCTCCCCGGCCCACCTGCCGCAGTACGCCGACCTCGGCGACGAGCTGCCGCGCAGCGAGTGCCTCAAGGACGTCATCGCCCGGATGCTGCCCTACTGGGAGTCCGGCATCGTCCCCGACCTGCGCGCGGGCAAGACGGTCCTGGTGGCCGCGCACGGCAACAGCCTGCGCGCGGTGGTCAAGCACCTCGACGGCATCAGCGACGCCGACATCGCCGGGCTGAACATCCCCACCGGCATGCCGCTGGTCTACCGCCTCGACAGCGACCTCAAGCCCACCGTCCCCGGTGGCGAGTACCTGGACCCGGAGACCGCCGCCGCCGCGGCCGCGGCCGTCGCCAACCAGGGGCGCTGAGCCTGCGCCTCGGCGGCGTCCCACCCCTCGCCGTTTGGTCCCCAACGGAGCGATTTCTCACGGAATCACCTCCGTTGGGGACCAAACGGCGGGGGTTTCTTCGTTTCCCGGCCCCGGCGACTCAGACGTCGGCGAGGTACGGCGCCTCGCCGGTGACCACGAACACCACCCGGTTGGCGACCGACACGGCGTGGTCGGCGATGCGCTCGTAGTAGCGGCCCAGCAGGGCGATGTCGACCGCCGCCTCGACGCCGTGGCTCCAGTCCGCGGAGAGCAGCTCGCTGAAGCTGGTACGTCGCAGCCGGTCCATCTCCTCGTCGACGACGCTCAGCTCCCGGGCCCCCTCGACGTCGCGCTCGGAGATGATCCGGGCGATCTCCTCGACCATCGTCTCCGCGACCGTGGCCATCCGGCCGATCAGCGGTCGCAGCTCCTCGGGCACGGCGACGTGGGGCACCCGCAGCCGGGCGATCTTCGCCACGTGCACCGACAGGTCCCCCATCCGCTCCAGGTCGGCGACCATCCGCAGCGCCGCCACGATCGTGCGCAGGTCCCCGGCGACCGGCTGCTGCAGGGAGAGCAGCGCGAACGCCCGGTCCTCGAGCCGCTCGCGGGCGAGGTCGATCTCGGCGTCGCCGGTGATGACGCCCTCGGCAAGGCCGGCATCACCCTCCAACAGGGCCGCGGTGGCGCGCCGTACGGCGAGCCCCACGGTGGTCGCGATCTGGTGCAGATCGCCGAACATGGAATCGAGCTGGTCGGTGTAGGCCTCGCGCATGCGGCGACCCTAGGCCGCGCCGGTGACACCAGGGAGCGGTGAGATGAACGCACGATGAACACTCCCGCAGCCCCTCGTCCCGGCCCGGACCCGCCTGCGCGACTGCGTAACATTCAGCCCGTGGACCCGACGACGCAGGCGCTGCTGGCCGCCATCCTCGGGGCCGTCGTCGCCGGCAGCGCGGTCCTCGCCTGGCACGTCAGCGAACGTCAGCAGCGTCGCCTCCCCGAGCTGGAGGAGCCGATCGTCTCCGCAGACGTGCGCACCGTGCTCTCGGTGCTGCGCAGCAGTGCCGTCGTCCTCGACACCGACGACGTCGTGCGCAAGGCCTCGGCCCCGGCGTACGCGCTCGGTCTGGTCCGCGGGGCCCGGCTCGTCCACGAGGAGCTGGCCGAGCTGGTCCACCAGGTCCGCCGCGACGGCCAGATCCGCGAGTCCGACCTCGTCATCGCCGGCGGCCTCGGCGTGCCGCAGCGCCACGTCAGCGCCCGGGTCGCCCCACTGAGCTCGCGGCTGGTGCTGGTCCTGGTCGAGGACCGGACCCGCGAACACCGCATCGAGGCGGTCCGGCGCGACTTCGTCGCCAACGTCAGCCATGAGCTCAAGACCCCGGTGGGCGCCATCAAGCTGCTGGCCGAGGCCGTCGACGAGGCGGCCGAGGACCCCGAGGCGGTACGCCGCTTCGCGGGGCGGATGGTCACCGAGAGCGACCGGCTGACCATGCTCGTCCAGCAGGTCATCGAGCTGTCCCGGCTCCAGGCCGACGACCCGCTGGAGACCACCCAGCCGGTGCCGGTGTACGAGGTCCTGGCGCGGGCGGTGGACGCCAGCTCCACCGACGCAGGCTCGCGCGGCATCGCCGTGGTGACCGACGCGCCCGAGGACCTGATGGTGCTCGGCAGCCCCGACCAGATCGCGCTGGCGGTGAGCAACCTGGTGGCCAACGCGGTGACCTACTCCCCCGCCGGCTCGACCGTCGCGGTGGGCGCGCGCGGCACCGACGGCGAGGTGGAGATCTCCGTGGTCGACCAGGGCATCGGCATCTCGCCCGACGACCTCGAACGCATCTTCGAGCGCTTCTACCGCGTCGACCCGGCCCGGCGTCGCTCCACCGGCGGCACCGGGCTCGGCCTCTCGATCGTCAAGCACGTCGCCTCCACCCACGGCGGGGAGGTCCGGGTCTGGTCGGTCGAGGGCCAGGGGTCTACGTTCAGCCTGACCCTTCCCCGACCGGCCCAGGAGACAACACTGTGACGCGGGTACTCGTCGTCGAGGACGAGGAGAGCTACGGCGACGCGCTCTCCTACATGCTGCGCAAGGAGGGGTTCGAGGTCGCTCTCGCCACCACCGGCCCCGAGGCGCTCAGCGAGTTCGAGCGGCACGGCGCCGACATCGTGCTGCTGGACCTGATGCTGCCCGGCCTCTCGGGCACCGAGGTGTGTCGACGGATCCGCGCCACCTCGCACGTGCCGGTGATCATGGTGACCGCCAAGGACGACGAGATCGACAAGGTGGTCGGGCTCGAGCTGGGCGCCGACGACTACGTCACCAAGCCCTACTCCCCGCGTGAGCTGGTCGCCCGGATCCGGGCCGTCCTGCGCCGCGGCGGCGAGCCTGACCAGGAGCCGGCCGCCCTCGAGGCAGGGCCGGTGCGGATGGACGTGGAGCGGCACAAGGTGACCGTCGACGGTGCCGAGCAGCGCTTCCCGCTCAAGGAGTTCGAGCTGCTCGAGATGTTCCTGCGCAACCCCGGCCGGGTGCTCACCCGGGGACAGCTCATCGAGCGGGTCTGGGGTGCCGACTACGTGGGCGACACCAAGACTCTCGACGTGCACGTCAAGCGGCTGCGCGCCAAGCTCGAGCCGGAGCCGTCCGTGCCGCGCTACCTCGTCACCGTGCGGGGACTGGGCTACAAGTTCGAGGTGTAGCGCGCCCGGCCCGGCCGACCCGGCCCGGCCCGCGTCGTACCCACGGGGAACTGGCAGCACCTCGCGTATCGACGTCCGGAAACCGCGTGTCGGGCGGCTCGCGCGCGACCTAGGCTCCGTGGGGTGACTCTGACCCGTACCGGTACCGGCCACGCGACGGCACCCACGCGCGCGTGGCTGCCCGTGGCTGCCGCGACGGTGACGCTGGTCTTCTGGGCCTCGGCGTTCGTCGCGATTCGCCACCTGGGCAGCGACGTACCGCCCGGAGCGCTGTCGCTGGGCCGGCTGCTGGTCGCCGCCGTCGTGCTCGCCGCCCTGCTCGCCCGGCGACCGCGCACCTGGCCCGAACGACGCGACTGGCCGCTGCTGGTGCTGTGCGGGGTCGCCTGGCTGGGTGTCTACAACCTGGCCCTCAACGAGTCCGAGCGCCGCATCGACGCCGGCACCGCGGCGCTGATCGTCCAGGTCGGCCCGATCATCGTGGCGCTGCTGGCGACGGTGTTCCTCGGCGAGCGGCTCACCCGGTGGCTGGTCATCGGCATGGTGGTGGGCTTCGCCGGCGTGCTGATCATCGCCCGCGGCTCGGCCGGTCACGCCGACGGCGACGTGGTCGGGGTGCTGCTCGCCGCCGTCGCCGCGGTGACGTACGGCGTGGGCGTGCTGGCCCAGAAGCCGCTGCTCGCGCGCCTCCCACCGCTGGAGGTGACGTTCCTGGCCACCGTCATCGGCGCCGCGGTCTGCCTGCCCTGGGCCGGGCAGCTCGTCGAGGTGACCCGCGAGGCGTCGGCGTCCACGCTGCTGTGGATCGTCTATCTCGGGGTCTTCCCGACGGCGATCGCGTTCACCACCTGGGCCTATGCGCTGGCGCGCACCGACGCCGGCAAGATGGCGCTGACGACGTTCCTGGTGCCGCTGTTGGCCACGCTGATGGCGTGGGCCGCGCTCGACGAGGTGCCGCCGGCGCTGGCGTTCCTGGGCGGCGCACTGTGCATCGGCGGCGTCCTGCTCACCCGCCGCTCCGCCCGCCCGCGCCCGGCCCAGGCGGCGCCCGAGGACGTCGTACCGGGCTGAGCGGGCGGGCCTGAAGCGGGCGGGCCTGATGCGGGGCGAGCCGTCACTGGCGCCGCGACACGCCGCGCAGAAGGTCGAGGGAGTGACGGGTCGCGGGGGTGGGGGGAGGCTGGGGCTGGGGGCTGGGGGTCAGGGGGTGGGCTGGGGGGCCTCGTCGCCGGCCTCGAGCCAGCCGCGGAAGGCCTCGAGGTTGCGGGTCGACTCGCCACGCAGCTTGCGCCACTCCCACTCCTTGCGGATGGAGGAGGCGAAGCCGAGCTCGAGGATGGCGTTGAACGAGTCGTCGGCGTACGACAGCACCGCGCCGACCAGCCGGTCCAGCTCCTCGGGGGTGATCGAGGCGAGCGGGAGCCGGGCGTCGAGGTAGATGTCGCCCAGCCGGTCGACCGCGAACGCGACGGCGTAGAGCCGCAGGTTGCGCTCGAGCAGCCAGCGGTAGACGCGCTCGTGGTTCTCGTCGGGCTTGCGGCACACGAAGGCGTGCACCCCGAGGGCGTGCGGGCCCACGTCGAGGCGCATCGGCACCTGCAGCTTCTTCTCCCCCGGCACGGTCAGCGTGAAGACGCCCTCGGAGGGCTCCTGGTGCTCGATCTCGGCTGCGCTCAGGTAGTCGCGGACCACCTGGACCTGTTCGGCGCTCACGACGCGACCTCCTGCTTCATCTGGGCTCGCGCCCGACGGTAGACCGCGAGCGTGCGCTCGGCGGTCGCCTCCCAGGCGAACTGGGACGCCTGGCGCACGGCGCCCTCGCACAGCCGCGCATGCAGGCCCTCGTCCTCGAGCACCCGGCGCAGCGCGGCGGCCCAGTCGCGGGGCTCGTGCCCCTCGACCAGCAGCCCGCTGTGGCCGTCGCGCACGACGGTGGTGAGGCCCCCCACTGCGGCGGCGACGACCGGGGTGCCGGTGGCCTGGGCCTCGGCGGCGACCAGGCCGAAGGACTCGTTGTAGGACGGTACGGCGACCAGGGTCGCGGCCGCGCACCAGCGGGCCAGCTCGTCCTGGGCGACCGGCGGGACGAACCGGACCACATCGTGCAGACCGAGCTCGTCGGCGAGCTGGGCCAGCGACTCGGGATGCTCCAGACCGCTGCCGGAGGGGCCGCCCACGATCGGCACCACCAGGCGCGAGCGCAGCGCCGGGGACTGCTCGATGAGCACCGCGACCGCCCTCAGCAGCACGTCGGGGGCCTTGAGGGGCTGGATGCGGCCGGCGAAGAGCAGCACGTGCGCGTCGGCCGGCAGGCCCAGGCCGGCGCGTGCTCGGGTGCGGTCGAGGGGCCGGAAGACGTCGAGGTCGACGCCGGGGTGGACGACCTCGACCCGCGCCGGCTCCGCGTCGTACAGGTTGATCAGCTGCTTGGCCTCGAGGTCGGTGTTGGCGATGAGCATGTCGGCGGCCTCGACCACCTGCTCCTCCCCGATCAGCCGGGCGGCGGGCTCGGGGACGTCGCCGGCGGCGAGCGCCTCGTTCTTGACCTTCGCCATCGTGTGCATCGTGTGCACCAGCGGCACGCCCCAGCGGTCGCGGGCCAGCGCACCGACCTGCCCGGAGAGCCAGTAGTGGGAGTGCACGGCGTCGTAGTGGCCGAGCGGCTGGGCGGCCTCGGCGCGCAGTACCTCGCGGGCGAACACGCACAGCTGGCCGGGCAGCTCCGCCTTGCCCAGGCCCTCGAAGGGGCCGGCGTGGATGTGGCGCACCAGGATCCCGTCCTCGACCTGCACCAGCGGCGGCAGCCGCGAGGACGTCGCGCGGGTGAAGATGTCGACGGCGATCCCGCGCTGGGCCAGTCGCCGGGAGAGCTCGAGGACGTAGACGTTCATCCCGCCGGCGTCGCCGGTGCCGGGCTGGTCCAGGGGTGAGGTGTGCAGGCTGATCATCGCCACCCGGGAGACGTCGCCGGACATCTGCTCACCGCGGACGTGGAGGGCGGGCTCGCTGCCCCGGCGCACTCGCGCAAGCTTCACGTGATCCCTTCCGTCGCTCCTGCGGGATCGAGTCCCGCAGTCTGAACCACGGAGGATTCTCCTGGATTCCCCAAGCGCGCGCCTCAGCGGGCATGGCTTCCGCGCGGCGCCCGCCGCGAGGGCGGCGCCGCCCGGCGCCCCCGCGGCTCGGCGGGAGCCGCGGTCCCGGCCCACCACAGGCAGGCCAGCGCGACCAGCGCACCCGCGAAGGCGTCGACGACGTGCGCGTCGGCGAGGCCGCCGTCCGCGACCGGGCGCACCAGCGCGAACACCGACCAGACCAGGAGCGGGAGCGCCGCCCCCACGACGACACGCAGCCACAGCGGCGCCCGGCGCACCATCGCGACCCCGATCCCGGCCAGCGCCACCGCGAGCAGGACCAGACCGGCCCAGTAGAGCCCGTCGAGCTGGCCCGCGGTGGTGCGCTCACCGCGCGACAGCGCCGAGCGGGCGATCCAGGCTCCGGCGCCCAGAACGCCGGCGATGCCCACGGTGCTCCTCAGAGTCATGGGGTGACACTCCCAAAGACAACCCGAAGAGACAACGGGGGTTGACACACCGTGGGCGACTCCCACCTCGCGGTGCCCCGACCGAGGGCCGGCGTGCCCCGGGCGCACCGGTGACCCGCCCCGCTGCGGCGCGCGAATACCTGGGTGTCGCCGCGCGGTCACCGCGTCGATGCAACACTGATCCCGTGCAGACCATCGGACTCATCGGCGGCATGAGCTGGGAAAGCAGTGCCGTCTACTACCGCGACCTGAACCTCGGTGTGGAGAAGCGACTCGGCGGCTACTCCTCCGCCAAGAGCGTGCTGTCCTCCGTGGACTTCGCCGAGGTGACCTCCCTGCAGCGCGAGGAGCGGTGGGACGACCTCGCCGAGGTCGTCGCCGAGGCGGCCCGCGGCGTCGAGCGGGCGGGAGCGGACTTCCTCCTGCTGTGCACGACGACCTTCCACCGGGTCGCCGACCAGGTGGCGGCCGCCGTGGACATCCCGCTGCTCCACCTCGCCGACGTGATCGCCGAGGCGTGCAAGCGCGAGGGGCTCAGCTCCGTCGGGTTCCTGGGTACGGCGTTCTCGATGGCCGACGGCTTCTTCACCGACCGCATCGCCTCCCACGGCCTGCAGGTCGTCGTACCCGACCCCGAGCAGCACGAGCGGGTCGACCGGATCATCTACGACGAGCTGGTCCACGGCCGGGTCCTGGACGCCTCGCGCCGCGAGATCGTCAAGCTCGTCGACCAGCTCTGGGACAAGGGAGCCGGCGGCGTCGTCCTCGGCTGCACCGAGCTCGAGCTCCTGGTCAAGCAGGCCGACGTGGAGCTCCCGCTCTTCCCGAGCACGGCCCTGCACGTCTCGGCTGCGCTCGACCGCGCCCTGGGCTGAGGCGTACGGGGCCGTCGGCGCCTCAACCCGTCGCCGTTTGGTCCCCAACGGGAGCGAAAACCGGCATCCGGCATCCGTTTCCGCCCAATCGGCGACCCCACCGTCCCCGAGACAGCGAATCACCCTCCGTTGGGGACCAAACGGCGACGAAAACCGGCGCCAGCCATCCGTCTCCGCCCAATCGGCGACCCCCACCGTCCTCCGCCCCACCACCCCTCCTCACTCCCGCGGCACCGACTACGGTGCCGCCTCGTCGGGTAGCGCCAACGAGGCCAGGCGCCGGAGGTCGTCGGTGAGGTGCTGCTCGCCGACCGCGACCGTGTGGTCGTCGAGGACGAAGGAGTAGACGTAGCGGTCGGGGTGCGCGGGGGTCTGGATGAGGCCGGTGAGCTCGACGCGGCCGAGCAGGTCGCGGGCCTCGGCGACCCGAGGATCGTCACCGTCGAGGTCGAGGCGTCCCGCGGTGGTCTGCCCGACGAAGCCGCCCGAGCGCCGCACTTCGAGCACATGGGCGGCGGCGACCTGTCCGGCGCCGTCGACCGGGGCCGTGGGCGCGCCGGACCGGGACGGCTCGACCGCCTGCCCACCGGGCACCGCCGCCCCCGCGGGCACCGCCGCCCCCGCGGGCACCACTCCCACCTGCGCCCAGGCCGACGCGACCGCCTCCCGATGCGCGCCCGCCACCGCGAGCGTCGCGGCGGCGAACGACGCGAAGCCGGTGCCGGGGCCGACGTCGCCGGAGGTCAACGCGTCGTACCAGACCCTGCCGGCGCCGTCCCACGACGAGCCGCCGATCGCCACCGCCGCCAGCTGGAAGGCGCGGTTGGGGATGCCGGAGTTGAGGTGCACTCCGCCGTTGTCGTCCTGGGTCTCCACGTAGTCGTCGAGGTGGCCGACCTGCGGGTCGCGCCCCAGCACCGGGTCGTCGTACGCCGTGCCGGGCGCGGCCAGGTCGCGCAGGCCGCGGGCCCGCACCCCCGGCAGGAACAGCCCCTCTCCGATCAGCCAGTCGCCCTCGGCCGCCTGCTGCCCGAGCAGGCGCTGCTTGAGGCAGGAGGCGAACGCGTCGGACAGCGACTCGTTCAGGGCGCCGGGCTGGTCCTGGTAGGCCAGGTCCGCGGCGTGCTGGACCACGCCGTGCCCGAACTCGTGGGCGAGCACGTCGACCGGCTTGGTGAACCGCTCGAAGACCCGGCCGTCGCCGTCGCCGAAGACCAGCTGGGTGCCGTCCCAGAAGGCGTTGGCGTAGTCGCGGCCGTAGTGGACGGTGAGGCTCACCGGTGCGCCGCGGCCGTCGTAGGAGTCCCGCCCCCACACCTCGGCGAAGAGCGCGAGCGTGGCGGCGATGCCGGCCGCCGCCTCGTCGACCGCCGCGTCCCCGCTCGCCGGCTCCCCCGCGGCCCGCGCCGGCATCCCCGGCAGGGCGGTGCCGCCGCCCGCGGTGTGCACCGTCCACGCGGGCGCCTGCGCTGCCACCAGCAGCTCCGGGGGCGCGTCCCGGGCGGTGCGGGCGGCGCGCAGCTGCTCGTCGAGCACCAGCGTCTCGCGGCACGGGTCCGCCGCGGCGAGGGCGGACGACTCCTCGGCGCAGGCGGCGGCGATGTGCTCCAGGAGATAGGACGGCACGAACTGGCAGCTCATGGGGCCACCCTCCGCCCCACCACCGACACTGCGCAACGGTCCGAGGGCGATCGGGGTTTCGGAGCCTGTGGGGCTCGGCGACTAGACTGCTACGGGCCCCGCTGGGCCCTCCATAGAAGCCCTACAGAACGGCGCCGCTCACCCATGTCTGGAACCACCGCACGCAACGACCTCAGGAACGTCGCCATCGTCGCGCACGTCGACCACGGCAAGACCACCCTGGTGGACGCGATGCTGCGCCAGGCCGGGGCCTTCTCCGCCCACCAGGCCGAGAGCGTCGCCGAGCGCGTCATGGACTCCGGCGACCTCGAGCGCGAGAAGGGCATCACGATCCTCGCGAAGAACACCGCGGTGCACTACGCCGGCCCGGCCGCCGACGGCAAGCCGATGGTCATCAACATCATCGACACCCCCGGCCACGCCGACTTCGGTGGCGAGGTGGAGCGCGGCCTGTCGATGGTCGACGGCATCGTGCTGCTCGTCGACGCCTCCGAGGGCCCGCTGCCGCAGACCCGGTTCGTGCTGCGCAAGGCGCTCAACGCCGACATGCCGGTGGTCCTGGTCGTCAACAAGACCGACCGCAGCGACGCCCGGATCGCCGAGGTCGTCGACGAGACCTACGAGCTCTTCATGGACCTGCTCGACGAGTCGCACAGCCAGGACGCCCTCGACTTCCCGGTGGTCTACGCCTCCGGTCGCGCCGGTGTCGCCGGCCTGGAGCAGCCCGAGAACGGCGCGCTGCCCGACTCCCCCGACCTCGAGCCGCTCTTCAAGACGATCCTCGACACCATCCCGCCGCCGATGTACAACGAGGGCGCCCCGCTGCAGGCCCACGTCACCAACCTCGACGCCTCGCCGTTCCTGGGTCGTCTCGCGCTGGTCCGCGTCCACCAGGGCACCCTGCGCAAGGGCCAGAACGTCGCCTGGATGCGCACCGACGGCACCGTCAAGACCGTGAAGATCACCGAGCTGCTGGTCACCGAGGGCCTCGAGCGGGTCCCCGGCACCGAGGCCGGCCCCGGCGACATCGTCGCCATCGCCGGCATCCCGGAGATCATGATCGGCGAGACCCTGGCCGACCCGGAGAACCCGATCGCGCTGCCGCTGATCTCGGTCGACGAGCCCGCCATCTCGATGACCATCGGCACCAACACCTCGCCGCTGGTCGGCCGGGTCAAGGGCTCCAAGGTCACCGCCCGCCTGGTCAAGGACCGCCTCGACTCCGAGCTGGTCGGCAACGTGTCGCTGCGCGTGCTGCCCACCGAGCGTCCCGACGCCTGGGAGGTCCAGGGCCGTGGCGAGCTGGCGCTGGCCATCCTGGTCGAGCAGATGCGCCGCGAGGGCTTCGAGCTGACCGTGGGCAAGCCCCAGGTGGTCACCAAGGAGGTCAACGGCAAGGTCCACGAGCCCGTGGAGCGCCTCACCATCGACGCCCCTGAGGAGTACCTCGGCGCGATCACCGAGCTGCTCGCCGCCCGTAAGGGCCGCATGGAGCAGATGACCAACCACGGCACCGGCTGGGTCCGGATGGAGTTCCTGGTTCCGGCCCGCGGCCTGATCGGCTTCCGCACCGAGTTCCTCACCGAGACCCGCGGCACCGGCATCGCCCACCACATCTTCGAAAAGTACGAGCCGTGGGCCGGCGAGATCCGCTCGCGCAACAACGGCTCGCTGGTGGCCGACCGCAAGGGCGCCGCCACGGCGTACGCGATGACCAACCTGCAGGAGCGCGGCGTGATGTTCGTCGAGCCCACCACCGAGGTCTACGAGGGCATGATCGTCGGCGAGAACTCCCGCGCCGACGACATGGACGTCAACATCACCAAGGAGAAGCAGCAGACCAACATCCGCTCGGCCACCTCCGACAACTTCGAGAAGCTGATCCCGCCGAAGAAGCTGTCGCTGGAGCAGTGCCTGGAGTTCTGCCGCGACGACGAGTGCGTCGAGGTGACCCCGGAGATGGTCCGCATCCGCAAGGTGGTGCTGGACGCCAACGAGCGCGCCAAGACCGCCTCGCGCGCCCGCAAGGCCAACAAGTAGGAACCCGCTGCACCGCACCCCCGCGAGCCGGTGGCCGCGCCGGACATCCTCCGGCCGGCCACCGGCTCGCGGCGTCTCAGCCCTCGCCGGGCGCGCGGCTCACGCGGAGAGGCGCGCTCCGGTGTGGGTGTCGAAGACGTGTACGGCGCCCGGGTCGATGACCAGCTGGATCGGGGCGCCCTTCTGCAGCTGGGGCCGCCCGGTGAGCCGGACCACCGCCTGCGAGGGGGTGTCGTCGGGGGTGGCCTCGTCGTCCACCAGGGCGTAGAGGAACGCGTCCGCGCCGAGCTCCTCGACGATCGTGACGGTGACCGGCAGCCCCACCTCGTCCGCGCCGCCGAGCCGCCAGGCGTCCGGCCGGACGCCCAGGGTCACGTCGCCGGTCGCCTGCGCCGCGACGTGGCGCTCCAGCGGGATCTCGTAGCCGCCGATCCAGGCGTGGCCGTCCGCGACCTTGGCCGGCAGCAGGTTCATCGCCGGGGAGCCGATGAAGCCTGCCACGAAGAGGTTGACCGGCCGGTCGTAGAGGCCCAGCGGGGTGTCGACCTGCTGGAGCAGACCGTCCTTCATCACCGCGACCCGGTCGCCCATCGTCATCGCCTCGACCTGGTCGTGGGTGACGTAGACGGTGGTGGTCCCCAGGCGCTGCTGCAGGGCCGCGATCTGGGTGCGCGTGGAGACGCGCAGCTTGGCGTCGAGGTTGGACAGCGGCTCGTCCATGCAGAAGACCTGGGGCTGACGGACGATCGCGCGCCCCATCGCGACGCGCTGGCGCTGACCGCCCGAGAGCGCCTTGGGCTTGCGGTGCAGGTACTCGGTGAGGTCGAGCAGCCGCGCGGCCTCGGCCACCCGCCGGGCGCGCTCCTCCTTGCCGACCCGGGCGACCTTGAGCGCGAAGCCCATGTTCTCCGCGACGGTCATGTGCGGGTAGAGCGCGTAGTTCTGGAACACCATCGCGATGTCGCGGTCCTTGGGCGCCTCGTTGCTCACGTCGCGGTCCCCGATCAGGATCCGGCCGGCATCGACGCTCTCCAGGCCGGCCAGCATCCGCAGCGAGGTGGACTTGCCGCAGCCCGACGGGCCCACCAGCACCATGAACTCGCCGTCCTCGATCTCGAGGGACAGGTCGTCGACCGCGGGCCGGTCGGTGCCGGGGTAGCGGCGCTGTGCGTGCTCGAAGCTGACCGTGGCCATGGGGGTCCCTTCAGTGCGGAGTCCGTCGCCCGAAGCGGGCCGGACAGAGCTGTTCTCGCCAAGGTACGACGCGCGCCGCGCCGCGTCTAGTGGGAGCGCTCTCAGCGGGACCAAAGTCCCGATTCACGCTGAGACTTGGCGCTCTCTTGACACCGAATGTGACGGCTGTCATGGTGACGAACGGCGATCAATGGAAGCGCTCCCACACCCTTTCACGCTTGACCGCCCGCCCCGTCGCCCACCCTGGGCGGACGGCACGTGAGGGCAGGAGAGAACGGTGCACACGAGGCAGAGCAGGCGAGCACGACTCGCCATCGGCGTGTTGACGACGCTGGCGCTGGGCGCCACCACGGCCGCGTGCGGCGGCGGCAGCGACCCGAAGGAGTCCGCAGAGCAGGAGAAGCTCGCCGACGGCGAGTCCGTCACCATCACCACGTTCGGCGAGTTCGGCTACGACGCGCTGATCGACGAGTGGAACAAGGCCAACCCCGACATCCAGGTCGAGCAGACCAAGGTGTCCAAGTGGGACGACTGGAAGGCGGAGATCACCACCAGCCTGCAGGCCGGCGGCAAGGGCCTGCCCGACATCGTCTCGGTCGAGGGTGACTACATGCCGGCCGTGGTGGCCGCTCCCGACGTCTGGGTCGACCTGGCCCAGTCCGAGGTCGAGGGCCGCTGGCTGGACTTCAAGGAGGCCGAGGCCACCACCGACGACGGCCAACTGCTCGGCTACGCGACCGACGCCGGCCCGGAGGCCATCTGCTACCGCAAGGACCTCTTCGAGGCCGCCGGCCTGCCCAGCGAGCGCGAGGAGATCGCCGCCCGGATGGGCACCTGGGAGGACTACTTCGCCCTCGGCGAGGAGTTCAAGAAGAAGTCGAACGCCCACTTCTACGACGCCAGCGGGTCGATCGCCCAGGCGATGCTCAACCAGGTCGAGTTCCCGTTCGAGACCGCCGACAACGAGGTGGACGTGAGCGGTGAGGAGCTGAAGGCGATCTGGAAGGACGTCACCTCGCACACCAGCCTGGGCAGCAAGGCCGTCCAGTGGAGCCCCGACTGGACCTCCGCGTTCAAGAAGCCGGGCATCGCGACGATCGCCTGCCCCGGCTGGATGCGCAGCAACATCAAGGAGAACACCGGCGACCCGGCCCCCAAGGGCGTCGTCTGGGACATCGCCGACGTCTTCCCCGGCGGCGGCGGCAACTGGGGCGGCTCCTACCTGACGATCCCCAAGGTCTCGAGCCACCAGGCCGAGGCGAAGGAGTTCATCACCTGGATCACCGCTCCCGAGCAGCAGGCCAAGGTCTTCGAGCTGACCGGCAACTTCCCCTCGCAGGTCGAGGCGCTCGAGAACGAGACCGTCCTCGCCGCCACCGACGAGTACTTCAACAACGCGCCGGCCGGCGAGATCTTCTCCAGCCGCGCCGCGGCGATCACCGTCCAGCCGCACCACGGCCCGCTGTACTCGGACATCCTGCAGAAGTTCCAGGACGCCATCAACCGCGTCGACCAGGGCACCGCGCCCGACAAGTCCTGGAAGACCTTCGAGCAGGACGTCGCCTCGCTGCAGTGATCGCGCTCCCCCGAGCCTACTGATCACGCTCCGCCCAGCAGCACTCGGAGCGTCGGGCCGCTCGAAGCTCTCCCCGAGCGGCCCGACACTCCCCGCACCACCCCTGAACCCCCAGGACCCACAGGAAGGGCGCCGATGCTCATCGACGAACGTCCAGGCCCCGGCGCCGAGACCACCGAGTCCGCACCCATCACGCCCCCGGACCCGGCGAGCCAGCGACGGATCCTGCGCCGCCAGCGACTGAACCGCTGGGACCTGAGGCTCTCCCCGTACCTCTACATCTCGCCGTTCTTCCTCCTGTTCATGCTGGTCGGCCTCTTCCCGCTGCTCTACACCGGCTATCTCTCGGTGCACGACTGGGACAAGATCTACCGCCAGCGCGGGGAGTTCACCGGCCTGGAGAACTTCGAGTTCGTCCTCTCCGACCCGATCTTCCGCAAGGCGCTGGTCAACACCTTCAGCATCTTCCTGATGTCGTCGGTGCCGCAGATCGTCCTCGCGGTCACCATCGCCGCGCTCCTGGACAACCGGCTCCGGGCGGCCACCTTCTGGCGGATGAGCGTGCTGCTGCCGTTCGTCGTCGCGCCGGCGGCCGCCGCCCTGATCTTCGGCAGCCTCTTCGCCGACCAGTCCGGCCTGATCAACGCCACCCTGCGCGAGATCGGCCTGGAGCCCATCCGCTGGCACGTGGACCGCCTCTGGAGCCACTTCGCCATCTCCAGCATGGTCAACTGGCGCTGGACCGGCTACAACACCCTGATCTTCCTGGCGGCCATGCAGGCGGTGCCACGCGAGCTCTACGAGTCCGCCGCGCTCGACGGCGCCGGGCGGGTGCGCCAGTTCTTCTCGGTGACCCTGCCGATGATCCGCCCGACGATGGTGTTCGTCATCGTCACCAGCACCATCGGCGGCCTGCAGATCTTCACCGAGCCCCGCCTCTTCGACGACTCGATGAGCCGCGAGGGCGGCGCGGACCACCAGTACATGACCCTGGCGCTCTACATCTACGACCGGGGCATCGTCGACGGCTTCTACGGGCGCGCCTCGGCAGCCGCATGGCTGCTCTTCCTGATCGTCGTCGGGATCGCGCTGCTCAACTTCGCCCTGACCCGCTACTTCACCAGGAAGTCCGCATGAGCACGCGCAGCAAGCTGGTCGATCGCCCGGGATGGGTCGTCTACGGCCTCCTCGCCGCCTTCGTCATCGGTTCGGCACTGCCGCTGTACTGGTCGTTCGTGATCGGCTCGCACACCAAGGCCGAGGCGATGGAGATGCCCCCGCCGCTCCTGCCTGGTGGGCACGTCCTCGACAACGCCAGCCGGGTGTTCGACACCATCGAGTTCTGGCAGGCGATGTTCAACAGCATCATCGTCTCGACCGCCTGCGCGGCGTCGGTGGTGTTCTTCTCCACGCTGGCCGGCTACAGCTTCGCCAAGCTGAGGTTCCGCGGCAGCAACGCGCTGATGGGCTTCGTCGTGCTGACGATGGCGGTCCCCACCCAGCTCGCGATCGTGCCGCTGTTCATCCTGGTCACCGACTACGGCCTGTACGACACGCTGCTCGCGGTCGCCATGCCCACCCTGGTCACGGCGTTCGGCGTCTTCTTCATGCGCCAGTACCTGCTCGACGCGATCCCCGGCGAGCTGATCGAGGCGGCCCGCGTCGACGGCGCCTCGATGCTGCGCACCTTCTGGACGGTGGCCGTGCCGGCCGCCCGCCCCGCGATGGCGATCCTGTCGCTGTTCACCTTCATGACCGTGTGGACCGACTACATGTGGCCGCTGGTCGCGCTCAAGGACAACCAGACCCTCCAGGTGGCGCTGGACGAGCTGGCCATCAGCGGCCAGGGCCAGACCACCGACTATGCGCTCGTGCTCTGCGGTACCGGGCTCGCCACCATCCCGCTGCTGGTCCTGTTCATCCTCTCCGGCCGCCAGCTGGTCGCCGGCATCATGCAAGGAGCCGTGAAGGGATGACCTCCCCCACCACCATGATCACGCCCGCCACCACCGGGCAGCTGGTCTTCCCTCCCGGCTTCCTGTGGGGAGCGGCGACGGCGGCGTACCAGATCGAGGGCGCCGCCCGCGAGGACGGCCGCACCCCGTCGATCTGGGACACCTTCTCGCGGGTGCCCGGCGCCGTCCTCGGCGCCGACACCGGCGACGTGGCCTGCGACCACTACCACCGCGTCCCCCAGGACGTCGCGCTGATGCGCTCGCTGCACCTCAACGCCTACCGGTTCTCCACCGCGTGGCCGCGGGTGCGCCCCGACGGCGGCGCCCCCAACCAGGCCGGCATCGACTTCTACTCCCGCCTGGTCGACGAGCTGCTCGGCAGCGGCATCACGCCCTGGGTCACGCTGTACCACTGGGACCTGCCGCAGGCGCTCGAGGAGGCCGGCGGCTGGACCAACCGCGACACCGCCTACCGGTTCGCTGAGTACGCGCTCACGCTCCACGACGCGCTGGGCGACCGCGTCCCGTACTGGACCACGATGAACGAGCCCTGGTGCTCGGCGTTCCTCGGCTACACCGGCGGCCAGCACGCGCCGGGCCGTCAGGAGGGCGTGGCCGGGGTCGTCGCCGCCCACCACCTGATGCTCGGGCACGGGCTGGTCGTCGACGAGCTGCGCCGGCGCGCGAGCACCGCCCAGCTCGGGATCACGCTGAACCTCACCGTGGCCGACCCCTTCGACCCCGCCGAGCCCGCGGACGTCGACGCGGCACGTCGCATCGACGGGCTGTGGAACCGGGTCTTCCTCGACCCGATCTTCCGCGGCCGCTACGCCGACGACCTGGCCGGCGACACCGAGGGGATGACCTTCGCGGGCCGGCCGTGGCAGGACTTCGTCCACGACGGCGACCTGGCCCTGATCAGCACGCCGCTCGACGTGCTGGGCGTGAACTACTACCACGGCGACGCCGCGTGCGGCCGCCCGGTCGCGGACCACGCGCAGCTGCTCGGGTCGCGCATCGAGCACGCGCCCCGACCGGTCGGCTCGCCGTTCCCGGGCTGCGCGGACATCAGCTTCCCGCGCCGCGGACTGCCGGTGACCGGGATGGACTGGGAGGTCCAGCCCGAGGGGCTGACCCGGCTGCTGGTGCGCCTGCGCGACGAGTACGCGGTGCCGCCGATCCACATCACCGAGAACGGCGCGGCCTACGACGACGAGGTCGGCCCCGACGGGAGCGTCGACGACCCGGCGCGGCTGGCGTTCATCGACGCCCACCTGCGCGCCACGCACGAGGCGATCGAGCAGGGCGTCGACGTGCGGGGCTACTTCGCCTGGTCGCTGCTGGACAACTACGAGTGGGCCTACGGCTACGCGCAGCGGTTCGGCATCGTGCACGTCGAGTACGAGACCCAGGTGCGCACGCCCAAGTCCAGCGCCCTGTGGTACGCCGAGGTCGCCCGCACCGGGGCCCTGCCGGCCCCCGGACCGGCGCTGCCGGGGCCCGGACCGGCACACGAGAACGCCGGCTGAGGCCAGTACCGTGACGACGATGAACGGGAACGGGCGCCACCCCCAGACCGCGTCCACCTCGCCGACCCTCGACGAGGTGGCGCGGGTGGCCGGCGTGTCCCGGGCGACCGCCTCGCGGGCGGTCAACGGCGGGGACCGGGTCAGCGCGAAGGCCCAGCAGGCCGTCGAGGAGGCGGTGCGGACGCTGGGCTACGTCCCCAACCGGGCCGCGCGCAGCCTGGTCACGCGTCGTACCGACTCGGTGGCGATCGTGGTGCCCGAGCCCGACGACCGGGTCTTCTCCGATCCGTTCTTCGCCGCCACCCTGCGCGGGGTCACCCACGTGCTGGCCGAGCGCGACCTGCAGCTGCTGTTGCTGCTGGCGCGGGCCGGCGCGGAGAAGGAGCGCACCCTGCGCTACCTCAGCAACCGCCACGTCGACGGCGCGATCGTGGTCTCCCATCACCGCGACGACGGGCTGGCCGACCACCTCGCCGCGATCAACCTGCCCTGCGTCTTCGGCGGGCGGCCGTGGAGCGGCGGCGACAAGGTCGCCTACGTCGACGTGGACAACCTCGCGGGCGAGCGGGAGGCGACCGAGGTCCTCATCGCGCGCGGCTGCCGCCGGATCGGCACCATCGCCGGGCCGGTCGACATGACGGTCTCCCAGGACCGCCTCCAGGGGTGGTGCCAGGCGATGGGGGCCGCGGGGCTCGCCGACGACGCCATCCGGCACGGCGACTTCACCGAGTCCGGCGGCGAGCTGGCGGCGCGGGCCCTGCTGGCCGCGCACCCGGACCTCGACGGGCTGGTGGTCGCCTCGGACCTGATGGCCCGCGGCGCGCTCAAGGTGCTCGCCGAGCACGGTCGCCGGGTCCCCGAGGACATCGCGGTGATCGGCTACGACGACCTCGGCGTGGCCGAGCAGACCCGTCCCCCGCTGACGACCATGCGCAACCCGATCGAGGAGATGGCCGAGCGGGCCACCCGGCTGCTGCTCGAGCAGATCGACGGCGACCGGGCCGGCCGGCCGATGCGGGTGGTCATCCAGCCGCAGCTGGTACGCCGCGACAGCGCCTGACGCTCGCCGGGGGTCAGTCCTGCTCGCCGATGTCCTCGTTCCACAGGCCCGGGTGCTCGGCGATGAAGTCCGACATCATCTGTGCGCAGCCCGGGTCGTCGAGCACCACCACCTCCACCCCGCGGGCCGCCAGCAGCTCCTCGCCGCCGAGGAAGCTGCGGTTCTCCCCCACCACCACCCGCGGGATGCCGTAGAGCAGGATCGCGCCGGTGCACATGTCGCACGGCGACAGCGTGGTGACCATCGTGGAGCGCGCGTAGACGCTGGCGGGCAGCCGCCCGACGTTCTCCAGGCAGTCGGTCTCGCCGTGCCGGATGGCGCTGCCCTGCTGGACGCGACGGTTGCGGCCGACGCCCAGCACCTCGCCGTCCGCGACCAGGACCGCCCCGATCGGGATCCCGCCCTCGGCCAGCCCCGCCCGGGCCTGCGCCACGGCCAGGGCCAGCATCTCTTCGTCGCTCATCTGGGTCTCCTTCTCAGGGTCGGATCGGGTGGGGTCGGGTCGGTCGGGGTGGGGTCGGATCGGTCGGGTCGGGCGTACGGCGGGCGCGGGGTCAGGCCCGCCGGTAGGCCTGCAGGTACGACCCGGGGTAGCGCACGGTGCGGCCCCAGACCGCGAGGGCGGCGATCACCGCCAGGTACGGCAGGGCGAGCATCAGCTCCCCGGGCACGTCCCCGAACGCCGGCGAGATCGCCAGCTGCAGCTGCAGCGCGTCGGTGCCGGCGAAGATCAGCGCCCCGCCGACCAGCGGCCACACGCGCCACCGGGCGAAGATGACCAGCGCGACGCAGACCCAGCCGCGTCCGCTGACGATGTCCAGGGTGAAGCTGCCGAGCACGGCCAGGGTGAGGAACGCGCCGCCGACCGCCATCAGGGCCGCGCCCACCATCAGCGCCGCGTAGCGGGTCCGGGTCACCGAGATGCCGGCCACGTCCGCGGCCTCGAAGCTCTCGCCCACCGCGTGCAGGCGCATCCCGACCCCGGTCGCGCGCAGCACCCACCAGGTGAGCGGCGCCAGCACCAGGAAGCCCAGGTAGGTCAGCCAGTGCTGGTCGAGGACCTCGACGTCGGGCAGCAGCACCGCGAAGCGCTCCTCCAGCCGCGGGCGCTCTCCGGCGTAGAGCAGCCGGAAGGTGAACTCGCAGCCGGCGATCAGCAGCAGGGTGAGGCCCAGTCCGGCGACGTGCTGGTTGAGGCCCAGGGTGACCACGAACAGCCCGAGCAGGGCGCCGGCTACGACGCCGGCGAGGACCGCGGCCCCCAGCCCGAGCATCGGCGAGCCGGTGCGCGCGGCGACCAGGAAGCCGGTGAACGCGCCGAGGTACATCGTCCCCTCGATGCCGAGGTTGAGCACGCCGCTGCGCTCGGTGACCAGCTCGCCGATCCCCGCCCACAGCAGCGGGGTGGCGATGGTGAGCATGGCGCCGAGCAGCGCGAGCAGGTTGATGCTCATCGTGCTGCCTCCTTGGCTTCGACGTGCCCCGGTCGCGACGTCGGCGGCGGGGGCCGGCGCCACTGCACCCGGTAGCGCCGCCAGCTCATCGCCGAGAGCACCGCCAGCAGCAGCAGCGAGCTGAACATCGCCCCGAGCTGGGTGGGCACCTGCAGTACCAGCGACACGTTCTGGGCGCCGACGGTGATGTCGCCGAGCAGTCCGGCGACCAGCAGCACGCCGAGCGCGCCGAGCCCGCCCAGGGTGGCGACGATGACGCCGGTGTAGCCGTAGTTGTTGCTGATCCCCGAGGTCAGCTGGTGCTGCACGCCCATCACCTGCGAGGCGCCCCCGAGCCCGGCGATGGCGCCGGAGGCCAGCGCGCAGCGCAGCTGGAGCCGGCCGACGGCGATGCCGCTGAACTCCGCGGCCCGCGGGGACTGGCCCGCGGCCCGGATCCGCAGGCCGGTCGCGCTGCGGGCCAGCACCACGCCGACGACCACGATGACCGCCAGCGCCACGGCGAAGCCCCAGTGCACCCGGGTGCCGGGGATCAGGGCCGGCAGGTCGTAGCCGGCGCCGAGCCGGTCGGAGTCGGTGAAGCCGCTGGCGGAGTTGCGCCAGGGGCCGTTGAGCAGGCCCTGCACCACCAGCAGCGCCACCGGGTTGAGCAGCAGGGTGGTGACCACCTCGTCGATCCCGGCGTGCCGCTTGAGCCAGGCCGGGACCACGGCCCAGGCCAGGCCGCCGACGGCGCCGGCGAGGAACCCGGCCGGCAGCGCGAGGGCCGCCGGCAGGTCGGGCAGCCCGATCCCGACGGCGGTGGTGCCGACCGCGCCGAGCAGGAACTGTCCCTCTGCCCCGATGTTCCAGTAGCCGGCCCGGAACGCCAGCGCGACGGCGATGCCGGTGAACATCAGCGGGGTCGCGGTGAGCAGCACCTCGTGCACGCCGTGCGCGCTGGTGAGCGGGGTGAGCAGGTAGCGCTGGAAGGCGGCGGGCGGGTTGGCCCCGGCCAGCCGGATCGGCAGGGCGGTCAGGGCGAGGGTGACCAGGACGGCGGCCAGGACCGCCGCCGGGGCCAGCCAGCGGGGCTCGTGGCCGCGCAGCACGAGCCTCATGCGGCCTCACCGCCGGCCATCAGCACGCCGAGCCGCTCGGGGTCGGCCTCCGC
Source organism: Nocardioides sp. Z21_20 (assembly GCF_059766585.1). Lineage (NCBI taxonomy): Bacteria > Bacillati > Actinomycetota > Actinomycetes > Propionibacteriales > Nocardioidaceae > Nocardioides > Nocardioides sp. Z21_20. The sequence continues at coordinate 52,933 of NZ_JCBAJX010000009.1, forward strand.
GGCGCTCAGCTCCCCGACCAGCTCCCCGCGGAAGAGCACCACGATCCGGTCGGAGAGGCTGCGCAGCTCGTCGAGGTCCTCGGAGACCACCAGCACCCCGCCGCCGCCGTCGCGCACGGCGGCCAGCTGCTCGTGCACGTAGCGGTAGGCGCCGATGTCGAGGCCGCGGGTGGGCTGCGCGACGACGAGCACGCGCGGGGTGCGGGCCAGCGCCCGGGCCAGCAGCACCTTCTGCATGTTGCCTCCCGACAGCGTGGCGACCGCGTCGGTGGGGCGGGCCCGGATGTCGAAGCGCTCGATCAGCGCCTGCGCGTGGCGCCGGATCCCGCGCCGGTCCACCAGCCCCCAGCGGGTCCAGGCGTGCAGGTCCTCGAGCACCAGGTTGTCCTCGACGCTGAGCCGGGCCACGACGCTGCCGCGCCGGTCCTCGGTGAGCCGCCCGAGCCCGGCGGCCAGCCGGTCGGCGACCGGGGCGCGGGTGATGTCGACGCCGTCCACCTCGATGCGGCCCGCGGTGACCGGCACGGTGCCGCCGAGGGCGCCGACCAGCTCGCTCTGCCCGTTGCCGGAGATCCCGGCCACGCCGACGATCTCGCCGGCGTGCACGGTCAGGTCGAGGCCGCGCAGCGCCTCCCGCCCCCCGTGGGCGGCGCAGAGCCCCACCGTGCGCAGCACCGCCGGCCCGGTCGTACGGCGCGCGCCGGCGTCGTGCTGCGGCTGGGCCTCGATCCCGACGGCGGCACCGGTGTCGGCGTCGGTCACCGAGGCGGTGACGGTGCCCATCATCAACCCGGCCAGCTCGGCGGCGTCGACGTCGGCGGTGGCCCGGGTGCCGACCAGCCGGCCGCGGCGCAGCACCACGACCCGGTCGGAGATCTCGGCGACCTCGCGCAGCTTGTGCGAGACCAGCAGCACGCCCAGCCCGGCCCCGGTGAGCCGGCGCACGGTGGCGAACAGCGCCTGCACGTCCTGCGGGGTGAGCACCGCGGTCGGCTCGTCGAGGATCACCACCCGGCAGTCGTGGAAGAGCACCTTGACGATCTCGACGCGCTGGCGCTCCCCGATGGACAGGCTGGAGACCAGCCGGTCCGGGTCCAGGCGCACCCCGACCCGCTCCATCGTGGCGAGCACCTTCGACCGCAGCGCGCCGCGGTCCACCGGTCCGAGGCCGAGCCCGGAGAGCGCGACGTTCTCGGCCACCGTCATCGTCTCCACCAGCGAGAACTCCTGGGTGACCATGCCGATCCCGGCGTCCATCGCGTCGCGCGGCGAGCCGATCGAGAGCACCCGTCCGTCCATCGCGACGGTGCCGGCGTCGGCGCCGACCAGGCCGTAGACGATCTTCATCAGCGTCGACTTGCCCGCGCCGTTCTCACCCAGCATCGCGACCACCTCGCCGGCGCCGACGTCGAGGGAGACCGCGTCGTTGGCCAGCAGGTCCCCGTACCGCTTGGTGATGCCGCGCAGCTCGAGCAGCGCGCTCACTTGCTGGAGACGTCGATGGACTTGGCGGGCGCGCTCTCGTCCACCGGGGTCTCGAAGCTGCCGTCCATGATCGCGGCCTGCTTCTCCTCCACCTGGGTGACCAGGGCCTCGGGGATCCCGCCCACGATCTGGGTGTTGATCTCGGCGAGCTCGGAGCCGCCGACCTTCATGAACGAGTACTCCCCCAGGTCGACGGCCTTCGGCCCGTCGGTGATCTGCTCGACGACGGCCTCGACGGTCGGGCCCATGTGCCACAGCAGCGAGGTCATCACGTGTCCCGGGGCCTCCTCCTCCTGGTCGACCATCATGCCGATCACCGGGATGTCGGCCTCCTCGGCGGCGGCGATCACCCCGTCGCGCTCGGCGAACAGCACGTCCGCGCCGGCCGCGACGTGGGCCTCGGCCGCGTCCTTGGCCGCGGCGGGGTCGAAGAAGCTGTTGATGAACGACACCTTCACCGTGGCCTGCGGGTTGGTCTCCTTCACGCCGAGCACGAACGCGTTGACGATCCGGTTGACCTCCGGGATCGGCATCGCACCGACCACGCCGATGGTGTCGGACTTCGACACCCCGCCGGCCAGCATCCCGGCCAGGTACGCCGGGTCCTGCAGCCAGTTGTCGAACACGCTCATGTTGGGCTCGACCGGCTTCTCGCCCGACCCGAACGCGAACGGGATCTCGGGGAACTCCGCGGCCACCTTGCGCACCGCCTCCTCGGCGGCGAACGCGTCGCCGATGATGGCGTCGGGCTGCTCGTTGGTGGCGATGTCGCGCAGGCTGCGCTCCATCACGTCGGCGGTGCTCAGGTCGTCGACGTGCTTGTACTCGATCGTGCCGTCGTCGGCGGCCTGCTGCAGGGCGGCGTGGATCGCGCCGTCCCAGGGCTCCTCCAGCGGCGTGGCGAAGACGCCGTACACCAGGGGCAGGTCGCTCGACGAGCCGCCGTCGCCCTCCTCCTCGCCGGTGGCGCCGCCACAGGCGGCGAGCAGCAACAGCGCCGCTCCCGCGGCGAGGGTGGCGCGGGCGCGGGACAGGGTGAGCGACATGGGGACTCCTCCGACGGGGCAGCGGGCTGACGCTGCGAGTTGGGCGCGAGCCGAGTCAACCGCGTGGAGCCGGGGGCCAACAAGGGACAACCTGTCGTTTCGTCGGGGTTACAGACGGACGGTTCGTCGCCCACCGCGCCGTCGCGGGCGGCAGGATGTCGCCATGTCCTTCACCCTCCAGCAGCTGCTCGACCTGCCGTTGATGGCCGATGCGCGCGCCGAGGTCGTGGTCGGCGAGCACCTGGACCGGCGGGTGGTGCGCTGGGTGCACACCTCGGAGATCTACGAGATCTCGCCGCTGCTCAAGGGTGGCGAGGTGCTGCTGACCACCGGTCTGGGACTGGTCGGGGTCGGCGACGCCGCGATCACGACGTACGTCGCGGCGCTGGCCCGGCAGGGGGTCGCGGCGTTGCTGCTGGAGCTCGGTCGCACCTTCAGCCGCCCGCCGCAGGCCCTGCTCGGCGCCGCCGCCGCGCACGCGCTGCCGCTGGTGCTGCTGCACGGCGTGGTGCCGTTCATCGAGATCACCGAGGCGGTGCACCCGCTGCTGATCGGCGGCGAGGTCGAGCAGCTGCGCCGCCGTGAGCTGGCCTCGGCGCGTCTGCACGGCGCGCTGGCCGAGGGGTGCGGCATCGACGAGCTGGTCGCGCTCGCCGCCGAGGTGTGCGGCGCGCCGGCCGGCCTGTACGCCGCTGACGGCGAGCTGCTGGCCGGGCTCGACGTGCGCGCGGAACCGACCGGAAGCCTCCTCGAGTGCGAGGCGGGCCGGGCCGGCTGGGCCGTCTTGGTCCTGGCGGCGTCCGCGGCGGCGCCCGGGACGGCGACCACCCGACGGATGGGCGAGCTGTGCGCGGCCGTGCTCGGGATCCGGCTGGGCGCGGGGGCCGCTGCGCTGGGGCGGCCCGGCTCCGAGCTGGTCCGCGCCCTGGCCGGCGGCTACTACCTGTCCAGCACCGAGATCGCGGCGCGGGCCCGGGCGGCGGGACTGTTCCTGCCGCCCGGCAACCGCGCGCTCGGGCTGGCCCTCGACGTGTCCCTGCCGGGCAGCGCCCGCCCCGGGCGGCCCGCGCTGGCCGCGGCCACCGAGGCGGCCCGCGCGGTCTTCGGCCCGGCCCTGGCCGCGGAGGCCGACGGGGAGCTGCTGGTGGCGACCTCGGTGCGTCCCGCCGAGCTGCGTGCCCGGGTGGCCGCGTTCGCGGCGGCGCTCGAGGAGGAGCTGAGCGCGACCGTGGGCCACAGCGCGGTGCGCGTCGCGGCGGGCACGCCCGTCGACGACGTGGCCGGCCTGGCGCGCTCCCTGCCCGCCGCGCGGGAGGCGCTGCGGCTGGCGGGGCGGCTGACCCTGGGCTCGCGGGTGGTGCTGGCCAGCGACCTGGGCGTCTACCACCTGCTCGCCGGCGTGGTCGCCGACGCCGACCTGGAGCGCTTCGTGCAGGACCAGCTCGGGCCCCTGCTCGAGCAGGACGCCCGGCGCGGATCGGACCTGGTGCCGACGCTCGACGCCTACCTGGAGGCCGGGCTGTCCAAGACGGCCGCGGCGCGGCTGCTGGGGATCCGCCGCCAGACCCTCTACGGCCGGCTGGACCGGATCAGCCGGCTGCTGGGCGGCCTCGACTTCGAGGAGCGTCAGGCGCGCACCGCGCTGGACCTGGCCCTGGTCAGCTGGCGGATGCGCAGCTCGGCGCTCACCCGTCGGTAGCCGGCGTCGCGGCGGGCGCGCGCAGCGTGGGGGCGAGCGCGATCAGCCCGAGCAGCGGCAGCGCGGCGAGCAGCAGCAGGCTCCAGGCCATCCCCCAGACGTCGCCCAGCCCGCCGACGACCGCCGAGCCGACGCTGCCGCCGACCAGGAACAGCAGCGTGGCCACCCCCAGCGCGACCCCGCGCACGTGCTCGTGGACGGCGTCGCCGACCGCGGCGCTGAGCGCGGGCTGGCCGAGCCCGAAGGCCACCGTGACCAGCCCCACCGCCAGCAGCAGCACGCCGGCCGCGACCGCGGGCGCGGGCTCGACCACGGCGGCGCCGGCGGCGGCCATCAGCAGCGCCAGCGACGCGCCGATGCCGGAGCGGCGCAGCGCGGCCGCGGCGCCGATCCGGGTGAGCAGCGGCCCGGCGACCCGGGGGGTGAGCAGCGCCAGCCCGGCGCTGGGCAGCAGCAGCAGGCCGACCTGCCACGCCTGCCAACCATGGCCCACCAGGATGGCCGGCACCGCGATCAGCATCGCGAACCAGGCGGCCGGCACCGCCGCCGCGGCCAGCGCGCTGCGCACCACGATCGGGTTGCGGACCACCGCGAGCGGCAGGAAGCCGTGCGGTCGGCGGCGTACCCGCATCACCACGGCCGGGGTGCCGAGCAGCAGGAGCAGCGCGCCCACCACGGCCACCACGAGGCCGGTCGAGGGTGACTGCACCAGCAGCACCAGCCCGGCGGCGGTGCCGGCCACCGTGAGCGCGCCGAGCACGTCGAGGCGGGCGCCGGTGCCGTCGGTGTGCAGCGTGTGCCACAGCAGCGGCAGCACCAGCAGGCCGAGCACCGGCAGCGCCATCACCGCGCGCCACCCGAAGGCCGCCTCGACGAGGCCGCCGGCCAACGGCCCGGCGCAGCTCAGCGCCGCCGCCACGCCGGCCAGGCGACCCAGCGCGAGGCCCCGCACGGCTCCCTCGTAGCGCCGGGAGAGCATGGCGACGCCCAGCGTCGGGACCGCCGCCGCGCCGGCGCCCTGGAAGAGCCGGGCCACCAGCAGCACCGGGAACGACGGGGCGAGGGCCGCGACGACCGCCCCGGCCGTCATCAGCCCCACCCCGAAGACCAGCGGCAGCCGCACCCCGACCAGGTCCGAGACCCGCCCGTAGACCGCGGTGGTGACCGCCAGCGTCAGCGCGTAGAGGCTGATCACCCAGGCGCTGACCCCGATCGTCACGTCCAGGTCCTCGGCGAGCAGCGGCAGCCCGATCGCCGCCGAGGAGGAGCCGAGGCCCGCGAACCCGAAGAGCAGCCCCAGCAGCACCGACACCCGGGCGGAGTCGTCACGGGTGCGAGGTGTCATGCGGGTCACAACCATCGCGCCGCGCCGCAGATTCCCCGGCCGCGCCAGATCCGAGCCAACCGCTCGGGGTGGCGCGGCATCATGGCGGCATGGCCCGGCCCGTCCTGCTCGACTGCGACACCGGTACCGACGACGCCGTGGCGATCGTCCTGGCGGCGCTGCACCCGGCGCTCGACCTGCGCGGCGTCACCACGGTGTGGGGCAACCACCCGCTCGCACGGACCACCGACAACACCCTGCGCGTCCTCGACCTGGTGGGCCGCACCGAGGTCCCCGTGCACGCCGGCCTGGCCGCGCCGTACGCGCGATGTCAGCGGCCCGCTCCCCGCCCGGGACCGGACGTGGCGCTGGCGCTGCCGCCCGCCTCCCGCCCGCCCGGCCGGGAGGGCGCGGTGGAGTGGCTGCTGGAGACACTGCGCGCGGCGACCGAGCCGATCACCTGGGTGGCCACCGGACCGCTGTCCACCGTGGCCGCCGTCGTCGCCGCGGACCCCGGCGTCGTCGACGCGGTCGCCGAGCTGGTGGTGATGGGCGGCGCGCACGCCCACGGCAACGTCACCGCGAGCGCCGAGACCAACGTCTGGCGCGACCCGGTCGCCGCCGCGCGGGTCTGCGCGTCCGGCTTCCGGCGCCTGGTGCTCGTGCCGCTGGACGCCACGCTGTCCGCCACCGTGCCGGCCCGGCTGTGCGACGAGCTGCGCGCCGCCGGGCCGGTGCCGGCCGCGGTGGCCGGGTTCATCCAGGCGCGGATCGTGCGCTACGACGGCTCGCCGCACCTGTCCGAGGAGGACCGCGCCGAGCACGCCGGACCGGTCCACGACGCGCTGGCGGTGGCCTACCTGGTCGACCCGGGCCTGGTGCGCCTCGTCCCGGCGTACGTCGCGGTCGAGACCGCCGGGCGGCTCACCACCGGGCGCACGGTGATGGACTTCCGCGGGGTGGGCCCCGAGCCGGCGAACGCGCTGGTCGCGATCGGCGCCGACCGCGAGCGCTTCCGCTCCCTGCTGCGTACGACGCTGGGCCCCGGGATGCGGGGGCCCGATCTAGGCTGAGGCGGCGACGAGAGCGGAGCGACGATGACCAGCACCGACAGCACCCTGCCCGGCCGGCCCGAGCTGCCCGGCCTGCCCGATCTGCCCAACCTGCGCGACGTGGGCGGACTGCGCACGGCCACCGGCGCTCGCACCCGCCACGGCGTGCTCTACCGCAGCGCCACCACGTCGTTCGTTGACGAGACGCAGGCGCGGGTGCTCGTCGAGGACCTCGGCATCCGGGTGCGGGTGGACCTGCGCAGCGACCTCGAGGTCAGCCAGTCCACCAACCCCGTGCTCGGCGCGCTGGAGCGACGCGTCGCGCACCTGCCGTTCCGGGCCGGCGGCGCGTGGGAGCACGACCCCACCTCGGCGGACCCCGCGCAGCGGGTCTCCAGCCACTACCTGCGCTACCTGGCGCACTCCGCGGACTCGGTCACCGCGCTGGTCCGGCTGCTGGTGCAGCCCGAGAGCGTCCCGGCGCTGGTGCACTGCACGGCCGGCAAGGACCGCACCGGCGTCGCGCTGGCCCTGGTCCTCTCCGCGGTGGGCGTCGAGGACGACGAGATCGTCGCCGACTACGCCCGGACCCGCGAGCACCTGGACGCGATCTTCGGCCGGATCCGGTCGCTGCCGGCCTACGAGGAGCGGCTCGCGGCGCTGCCGGAGGAGTCGTTCACCGCCGAGCCGGCCAGCATGGAGCGCTTCCTCGAGCGGCTCCGGGCCACCCACGGCGACGCCCGCTCCTACCTGCTCGGCGTGGGGCTGCGCGACTCGGAGCTGGAGCGGCTCGGGCAGGTGCTCGTCGAGGGCTGAGCCGGACGGTGCGCCACGCGCGGCTGGACGGGCTACGCGGGCGCCAGCGCGCTGCGCCCGTGCGCGGCGAACTCCGCCTCGAGGGCCGCGCGGACGTGCTCGTCGAGCAGGGCGTACTGGGCGGTGCGTCCGACCCGCACCCACACCGGGTCGTCGGTGAGCCAGGCCGCGGCGCGCAACGGGGCCTTGTCGACCTTGTTGCTGCCGGTCAGCGGCACGGCGTCGACCAGGCGCACGAACGAGGGCCACCACTTGGCGCCCATGTCCGGCTGGGCCGCGAGGAACGCGCCGAACGCCTCGGCGTCGAAGACCGCCCCGGCCTCCAGCTCCAGCGCGCACATCACCCGGTCCCCGGTGGCCGGGTCGGGTACGGCGTAGACCGGCGCCGACGTGACGCCGGGGAAGCGCTGCAGCAGCCGCTCGACCGGCGCGGCGGCGAAGTTCTCGGAGTCCACGCGCAGCCAGTCCGAGGAGCGCCCGGCGAACCAGAACCAGCCGTCGGCGTCGCGGTAGGCCAGGTCCCCGGCCCAGAAGTCCTCGCCGCGCACCCGCTCGGCCATCGCGCCGGGGTTGGCCCAGTAGCCCTCGAAGGTGTGCGCGAGCCCCACCCCGACGAGCTGGCCGACCGCCTCGGGGTTCGTCAGCCGGCCGGCCGCGTCGAAGACGGCCCGGGGGCACTCCAGCCCGGTCGCCTCGTCGAGGACCCGCACGTCGACGTCGCCGGCCGGCTTGCCCAGCGACCCGGGCGGGGTGTCGGGGGTCCGGTTGATCCGGAACACGCCCTCGCTCATCCCGTAGCCCTCCTGCACCACGCAGCCGAAGCGCTCCCCGAAGCGGGTCACGTCGGCCTCGGAGGCCTCGGTGCCGTAGGCCAGCCGCAGCGTGCCGGTGCGGTCGCGCGGGTCCTCGGGACGGGTCAGCACGTAGGACAGCGCGCGCCCCACGTAGTTCACGTAGGTGGCGCCGAAGCGGTGCACGTCCTCGGAGAACCGGCTCGCGGAGAACTTGCGGGCCATCCCGACCCGGGCGCCGACCGCCATCGCCGGGGCCAGGTTCATCATCACCGCGTTGCCGTGGAACAGCGGCATGGTCAGGTAGGTCACCGACTCGCGGTCCAGCCCGATGCGCCCCACGATCGCCGAGGTGAGCCGGCCCAGGCGTCCCTGGCCGACGATCACCGCCTTCGGCGCGCCGGTGGACCCGGAGCTGAACAGCAGCAGCGCGATGTCGTCGGCCGCGGGCGCGTCGTCCGGCAGCGCGGCGCCCCGGTGCGGCGCCAGCCACGCGTCGTACGGCGCGGTGTCGACGACCAGCACCCGCTCCTCGGGTACGCCGTGCCCACCGGCCGACGTGCTCGGGGCGCCGGCGGGGTCGCGGACCAGGTGGGCCAGCCGCTCCTCGGTGACGATCAGGTCGACGTCGGCGTGGCGGATGTCGACGGCCAGCTCGGCGGCACTGCGGCTGGAGTTGATCCCGACCACCACCGCGCCGACCAGCGAGCCGGCGCCGAGCCAGAAGACGAAATCGGGCACGTTCTCCAGCAGCACCCCGACGTGGATCTGGCGGCCCTCGGGCGCCGGCACCGCGGCGAGCAACGCCGCGGCCCGGTCCGCGGACTCCTGGACCACCTCGGCCCACGTCCAGGAACGGTCCTCGAAGAGCAGGCCGACCGCATCGTCCCCGGCTCGGCTGCGCACGATCTCGGCAAAGGTCTCCACGGGCGTCATCCGACCAGTCGGACGCGCGACGCGCCGCTGCTCTCCCGCTCACCGGGAGGCGCGCGGACGCGCACGCGAGGAACCGGGGACGGTGCCTGCATGAGTTCTCAGAGCGGCCCCCGGACCGGCTCCGCCGGCATCGCCACCACCCCCGAGCAGGCCGCCGTCCAGGACGCGGTGCGCTCCTTCGCGCGCTCGGCCCAGGTGCTCGAGGCCGCGCGTGACGAGTCCGCCGACGCGTGGCGCAAGATTTGGCCGGGGCTGGCCGAGCTCGGGATGTTCGCGGTCACCGTCCCCGAGGAGCACGGCGGCGCCGAGGCCGACCTGGTCGACCTCGCGGTGATGGTCGAGCAGGCCGGGGTCGAGTGCGTCCCCGGCCCGCTGGTGGCCACCGCCACGGCCGCGCACCTGCTCGGCCGGGCCACCCTGTCCGGCTCGGCGGCGCAGGCCCGCGACGAGGTGCTCGCCGGGGAGCTGCCGGTGGCCATCGCCTCCCCCGGCGTCGCCGCGCCGGCTGTCGCTGGCGGCGCCCCCGCCGCCGACGGTGCGCTGCGGCTCACCGGGTCGCTCGGCGCCGTGGTCGGCGCCTGCGCCGAGGCCGCGCTGCTGGTGCCCGCCGAGCTGGACGGGGCGCGGACCTGGTGTCTGGTGCTGCCCGGCGAGGGCGTCGCACTCAGCGCGCTGGAGAGCCTCGACCTGGCCACCCCGCTGGCCACCGTCGAGCTCGACGAGGCCCCGGCCGTGGCGCTGACGGGGCTCGCCGAGCACGAGGTGGAGGACGCCCACCTGCTGCTCGCCGCGTCCCTCGCGGCGGGGATCGCCGGGCGCGCCCTCCAGGTCGCCGCGTCGTACGCCGGGCTGCGCGAGCAGTTCGGGCGCAAGATCGGCTCCTTCCAGGCCATCAAGCACCTGTGCGCGGAGATGCTGTGCCGCACCGAGCAGGCCCGCGTGGCGGCGTGGGACGCGGCCGTGGCCGAGCCGGGCGAGCGCTCGCTGGCGGCCGCGGTGGCCGGCGCGGTCGCCCTGGACGCGGCGGTGGACAACGCCAAGGACTGCATCCAGGTGCTGGGCGGGATCGGCTACACCTGGGAGCACGACGCCCACCTGTACCTGCGCCGCGCGCTGGTGCTGCGCCAGAGCCTCGGCGGCTCGTCGCGGTGGCGCATCCGGTTGGCGCAGCTGGTGCGCGCCGGCGAGCGCCGCCACCTCGGCGTCGAGCTCGGCGAGGTCGAGGCCGAGCGCGAGGAGGTACGTCGCCTGGCCGGCGAGCTGGCCGGCAAGTCCGGGCGCGAGCTGCGGGCGGCGCTGGCCGACTCCGGCCTCTACGCGCCGCACTGGCCCGCGCCGTACGGACGCGACGCCGGGCCGGCCGCCCAGGTCCTGATCGCCCAGGAGCTGGAGCGCGCCGGGGTCTCGCGCCCCGATCTGGTGATCGGCTGGTGGGCGATGCCGACCATCCTGGCCGGCGGTACCCCCGAGCAGGTCGAGCGGTTCGCGATGCCGACCCTGCGCGGGGACATCACCTGGTGCCAGCTGTTCAGCGAGCCCGGCGCCGGCTCGGACCTGGCGTCGCTGTCGACCACCGCCACCCGGGTGGAGGGCGGCTGGTCGCTGAGCGGGCAGAAGGTCTGGACGTCGATGGCCGCGCAGGCCGACTGGGGCGTGTGCCTGGCGCGGACCGACAAGGACGCGCCCAAGCACCGCGGCATCACCTACTTCCTGGTCGACATGCGCACCCCCGGGCTCGACATCCGCCCGCTGCGCGAGATCACCGGCGAGGCGCTGTTCAACGAGGTCTTCCTCGACGACGTCTTCGTCCCCGACGACTGCGTGGTCGGCGAGGTGAACGACGGCTGGCGGTTGGCGCGCACCACGCTGGCCAACGAGCGCGTGGAGATGGGCGGCAGCTCCTCGATGGGCAGCGGTACCGAGGAGCTGGTCGCCCGCGCGAGCGCCCACACCGGCGACCTCGTCGACGACCGGCTCGGTCACCTGGTGGCGCAGACGATGACCACGGCCCTGCTCGGCCACCGCGCGCTGCTGGCCCGCATCGGCGGCGCCCAGCCGGGCGCGGAGTCGTCGGTGCAGAAGATCGTCGGCGTCCGGGCCCGCCAGGACGCCGCCGAGCTGTCACTGGAGCTGGTCGGCAACGAGGGCCTGGTCCGGGGCCCGGTGACCCGCGAGATGCTCAGCGCCCGCGCCCACTCGATCGCCGGCGGCTCCAGCCAGATCCTGCTCTCGGTCATCGGCGAGCGGATCCTGGGCCTCCCCCGCGACTAACCCACCCCGTACGGCGGCCGAGTCGGCGCAAACTCGCGCCGTACGGCAGCCGAGTCGGCGTGAACTCGCGCCGTACGGCGGCCGAGTCGGCGCGAAATCGCGGTGTACGGCGGCCGAGTCGGCGTGAACTCGCGGCGTACGGCGGCCGAGTCGGCGTGAACTCGCCGGGGAGCATCCGGTGCGCGCGTCGTTCTCCACAGGCGGCCATCTCCCTCTGGCGCGGTGTACCGGCCGGCCGCAGGATCCCGGCATGGGAGAACCGGCGCACACCAGCACCCCGTCCGCCGTGGACGCGGCCCTCGCCGCCGTTGCGGTCGGCCAAGCAGGCGTGGTCGCGCGCCGGCAGGTGTTCGCCCTCGGCGGTTCGGACCACGACATCGCCCGCAAGCTCCGCCGCCGGGAGTGGGCGCCGATGCTGCCCGGCGTGTACGTCGACCACACCGGCGAGCCCACCTGGCTGCAGCGGGCGTGGGCGGGCGTGCTCTTCCACGAGCCCGCCGCGCTCGCTGGCAGCTCCGCGCTGCGCGCCGCGGCCGGTCCCGGCTGGCGCCACCACGATGACGGCGCCGCGATCCACGTGGGGGTGGCCGAGGACCGGCGACTGGTCGTGGCCGAGGGTTACCGCCTCACTCGCTACCGCCACCTGGACGGTCACGTCCTGTGGAACACCGGCCCGCCGCGGGTCCGCGTGGAGCAGGCCGCACTCGACGTGGCCGCCGAGGCCGACACCGACCTCGCCGCGGTGGCCGGTCTCGCGGACCTCTGCCAGTCCCGCTGGACCACCCCGCACCGGCTCCGCCTCGCCCTTGATGGCCGTCGGCGACTGCGACGCCGGCGATGGCTGGACTCCGTGCTGCGCGACCTCGCCGAGGGCACCTGCTCGGTCCTGGAGCACGGCTACCTCACCCAGGTCGAGCGTGCCCACGCCCTGCCGCGCGGAGTTCGCCAGTCCCGCTCCGTCGCCGGCGCGGGGCTGGCGCTGCGCGACGTGGGGTACGACGAGTGGGGGCTGGTCGTCGAGCTCGACGGTCGCCTCTTCCACGAGGTGGCCCGCCAACGAGATCGCGACCTCGAGCGGGACCTCGATGCCGCACTGACGGGCAGCGTCACCGTGCGGTTGGGGTGGGGCCAGGTCCACGAGCGTCCGTGCCAGACCACCGCCCGGATCGCTGCGCTGCTCCAAGCGCGCGGATGGCCCGGCGCGCCCCAGCCGTGCGGCCGCACCTGCGTCCTCTCTCGGCGGTGACCCGCGTGGCGTTGTGTCCCCGCCCCGCTACGCGGTCTGCTGCGACGAGAGGCGCGAGGCCGGTCCGTCCCGCGGGCCCCCTGCTCCGCCGCCGGCGGAGCGTCGGCGCGAGCTGCCTAGGAGTGCTGCGGGAGCTGCCTAGGAGTGCTGCGGGAGCCGCCCGCGCTCGCGGGCGAACAGGACGGCGAAGTACAACGCGAGCACGCCAGGAATGAGCCACTCCCAGTGCGAGCTGCCAACGAAAGCCACGGTAGAGCCCAGGCCACTGAGCAGGCCGAGCGAGATCACGGTGACACGGAGTGGATAGGACGCGGCCCGGCCAGGCACCCGCCACAAGCGCACACAGTCCCTGGCGCAGGACCCCACACAGCTGACACCGGCCAGAACCAAGAAGGCAGGCCAATACTTCGGAGCAAGGGGATCATGCAGGTGCGAGAGCAAGAAGGCTGCGAGCCAGGCGTTGCAGAAAGCCATTGACGGCAGCCACAGCACAGACGCCTGCTTCTCGGACTTCACCAGGCAGAACCTAGCGACACCCCAGCCCGGGTGTTGGCAAACGCGAAAGCCAGCCTTCGGGCTGATCGGAGCCGCCTGCAGCGGCATTCTCATCTTGATGAGTCTCGACCTTCCCGGGCTGTCGGTTCTGGGCCGTGCTCACCTCCGCGGCCCGTCATCTCGAAGCGCCCGGGGAAGGGCGAAAAAGGAGGCCGCCCAGCACGAGGTCGGGACGATCGTGCACGTCGCCCGGACACCCTGCTCCTGCGCCCGCCCCGCCTACCCGGAGGTAACTGGAGGATCGCACGCACCAGGTGCACGGGAATCTCCAGTTACCCGTGGGTCACTGGGGCGGGCGGGTCAGGGGGCGGTGAGGTGCTCGGAGAGGTCCCAGAGGCGACGGGCGCGCTCGGGGTCCACGGCGTACGAGCGGTGCCGGGGGCTCACCGCGCAGTCGGCGAGGTAGACGCCGCCGATGTCCGCCAGCTCCGGCGAGGTGGCCGCCCACACCTGGGTGGCCGCGCCCTGCTCGACGTCGAGGAAGCTCATCCGCGGCTTCGCGTCCCCGGACGCCCCGCCACTGGACGCCCCACCACCCGACGCCCCCTCACCAGCGGAGGGCTTCACCGCGGCCGCCATCGCCGCCATCCGCTTGAAGTCGTCGCGGTCCATGTGCCGGGCGAGGTCGGTGGCGACCATGCCCGGGTGTACGGCGTACGCCCGGACGCCGCGCTCGCGCAGGCGCCGGTCGAGCTCGACGGTGAACAGGATGTTGGCGGTCTTCGACGCCCCGTAGGCGGCGAACTTCTCGTAGTCGCGGCGCTGCCAGTTCGGGTCGTCGAGGTCGAGGTCGGCGATGCTGTGCCCCGCGGAGCTGAGGTTGACCACCCGGGAGCCGGCGACCAGCAGCGGCTCCAGCAGCCGGGTCAGCGCGAAGTGTCCGAGGTGGTTCGTGCCGAACTGCAGCTCGAAGCCGTCCTCGGTGCGCCCGAACGGCGTGAACATCACCCCGGCGTTGTTGACGAGCAGGTCCAGCCGGTCGACCCGGGCCAGCACGTCCGCGGCGCCGCGTCGCACGGACGCCAGCGAGGCCAGGTCGAGCAGCACGCTCTCCACCGCCGCCCCCGGCACCAGGGCCCGTACCCGCTCGGTCGCCTCCGCGCAGCGGGCCGCGTCCCGGCCCGCCATCAGCACCCGCGCGCCGACCGAGGCCAGCGCCCGCGAGGTCTCCAGGCCGAGGCCGCTGGTGGCGCCGGTGACCAGACACGTCATACCCGTCAGCGTGATGCCGGCGAGCACGTCGTCGGTGGTCGGGACCGGCGCTCCCGGGGTCGGCGAGTCGCTCATGCGTCGAGCATCCGCTGCACGTGGCCGAGCAGGTCGGGGTAGCGCTGCAGGTGCGCGCCGCCGTTGAGGTCGATGACCTCGCCGGTCAGCCACTGAGCACGCGTCAGGAAGACCACCGCCTCGGCGATCTCCTCCGCGGTGCCCACCCGCCCCAGCGGGGTGTTCGCGACGTAGTCCTCGCGCACCCCGGGGATCTCCATCGACCCCTCGGTCAGTGCCGTCAGCACCAGCCCGGGCGCCACCGCGTTGACGCGGATCCCGCGCGGTCCGAGCTCGAGCGCGGCGACCTCGGTGAGCATCGAGACCCCCGCCTTGGCCGCGCAGTACGCCGCCATCCCGGCCGCCGGCTGCCGGGCGTTGAGGCTGCTGAGCAGGGTGATGGACCCGCCTGCGGGCATCCGCCGCGCGGCGTGCTTCACGACCAGGAAGGAGCCGGTGAGGTTGACGTCGACCAGGCCGCGGAACTCCTCCACCGCCAGGTCCGTGACCGCTCCCAGCCCGCCGACGCCGGCGGTGCTGACCACGGTGTCCAGGCGCCCGCACCGAGCCAGCACCTCGTCGAGCAGGGCCTCGACGGCCGGCTCGTCGCAGACGTCCACCGCTGCCGCGTGCGCGCCCTCGAGCGACTCGGCGACCGCGGCGGCGCCTCCGGCGTCGCGGTCCGCCACGGTGACGCGGCAGCCCTCGGCGGCCAGCGCCCGGGCGGTGGCGCGACCGATCCCGGAGGCACCTCCGACGACGACGGCGACGGGACTGCCGGCGGGTCCCGACGACGGGGGCGGTGCGTTCACGGGCGGTCTCCTGATGCGTGTCGACGTCTCTTGACGCCCGTCAACCTAGCCCCTAGCGTCGCCCAGCGACAGGCCGCGCTGTGAACTGACTCACACCCCGGCCGCCCCTCCCCGCTAGGAGCCCTCGTGCCCGGACCCACCACCGCGATCATCGGCGCCGGCATCAGCGGCCTGACCAGCGCGAAGATGCTCAACGACTACGACGTGCCGCACACCGTCTTCGAGCTCTCCGACCGCGTCGGCGGCAACTGGGCGTTCGGCAACCCCAACGGCGCCAGCAGCGCCTACCGCTCGCTGCACATCGACACCTCCAAGCACCAGCTGTCCTTCCGCGACTACCCGATGCCCGAGGACTACCCCGACTTCCCGCACCACACGCTGATCAAGGACTACCTCGACGGGTACGCCGACGCGTTCGGCCTGCGCGAGCACATCGAGTTCGAGAACGGCGTCGAGCACGCGCGCCGCCTGGACGGCGGCGGCTGGGAGATCCGCGACCAGCGCGGCGACCTGCGCCACTTCGACTTCCTGGTGGTCGGCAACGGCCACCACTGGGACCCCCGCTACGCGCGCTTCCCCGGCGAGTTCACCGGCACCACCATGCACTCCCACCACTACGTGGACCCGCAGAGCCACGGGCTGAGCGGCAAGCGGATCCTCGTCGTCGGGATCGGCAACAGCTCCGCCGACATCACCGTCGAGCTGTCCTCGCGCACCCTCGACAACACCGTGGTGCTCTCCACCCGCTCGAGCGCCTGGATCGTGCCGAAGTACATCGCCGGCGCCCCGGCCGACAAGTACTTCAAGACCTACCCCGGCATCCCCTACGCCTGGCAGCGCCGGATGGTGCAGTTCGGGACGCCGAAGATGACCGGGCGCCCCGAGCAGATCGGCCTGCCCACCCCGAACCACAAGTTCTTCGAGGCCCACCCCACCCAGTCGGTCGAGCTGCCGCTGCGGCTGGGCTCCGGCGACGTCACCGCCAAGCCGAACGTGACCCGCCTGGACGGCGAGACGGTGCACTTCGAGGACGGCACCAGCGCCGACTTCGACGTGATCATCTACGCCACCGGCTACCACATCACCTTCCCGTTCTTCGACCCCGAGTTCCTCTCCGCGCCCGACAACCACATCCCGCTGTACAAGCGGATGTTCAAGCCCGGCGTCGACGACCTGGCCCTGGTCGGCTTCGCGCAGTCCACGCCCACGCTGTTCCCGTTCGTGGAGGCCCAGGCCCGCCTGGTCGGCGCGTACGCCGTGGGCCGCTACCGGCTGCCCGACGTCGCCGAGATGGAGCGGGTGATCCTCGCCGAGCAGCAGAAGTACACCGGCCACATGGTGCCCACGCCGCGCCACACCCAGCAGGTCGACTACTTCCTCTACGAGCACGACATGCGCACCAAGGAGATCCCGGCCGGGCTGGCGCGGGCCCGCGCGCACGGCGCGCCCAGGCTGGCCGGCCGGGCCCTCGACCAGGCCGGCGCCGGGGCCTCCGCGTGAACCGCGCCCTGCCCAGCGACCGCCGCCCGGCCCCGCGCGGCGACGTACGACGCGCGGAGCTGCTGCGTGCCCTCGACGAGGTGCTGCGCGAGACCGGCGGCGACCTCGAGCCGGTGAACATCGCCGACATCTCGCATCGCGCCGGGGTCACCCGCTCGGCGTTCTACTTCTACTTCGAGAACCTCGCGGCGGCGGTCGCGGCGGTCTCGCAGGAGATGTACGACGAGATCCTCGCGGTCACCGACGTACTGGTCGGGCAGGACCCGCCGCGCGAGCGGATCACCAGCACCGTCCACGGCCTGGTCGACATCTGGGACCGCCACCGCCACCTGCACCGGGCGCTGCTCGAGGCGCACGACGCCTCGCCGGGCGTGCGTGGGATGTGGGAGACCGGGCGCCGGATGCTGGTGGAGCGGATCGCGGCGATGATCGAGGCGGAGCGGGCCCGCGGAGCCGCGCCACCCGGACCGGACGCCGTACACCTCGCGACCGTCCTGCTCGACCTCAACGAGAGCCTGCTCGCGCGACTGACCTACGTCGCCGACGCCGACCGCGCGGGCCTGGCCGAGGCCACCATCGCGATCTGGCTGCGCTCGGTCCACGGCCACCTCGACCCGTCCACCGAAGGGACCCCCCGATGACCCCGATCTCCTTCGACTCCCACGGCACCCGCTGCGACGCGTGGCACTTCACCGCCGCCTCCGACGCCCTCGCCTCGGCGGCGGGGCGACCGGTGGTGGTGATGGCGCACGGGCTCGGCGGTACCAAGGACTCCGGCCTGGCGCCGTTCGCGACCGCGCTGGCCGCGGCCGGGCTGGACGTGCTCGCCTTCGACTACCGCGGCTTCGGCGCCAGCGACGGGACGCCACGCCAGCGGGTCTCCGCGCAGGGCCAGGTCGAGGACTACCGGGCGGCGATGCACGCCGCCGCGCGTCTCGACGGCGTCGACCCGCAGCGCCTGGTGCTGTGGGGCGTCTCGCTGGCCGGCGGTCACGTGCTGGCCGCCGGCGCCCGGCGCGACGACGTGGCCGCGGTCGTCTCGCTCACCCCGCTGGTCGACGGACTGGCCGCCGGACGACTCGCCCTGCAGCACCACCGCCCGGGCCAGCTGCTGCGCTCGAGCGCGGCCGGGGTCCGCGGCCGGGTCGCCGAGCTGGCCGGGCGCGGGCAGGTGATGATCCCGCTGGTGGCGCGGCCCGGCGAGCTGGGGGCGCTCACCCTGGACGGCGCGCTGGAGGACTACCGCTCGCTGGCCGGGCCCACCTGGCGCAACGAGGTGGACGCCGGCGTGACGCTGGAGCTGGGCCGGGTGCGCCCGGGCAGGCACGCCGCCGAGCTGCGGGCGCCGTTGCTGGTGCAGATCGCGGACTTCGACCGCAGCGCCCCGCCGCACGCGGCCGCCCGGGCGGCGTTCGCGGGGCGCGCCGAGGTACGCCACTACCCCTGCGACCACTTCGACGTCTGGCCGGGCAAGTCCCAGCACGAGCGGGTGGTCGCCCACCAGGTGGCGTTCCTGACCCGCGCGCTCGCGGTCGGCTGAGGTGGGGCGTGTCGGGGCGCTGGAGGGGGCGGCGCCGGGTCGTGGCGGCCCCGGGTCGTGGAGCGGGCAACGCCTGGTTGTGTGCCTGAGCACGCGCCATACCGCGTCCACGGGCACACGACCCACAGGGGGCGGAGCGGGCGACGCGAGTCATTCAGGGCAACGCCGGGTCGTGTGCCTGACCACGCGCCCTACCGCGCCCACGGACACACGACCCACAGGGGGCGGAGCGGGCGACACGAGTCATTCAGGGCAACGCCGGGTCGTGTGCCTGAGCACGCGCGATACCGCGCCCACGGGCACACAACCCACAGCGGGCGAGCGGGCAACGACACCCAGAGCGGGCGACGCCGGCTCGTGTGCCTGACCACGCGCCATACCGCGCCCACGGACACACAACCCCCCAGCGGCGGACCGGGCAGCGCCACCCAGACAGGCCGACGCCGGCTCGTGTGCCTGACCACGCGCCATACCGCGCCCAGGGACACACAACCCACAGGGGCGGAGCGGGCGGCGCCACCCAGACAGGGCAACGCTGCGTCGGTCAGGCGCGGCCCGGGACCGTCCTTGGCCAGGGCATCGCCTGCTCGAGCTGGGTGGCGACCGCGAGGAGCAGGCCCTCCCCGCCGAGGTCGGCGACGAGCTGGACCCCGATCGGCAGTCCGGTGCCGTCCGCGCCCGTGCCGTCCAGCCCCGCCGGCACCGACACCGCCGGCGAGCCGGTGACGTTGAAGACGCTGGTGAAGGCGGAGTACGTCGTGGCGTGCTCGTAGATGCTCTCCGGGCGGGTGGTGTCGAGCAGCCCGAGCGGCGGCGCCGGCTGGGCGAGCGTGGGACACAGCAGCAGGTCGTACGACGTGAACGCGGCGCCGACGTGCCAGCCGATGTCCTGCACCGCGCGCAGCGCCCGGTTCAGGTCGGCCGCGGAGAGGGTGGAGTAGTGCTCGTACATCATCCGGGTGAACGGCTCCACGTCGTCCTCGCGCAGCGTCCGGCCGAGCTCGGCGAGCCGGTCGTCGATGCTGACGACGAGGTGAGCGCCCATCACCACGCTGGAGTCGGCGGCGACCTGCCCGGGGTCGTACGGCGCGTCGATGGGCGTGACCTCGTGGCCGAGCTCCTCCAGCTGCTGGGCGACGCGCAGGGTGGCCTCGACACAGCGCGGGTGCGTCTGACGTCCGGGCAACGAGGTGTACAGGCCGATCCTCAACCGTCCCGGCGTCCGCGCGGCCAGCTCGGTGAACGAGGCGGCCGGCGTGGGCGCGGCGAAGGCGTCACCGGGCAGCGGGCCCGCCGCGACGTCGAGCAGCAGCGCGCTGTCGCGGACCGTGGTGGTGACCGCGTGCTGCACGCTGACCAGGTTGGCCAGCGAGGCCGTGGACGGCGCGGTGCTGACCCGGCCGCGGCTCGGCTTGAGACCGAACAGGCCGCAGGCCGAGGCGGGGATCCGGATCGACCCGCCGCCGTCGCTGGCGTGGGCCACCGGCACCATCCCCGCGGCGACCGCGGCCGCCGACCCGCCGCTGGACCCGCCGGGCGAGCGGTCGGTGCCCCAGGGGTTGCGGGTCGGGCCCTGCCAGGTCGGCTCGGTGCTCGCGTTCAGCCCGAACTCCGGGGTGTTGGTGGTGCCGAGCACCACCATTCCGGCCTGTCGGTAGCGGGCGACGATCTCGCTGTCGCGGGTCGCCACCGCCTCGGCGAACAGCCGGGAGCCGCCGGTCGCCGGCAGCCCGGCGACCTCGGTGCCGAGGTCCTTGATCAGGATCGGCACGCCGCGCAGCGGGCCGTCGGGCAGACCGGCCTCGACCTCGGCCAGCGCCTGCTCGTAGCGCCGGCTCACCATCACGTTGAGCTCGGCGTCGCCGTGCTCGATCCGGGCGATCGCGTCCTCGGCGACCTCGCGCGCGGACAGCTCGCCGGCGGCGATCGCGGCGGCCAGCCCGGTCGCGTCGCGGCCACCCAGCGACGCCCCCGACGCCGCCCCCACCGAGGCCGCACGCCCCGAGGCGGAACGCCCCGAGGCCACCGAGCCCCCCATCAGTTCGCCACGTGGTGGCACGCCACCGTGTGGCCGGTGGCGATCTCGCGCATCACCGGCTCCTGCTGCGCGCACAGCTCGGTGGCGAGCGGGCAGCGGGTCCGGAAGCGGCAGCCCGAGGGCGGGTTCAGCGGCGAGGGCAGCTCGCTGGCGACCTGGTGGCCGTGCGGGTGCTCCACCGCCTCACCGGGGATCGAGGCCAGCAGCAGCCGGGTGTAGGGGTGCACGGACTTGATGTGCATCTCGTCGGAGGGCACGACCTCGCAGGCCTTGCCCAGGTACATCACCATCACCTTGTCGCTGATGTTCTTCACCACCGACACGTCGTGGGCGATGAAGACCATGCTCAGCCCGAAGCGGCGCGCGCTCTGCTCGAGCAGGTTCAGGATCTGCGCCTGCACCGACACGTCGAGGCTGGAGACCGGCTCGTCGCAGATCAGCACGTCGGGGTCCATCATCAGCGCCCGCGCGATGCACACCCGCTGGCACTGGCCGCCGGACAGCTCGTGCGGGTGCTTGTCGCGTACGGCGGCCGGGTCGAGGCCGACCGCACGCAGCGCCTCGTCGACCTTGGTGGCCTTGTCGTCGCCGTCGTAGCCCCAGATCGACAGGCCCTCCCAGACCAGGTCCTTGACCTTGCGGCGCGGGTTCAGCGCGGACACCGGGTCCTGCATGATGATCTGCATCCGCGCGCGGGCCCGGCGCAGCTCCTTGGGGCTCAGCGAGGTCAGCTCGAGGTCGCCGAGCTTGACGCTGCCGGAGTCCGGCGAGGGCAGCTGGATCAGCGCCCGCCCGATCGTGGACTTGCCGCAGCCGGACTCCCCCAGGATGCCGAGCGTCTGACCGGGCTGCACCTCCAGGCTGACCCCGGAGACGGCGTGCACGATCTGGCCACGGCCGACCGGGAACTCCACCACGATGTCCTCGGCGCGCAGGGTCGAGACGTGGGCGCGGGTGCCGGGCTCGGTCACGGACGTGGCGCTCATGCTCCGACCTCCTGGTGCAGTGGGGCGGTCAGTGGGAAGTGGCAGGCGACGACGCTGTCGGTGCGGGCGCCGCGCAGCTCCAGCGCCGGCGACTCGACGTGGCAGCGCTCGACCGCGTAGCGGCAGCGCGCCGCGAAGCGGCAGCCCGCCGGCGGGGTGAGCAGGTTCGGCGGCGAGCCCTCGATCGTGGGCAGCAGCGTGTGCGGCCGGGAGTCGATGCGCGGGATCGACTCGATCAGCGCCTGGCTGTAGGGGTGGCGCGGCGCCCCGAACACGCTGTCGGTGTCGGAGGACTCCGCGATCCGCCCGCCGTACATCACCGCGACCCGGTCGGTGCGCCCGGCGACCGTGCCGAGGTCGTGGCTCACCAGGATGGTGGCCATGTCGAGCTCCTCGCTGAGCGTCTGCAGCAGGTCGAGGATCTGCTTCTGCACGGTCACGTCGAGCGCGGTGGTCGGCTCGTCGGCGATCAGCAGCTTGGGGTCGCAGGCCAGCGCCATCGCGATCACCACCCGCTGCCGCATCCCGCCGGAGAGTTCGTGCGGGTACTGCCCGGCCCGGCGGGCGGGCTCGGGGATGCCCACCTGGCGCAGCAGCTCGACGGCCCGATCGCGGGCCGCGCCGCGGCTCAGCCCGAGGTGGGCGCGCAGGCTCTCGGTGAGGTGCAGCCCGACCTTCTTGACCGGATTGAGCGAGGTCATCGGGTCCTGGAAGACCATCGCCACCTCGGTGCCCCACAGCGACCGGCGCTGAGCGGGCTTGAGGGCGTGCACGTCGCGTCCGCCGATCCGGACCGTGCCGGTCACCCGGCTGGTGTCGCCGTTGCTGATCAGGCCCATGATCGTGCGGCCGAGCACGGACTTGCCGGACCCGGACTCGCCGACGATGCCCAGGGTCTCCCCGGGGGCCAGGGTGAGCGAGACGCCGTCGACGGCGTGCATCTCGCCGCGCGGAGTGCGGAAGACGGTGTGCAGGTCATCGACCTCGAGCAGGGGGGCGGTCACAGTTTCACGCTCCGGGAGTCCCAACGCGCGCGGGCCTTCTCGCCCACGAGGTTGAAGGCGAAAACGGTCAGGAAGAGGAACATGCCGGGCACCAGGATGATGTGCGGGTGGTCCTCGAAGACGTCACCCTCACCCTCGGCGATCATGTTGCCCCAGGTGGGCTCCGGCGGCTGGATGCCGAGCCCGAGGAAGCTCAGCGACGCCTCGGCCACGATCAGCACCGAGATCATCACGATCGCCAGCGACACCAGCGGCAGCAGCACGTTGGGCAGCAGCTCGCGCAGCATGATCCGGCCCCGGGTGGCCCCCAGCGCGCGGGCGGCCACGACGAACTCGCGGTTGGCGTACGACATCGTGGTGGCCCGGGACAGCCGGACCATGCTCGGGATCGTCAGCAGCGACAGCGAGAACGCGATGTTGCGCAGGTTGGGCTCCAGCACGGTCGCCAGCGCGATCAGCAGGATGAGCGGGGGTACGGCGAGCAGCGAGTTGGTGAAGACGCCGACCAGCCGGTCGAAGGTCTTCTTGAAGTAGCCGGCCATCAGCCCGATCGCCCCGCCGATGATCGTGCCGATCAGCACCGCGCTGAGCGCGATCAGCAGCGACGAGCGCGCGCCGTACACCGAGCGGGCGAGCAGGTCGAGGCCGAAGCCGTTGGTGCCCAGGGGGTGGTCCGAGGTCGGGTCCGGCCGGGCGAAGGGCTCCTCGAGCAGGGTCGTGGCGACGTCCTGGTGCTCGGAGAACGGCAGCAGCGGCGCGAGCGCGGCCACCACGACCAGGCCGATCAGCCACGCCATCGCCAGCCAGTAGGTCAGGTCGAAGCCGGGTCCGGACAGGGTGCGCCCGAGCCGGCTGCCGCCGACCATCGCCAGGGCGAAGCCGCCGAGGATCAGCAGCAGCTTGATCGGGGTGAGCAGCAGCGCCGTGGTGGCGCCGAAGCCGAGCAGGATCAGGCCCAGCACGGTGAGCGCCCCGCCCAGCAGCAGCTGGTTGCGGCGCGAACCCGAGGCCGGCGCCGGCTCCGGCGCGGTCCCGGGGGCGAGCGCGGCGGCCTGGGGGGCCAGCGCGGTGGGGGGGACCTGCGCCTCGAGCCCGGTCGGGTCGGGGTCCGCCGAGCCGGGAGTGAGTGAGGTGCTGGGCTCAGACATGGGCACGTCGCGTCCTCGGGTCGAGATAGCCGTATGACAGGTCGATGCCGGCGTTGATCAGCACGTACAGGACCGCGATCACCAGGACCGCCCCCTGCACCATCGGGAAGTCGCCCTGGTTGGCGGCGTTGACGACCAGGGAGCCCATGCCGGGCAGCGAGAAGAGGTACTCCACGATCACGGTGCTGCCGATCAGGCGCCCGAGGCTGAGTCCCAGCAGCGTGACCAGGGAGAACGAGGAGGGGCGCAGCGCGTCGGAGAAGAGGATCCGCAGGGGATGCATCCCCTTCGCCCGAGCCGCGAGGATGTAGTCCTCGCGCAGCGTGGTGATCAGGTCGCCGCGCAGCACCCGCGAGAACATCGCGAGCTCGGCGAGCGCCACGGTCAGCGCCGGCAGGAAGGCGTGGTGCAGGTTCTCGAAGAGGCCACCCTCCCCGAGCCGCACCCACTCCGAGCGGGGGAACCAGCCGGTCCCGCTGACCAGCAGCAGGATCAGCAGCAGTCCGGCCAGGAAGCTCGGGATCGAGAGCAGGGCGAAGGTGCTCGCCCCGATCAGGCGGTCGATCTTGCCGCCCTCGTGGTACGCCGCGCGCATCGCGACCGGGACCGCGACGAGCAGGGCCATCAGCAGGCCCATCACGGCGATCTGGATGCTGACGGGGAGGGCAGAGGCGATCCGGTCGATCACGTCGGACTGCGGGGGGACCACGGACTGGCCGAGGTCCCCCTGCACGGCACTGCCGAGCCAGTCGACGTACCGGGAGAGCATCGGGTCGTCCAGGCCGAGCTGCGTGCGCAGCTCGGCGTAGGCCTCCGGTGCCCGCCCGGCTCCCAGGATCGCCACTGCAGGGTCACCGGGGAGCAGCGCCATCAACGAGAAGACCCCGAAGCTGACAATGAGCAGGACGAGTCCCAGCTCCCCGATCTGCAGGGCGATCCTACGGATCACGGCACGATCCACGCGTCAGAGAAGTCGGGCATGTACTCGGCCGCCATCGCCACGCCGTGCACGTTGTCGTTCCAGGCGTGGAACGCGGCGCTCGCGCCGGTGATGACCGAGGGCACGTCCTCGTTCATCAGGGCCTGGATCTCGTCCAGCGAGGCCTGGATCTCCTCGTCGGTACCCGCGGCCTGGAGCTCGGCCAGCGCGGTGTCCATCGCCTCGGAGGCGTAACCGGTGGCGTTGCCGTAGCTGGTGGAGCTGAGGTTGTTGACCAGACGGTGGTACGGGTCGGACTCCGAGACGCTGAGCGCGCCGCGGGCGATGTCGAAGTCGTGGTCGACGAAGACCCGGCTGGTCTGGTCGGCGATCGAGGCGACCAGGTCGGTCTTCACGGTGAAGCCGACGCGCTCGAGCATCGCCTTCATCGCCACCGCCTGGGTGCGCGAGGTCGGGTCGGTGCCGTCCATGTAGGTGACGACGCCGTCGAAGCCGTCGGCCTTGGCCTCCTCGACCAGCTTCTTGGCCTCCTCCAGGTCCGTCGGCAGCGCGGCGTCGCTGGTGTCCCACTTGGACTCCGGCGGGAACATCTCCTTGCCCGCCATGCCCTTGCCCTCGTAGGAGCGCTTGTAGTCGAGCTCGGGCTCGTAGGCCAGCGCGATCGCCTTGCGCACGCGCGGGTCGGAGCCCGGGTAGCCCTCGCGGTTGTTGATGGTGAGCGTGTTGCCCAGGCTGGTCAGGGTCAGGTGCCCGGCGTGCCCGGCGTCCACGGCCTGGTCGACGACCTTCGGGTCGCGCATGTAGGTGACGTCGGCGCTGCCGTCCTCGAGGGCGTCGAGCTTGGCCTCGTCGGCCAGCGGCCAGAAGATCCGGATGCTGTCGAGGTGCGGCTTGCCGTCCCAGTAGTTCTCGTTGGCGGTGAGGATGAGCTCCTCGGCCGGCTTGTAGGAGTCGAAGACGAAGGCCCCGGCGCCGATCGGCTTGAACTCCGCACCGGCGTAGGAGGCGGGGGCGACGATCATGCCCGAGGCCTGCGCCAGCATCGAGGGGAACTTGGCCCACGCGTTGTTGAGGTTGAAGACGACCGTGCGCTCGTCCTTGGCGTCCATGCCCGCGAGGTTCGGCGCGAGCATCGCGGTGTCGGCGCCCTGGTTCTTCATGTACCAGTTGATGCTGCCGATCACGGCCTTGGCGTCCAGCGGCGTGCCGTCGGAGAAGTTGACGCCCTCGCGCAGGGTCAGCGTCCAGGTCTTGAAGTCCTCGCTGCTCTCCAGGGACTCGGCGAGCTTGGGCGTGTACTCCTGGGTCTCGGCGTCGAGGGTCATCAGGGTGTCGTAGACCGCGACCATCGCGCCGCCGCCGGACGCTCCCGTTGCGTAGCTGGCGGCGGGGCTGAGGCTGCGGATCTCGCCGTAGTCGGCGAAGTCCAGGGTGCCACCCTCGACCGGCTCGCCGGCCTCGGCCTGGTCCCCGATCACACCGAAGGTGTAGCGGCCGCGGTCGACTTCAGCGCTGCCCTTCCCCTCGTTGCCCTTCTCGTCGTCGTCGGTGGATGCGCACGAGCTCAGTAGCAGGGCGCCGGCGACGGCCGCGACGGCGAGACGAGCGCTGACACGATGGGTCGACTTCATTGTTCCTCCAGGTCGGGATGCAGGTGGACTTTCGGGCAGCCACCGTGCAGGACCCGACGCTAGGTGGCGTGGCGTGGATCACGTGACGCACGTCCCACTGATCGGAAGAAATTAAGACGCGCATCTGAACCCGGTGTTCCCGGCCGTGGACCGGGGGGTGCTGGAGGAGCGTGCCGCGACGCGGTAGCGATGGCAGTACGACGCGTGGCACAGGTAGGAGCCGCCGCGCAGCACCCGCCGGGTGCCTGCGGGCGGACCGGCCGGCGCGAGCAGCGGCGCCCCGACGGAGCTCGGCGAGAACCAGTCCGCGCACCACTCCCAGACGTTGCCGGCCATCTGCAGAAGCCCATAGCCGTTGGGCTCGTAGGAGTGGACCGGGGCGGTGCCCAGGTGTCCGTCGGCGAGGGTGTTGGCGTGCGGGAAGTCGCCCTGCCAGATGTTGCAGCGCCAGCGCTCCTCACCGTCGGGGCCCACCTCGGTCAGCCGGTCGCCCCACGGGTAGCGCCTCCCGTGCAGGCCGCCGCGCGCGGCGTACTCCCACTCGGCCTCGGTGGGCAGCCGCGCGCCGGCCCACGCGGCGTACGCCGTGGCGTCGCGCCAGGACACGTGCACCACCGGGTGCTCGGACAGGGCCGCGGCGTCCGAGCCGCGCCCCGCGGGACGGCGCCAGTCGGCGCCGCGGACCACCAGCCACCACGGCGCCTGGTCCACCGCCCGCACGACGTCGGCGTCCGGGCCGGTGTGGGCGAGGTGGAAGACCGCGCTCAGGCCGGCCAGCTCGGCGTCGGTGACGTGCCCGGCGGCCTCGACGAACTCCGCGAACTGCGCGTTGGTCACGGTCGTGGCGTCGAGGTGGAACGACGCCAGCATCACCGCCCGCACCGGGCCCTCCCCGTCCTCGGGGTAGCCCTCCGCGAAGTGGTCCCCCATCGCGAACCCGCCGCCCGGGATCGGCCGGCGCCCGGCCCGCCGAGCCGGCGAGCGGGTCGCGGCGTTGCGGGGGCGTTCGGGCTGCTCCGGTCGCTGCGGGTCCGGCGCGAGCCCGCCCGGGGAGCAGCAGCCGCTCACCCGTCGAGCTCGATGTCGACGCGCTCGATCCGCCCGCCGGCGAACGGGTAGCTGACCGGGTAGTCGCCGACCGGCGAGCCGGTGGTGAGCCCGATGTCGAAGGTCTCGTCGATGGAGAAGATGGCCGGCGGGGTGACCGCGACCCGGCCCTCGTCCACCGCCTCGCCGTCCACCACCAGGGTGATCGTGGCGCCGCGCCCGCGCCCGCCGCCGTCGTACTTCAAGGTCACCTCGACCTGGTGGCGTCCCGCCGCCAGCGGCGCGCCGCGCAGCTCCAGCTCTGCCATCTCGAAGGTGCGGTAGGTCAGCACGGGGCGGCCGTCCTGGCTCAACCACAGCGACCAGCCGGCGGCGCGGCCGCCCATCGTGGCCACCACCCCGCGCACGCTCGCGTCGGCAGCCACCTCGAGCCCGGCGCGCAGGTGCCAGGAGCGGCCCAGCATCCGGGGCGCGTTGCTCTCGGGGATGCCGACGGTGCCCGCGTGGAAGGTGAAGCTGGTGCGGTCCTCGACCAGGTTCGGCATCGGGGTGCGCGAGACCCGGGTGTCGCGCAGCGGCCAGATGCCGACCCGCTCGGCGTGCCGGCCGAACAGCTCCACCAGCTCCGCGAGCCGCTCCGGCTCCTGCGCGGCGAGGTCGTGGGCCTGGCTGAAGTCGGTGGTCAGGTCGTAGAGCTCCCACACGTCGTCCTCGAACGGGCGCGGGCGCCCCGGCGGCAGCCCGACCGTCCAGGGCACGCCCCCGTGGTGGGCCGAGGCGAGCCAGCCGCGGTGGTAGACCGAGCGGTGGCCGTTGACCTCGAAGTACTGCGTCTGGTGCTCCTCGGGCGCCTGCGGGGAGTTGAAGGAGTACACCAGGCTGGTGCCGTCCATCGGCAGCTGCTCCACGCCGTCGACGCTGTCGGGGGCGGCGATCCCGGCGAGCTCCAGGACCGTGGGCGCGAGGTCGTTGACGTGCGCGAACTGCTCGCGCATCCCGCCCGGCTCGTGGATCCCGGCCGGCCAGGTCAGCACCATCGGGTTGCGGGTGCCGCCCAGGTGCGAGGCGACCTGCTTCATCCACTGGAACGGCGCGGTCATCGCCCACGCCCAGCCCGCGGGGTATTGCGCGTAGGAGTCGGGGCCGCCGATCCGGTCGAGGCCGGCCAGCTGCTGCGCGGTGGACTCCTGGAGCCCCTGCAGCGCACCCATGTAGTTGAGCGACCCGGGTGGCCCGCCCTCGGCGCTGCTGCCGTTGTCGCCGACGATGTAGCAGAACAGGGTGTCCTCGAACTGGCCGCTGGCCTCGAGCTCGTCGACGAGGCGGCCCAGGTGGGTGTCGGTGTGCTCGAGGAAGCCCGCGTAGACCTCCATCAGCCGGATCGCGACGGTGCGCTCGTCGTCGTCGAGGTCGGCCCAGGCCGGGATCTCCTCGGGTCGCGGGGTCAGGTCGGTGTCGGCCGGCAGCACGCCGCGTCGCTTCTGCTCGTGCAGGATCCGCTCGCGCATCGCGTCCCAGCCCTCGTCGAAGCGGCCGGCGTACCGCGCGCTCCACGGGCCGGGTACGTGTAGCGGCGCGTGCGTCGCGCCCGGGGCGAGATAGAGGAAGAAGGGCCGCTCGGGGGTCATCGCGCGCTGCATCCGCACCCACTCGATCGAGCGGTCCACCAGGTCCTCGGTGAGGTGGTAGTCGTCGCGGTCAGGCCGCTCGACAGGCCGGGTGCCCTCGTAGAGGGTCGGCTCGTACTGGTGGGTCTCGCCGCCGAGGAAGCCGTAGAAGGTGTCGAAGCCCTGCCCGGTGGGCCAGCGGTCGAACGGGCCGACCTGGGAGGACTCCCAGGCCGGCGCCAGGTGCCACTTGCCGATGCAGGCGGTGCTCCAGCCGTGGTCCTGCAGGATCGTCGCGAGTCCGGCGGTCTCCGCGCGCAGCACGCCGCGGTACGCCGGGTGGTCGAAGGCCGAGTTCAGCACCGTGCCGACGCCGGTGACGTGCGGGTCGCGGCCGGTGAGCAGCGAGGCGCGGGTCGGCGAGCAGATGGCGGTGGTGTGGAACCGGTTGTAGCGCAGGCCCCGCGCGGCGAGCCGGTCCAGGGTGGGGGTCGCGATCACGCCACCGAACGTCGCGGGCGCGCCGAAGCCGACGTCGTCGAGCAGCACCACGACGACGTTGGGTGTGCGGGTGGCGGGGGTCATCTGGGCTCCTGGTCCGCGCTAAGATACGTGTCTTACGCCGGACGCTAAGACAGCCGCCTCAGGGCGTCAACGGTCCGTCCCGCTCGGCGACAGGCGACGAGGAGCGGGGTTGAGCGAGGTGCAGTGGTGAGCGAGGCCCAGGACGCCCGGGAGCGGATGATCGAGGTCGCCGAGCGGCTCTTCGCCGAGCAGGGCGTGGGCGCGGTGTCGCTGCGCACCGTCGGCCAGCACGCGGGGCAGCGGAACAACTCGGCCGCCCAGTACCACTTCGGCTCCAAGCAGGGGCTGGTGGACGCGGTCGTGGCGCTGCGCTCGGTGCCCATCGACCAGCGCCGCGCGGCGCTGATCGCCGACCTGGCCCAGCAGCAGCCGGACGTGCGCTCGCTGGTCCGGGTGCTGGTCTACCCGCTCGCCGAGAGCCTCCGAAGCTCGGCGCCGCGCACCCACTACCTGCGCTTCCTCGCCAACGCGATGGACGACTACTCGCTGGCCGACTCCTGGCGGGTCAGCCAGGTCCAGCCGCCCTCCTTCCGGGCCACCGTGCGCCAGCTGCGCTGGATGATGCCCTCGCTCAGCTCGGAGGTGTTCGAGCGGCGGATGCGCTGGGTGGCCCGGATCAGCCTGCGCCTGCTGGCCGACCACGAGCAGGAGCTGGCGATCCGGCCGGAGACGGCCGCCAGCACCGGCGAGGTGCTGGCCGACCTCGTCGAGATGATGGTGGCGCTGCTGGAGGCGCCCCAGCGCCCGAGCGAGGCCCGGCCGCTCTGAGGCGCTTGGGCGGGCCCTGCCGGTCTCAGCCGAAGTGGGCCTGTCCGCCGTCGAGCGGGATCGTGGCGCCGGTGAGGTAGCGCATGTCCGGGCCGACCAGCGCCACCACGGCGCGGCCGATGTCGTCCTCGCAGTCGCCGATGCGCTTCATCGGGATCGAGGCGACGAACTCCTCGGCCTCCTCGGGGTGCGCCTCGGTCCACCACTTCAACCCCGGCGACAGCGCGTGCGGGGCGATGCAGTTGGCGCGGATCCCGTCGGAGGCCCACTCGACGGCGGCGGTGCGGGTCAGCGAGCGCAGCGCCTGCTTAGCGGCCGCGTAGGCGCCGTAGTTGCTGAGGTCCCAGCGCACCATCGCGGAGGTGACCAGGTTGATGATGTTGCCGCCGCCGCGCTGGACCATGTGCGGGTGGCACGCGCGCATCAGCGCGAACGCCGCGAACGGGCCGCTCACGAACCCCCGCGAGAACGCGCGGTCGTCGAGGTCCAGCAGCGGGCCCTGCGCCCCGTCGTAGGCGTTGTTGACGAGGATGTCGACGCCGCCGAACTCCGCGACGACCTCGTCGACCACCCCGGCGAGGGTGTCGGTCTTGAGCACGTTGCAGGCGAACGGCTCGGCCTTCACGCCGCGCTCGCGCAGCCGCGCGCAGGTGTCCTCCAGCTTGGCGAGGGTCCGGCCGAGCACCGCCACGTTCACCCCCTCGGTGGCCAGCGCGAGGGCGATGCCCTGGCCGACCCCCTGGCCGGCGCCTGTCACGATCGCGACCTGTCCCTCGAGCGTGCCCATGGTTCTCCTCGGTGTGGTGGCGCCCGGTCACCGGCGACGGAGCGGAGCCGTCACCGTAGGAAGCGCAGGCGCATCCGCCTCCGGATCCATCCCGATCACCGGGAGCGGCGGCGTTCCCGCCCCAGGGCCGGGCCTTGGATGAGCGCCATGGGAAATCGGCTTGCAGGACGCGTCGCGGTCATCACCGGCGGCGGCGACGGGATCGGCGCCGGCATCGTCCGGCGCTTCGCCGCGGAGGGTGCCCGCGTGGTGGTCGCCGAGCTCAACGAGGAGACCGGCCGGGCCACCGCCGAGGAGGTGGGCGGCACGTTCGTGCGCACCGACGTCGGGGACCGCGCCCAGGTCGAGGCGATGGTCGACACCGCGCTCACGACGTACGGCTCGGTGGACATCCTGGTCAACAACGCCTGGGGCGCGGGCAACGTGGGCCGGGTCGAGCACAAGACCGACGAGATGCTCGAGGCCGGTTTCCGGGTCGGCTACTACGGGCCGTTCTGGGCGATGCGCGCGGCGTTCCCGCACATGAAGGCGCGCGGCTGGGGCCGGGTGGTGAACATGGTGAGCCTCAACGGCGTCAACGCCCACATGGGCTCGCTGGAGTACAACAGCGCCAAGGAGGCGCTGCGCACGCTGACCCGCACCGCGGCGCGCGAGTGGGCGCCGACCGGCGTCACCGTCAACGCGCTCGCGCCGGGCGCGAAGAGCGCGGCGTTCCGGCGGATGATGACCGAGCACCCCGAGCTCGAGGAGTCCGCGAACCGGGCCAACCCGATGGGACGGATCGGCGACCCCGACGACGACATCGCGCCGGCCGCGCTGTTCCTGGCCTCCGAGGACTGCCGCTACGTCACCGGCAACACGCTCTTCGTCGACGGCGGGAGCCACATCAACGGCGTCAGTTGGGCGCCGGACCTGGGCGAGTGAGGCCCTGACTGGCAATCTGGGCATATGAAGGATGAGCGTTGGCCCAGTTGGGTGTACGACACCGGCGAGGAGCCGGACTACTCCTCGAGCCTGGCCAACGAGCGCACCTTCCTCGCCTGGATCCGGACCTCGCTCACGCTGATGGCAGGCGGGGTCGGCCTCGACGCCGTGAACACGCGACTGCCCGAGGGGCTCCAGCGCGTCCTCGCCGGGCTGTTGGTGGCGTTCGGGATCCTGTGCGCCCTCGGCGGGTGGGTGCGTTGGGCTCGCGGCGAGCGGGCGATGCGCCGCAGCGAGCCGTTGCGCTCGCTGGGCTTCGGGGCACCGTTCGCGGTGTCGCTGGCGGTCGTGGCCGTCGCGCTGATCCTCCTGGGCATCTGAGATGCCCGCGCCCGGCAGCGACGGGGAGATCAACGAGCGCACCGCGCTGGCCTGGCAGCGCACCGCCGTCGCGCTGATGGCCGGCTCCATCGCGCTGGCGCGGGTGAGCACCGACGGCGCGGGAGACATCGTGCTGGTCCCGCTGGGTCTCGCCGTGGTGCTCACCGTCTGGGTCTTCATCGAGACCCGCGACCGCTACGACGAAGAGGTCGGCCTGAGTGCCCGGCCGTTGCGGCGCGGCGGGCGGGCGCCGTTGGGCGTGGCCGCGGCCACCGCGCTCCTGGGCGTGACCGAGCTGACCGCGCTCGTCCTGCGCTGAGCCTGCCTCGCTACCGTGTCTCGACGCGCGGCCGTCCCTGCGTGCGACCCGTCCCGACGAACCTGCCGAGGTGCCGATGACCGCCAGCCGCGTGCTGCCCACCGACGAGGCCACCGACCTGCTCCGGCTGGTCCGCGAGCTCGCCGAGCGCGAGCTGGCGCCGCGCTCCGCGCAGGCCGAGGCCGACGAGGAGTTCCCCCGCGACATCTTCCGGATGCTCGGCGAGACCGGGCTGCTGGGCCTGCCCTACCCCGAGCAGTACGGCGGCGGCGCTCAGCCCTACGAGGTCTACCTGCAGGTGCTCGAGGAGATCGGCGCGGTCTGGTCGAGCGTCGGCGTCGGGGTCTCGGTGCACGCGCTGTCCTGCTTCGGGCTGGCCACCCGCGGCACCGAGGAGCAGAAGCAGGCCTGGCTGCCCGACATGCTCGGCGGCCAACTGCTCGGCGCCTACTGCCTCTCCGAGCCGCACGCCGGCTCCGACCCCGCGGCGATGCGGACGACCGCGCGCCGGGTCGGCGACGAGTACGTGCTCAACGGCGCGAAGGCGTGGACCACGCACGGCGGCCAGGCCGACTTCTACAAGGTGATGGCCCGCACCTCCGAGGACCGCAACGGCATCTCCTGCTTCCTCATCCCCGCCGACACCCCCGGCCTGGTCGCCGACACCCCCGAGCGCAAGATGGGCCTGACCGGCTCCACCACCGCGACGATGCTCCTCGACGACGTCCGGGTGCCCGTCGAGCGTCGCCTCGGCGACGAGGGTGACGGCCTCAAGATCGCGCTGGCCGGGCTGGACTCCGGGCGCCTCGGGATCGCCGCCGTCGCCACCGGCCTGGCGCAGGGGGCGCTGGACCGCGCCGTCGCCTACGC
The DNA here is from genome assembly GCF_059766585.1 of Nocardioides sp. Z21_20. Lineage (NCBI taxonomy): Bacteria > Bacillati > Actinomycetota > Actinomycetes > Propionibacteriales > Nocardioidaceae > Nocardioides > Nocardioides sp. Z21_20. The sequence goes on from NZ_JCBAJX010000009.1 coordinate 86,307, forward strand.
CCAGGAGCGCGAGACCTTCGGCAAGCGGATCATCGACCACCAGGGCCTGGCCTTCGTCCTGGCCGACATGGAGGCCGCCGTACAGAGCGCCCGGGCGACCACCCTGCACGCGGCCCGCCTCAAGGACCGCGGGCTCCCCTTCGGCCGCGAGGCCTCGATCGCCAAGATGGTCGCCACCGACAACGCGATGAAGGTGACCACCGACGCCGTCCAGGTCCTCGGCGGCTACGGCTACACCCGCGACTTCCCCGTCGAGCGCTACATGCGCGAGGCCAAGGTGATGCAGATCTTCGAGGGCACCAACCAGATCCAGCGGATGGTCATCGCCCGCCACCTCGACAAGGCCGGCGCCGGCCGCATCGCCACGGACCCGGGGCTCGGGCTGGGGTGAGGGCGGGGCTGCGGGGGTGCTGCGGCGCTGCGGGGGCGGGCTGGCGCTGACGGGGCCTTCGGGGCTGGCGGGGCTCCTGGGACTGTCGGATTCACGAGTTAACTCGTGAAACCCGTACTTCCCACGCGAAGGAACACGTGGGAAGTACGGGTTTCGTGTGGCCAGTACGGCGTGCGGGCGGCGCCGCGCGTCATGCGGCCCCGGCGGCGCGGCGGCGCTGACTTTCCCGCGGGATCGGGCGGGGGCGGATCGGGCAGCGACCGTTCAGAAGGAAAACTCGCCGGCGCCCACGCCTGAGGCGGCTGCGCAGGGCCGCGTTTTCCTTCTGAACGGTCGCTCCTCCCCGCGCCCACCCGTTCGCCCCTCCTCGGCGGCCCCTCCTGCGCGGCCCCTCCTCGGCGACCCCTCCTGCGCGGCCCCTCCTCGGCGGCCCCTCCTGCGCGCCCCCTCCGCGGACCCTCCTCCGCCACCCCCCATCGCCATCCCGCCCCAGCCCCGCCCCAGCCCCCGCCGCACCCCAGCACGCAACCCCCACCCACCCACCTCGCCCCCTAGGGTGGACGTGACCCACGCCACGTCGCGCCACTCGAGGAGAGCCGCATGCCCGAGCCGTCCCCCGTCCTCCAGGCCCGTCAGCAGTCCCTCGGCGACCTCCCCCGCCGTACGGCGCGGCGGGCGCCGGCCCGCACCGCCCTCGTCGACGGCGACGTGCGACTCACCTTCGCCGAGCTGGAGGCGGTGGTGGACCGGACCGCGGCGGCGCTGGCCGCGCAGGGGCTGGTCAAGGGCGACCGGCTGGCCCTGCTGAGCCACAACTGCTGGCAGTTCGCGGTGCTCTCCTTCGCGACCGCGCGCCTCGGCGTGGTGTTGGTGCCGATCAACTTCATGCTCGGCGGCGACGAGATCGCCTACATCCTCGACCACAGCGGGGCCTCCACGTTCGTGGTGGAGTCCGCGCTGGTGCCGGTCGCCGAGCGGGCGATCGCGGCGTCGACGGGCACGGTGACGCGGCGGGCCGTGATCCAGCCGGCCGGGACGGCGGCCGGGGCGGCTCCCCCGGCCGGCTGGCACGACGTGCAGGACTGGTGCGACCACGACGGCGCCGCGCCGCCGGTGCACGTGGACGACGACGACCCGATCCGGCTGATGTACACCTCCGGCACCGAGTCGCGGCCCAAGGGCGCCCAGCTGTCCAGCCGCTCGCTGCTGTGGCAGTACGTGTCCTGTGTCGTGGACGGGTCGATGAGCGCCGACGACGTCGACCTGCACACGCTGCCGCTCTACCACTGCGCGCAGCTCGACTGCTTCCTCGGTCCGGACGTCTACCTGGGCGCGACCAGCATCATCCTGCCCGGCCCCGACCCGGCGGCGATCCTGCGCACCATCGAGGCCGAGCGGGTCACCAAGTTCTTCGCGCCGCCCACGGTGTGGATCGGTCTGCTGCGCGCCCCGGAGTTCGAGACCGCGGACCTGTCCAGCCTGCGCAAGGGCTACTACGGCGCCTCCGCGATGCCGGTCGAGGTGCTCAAGGAGATCCGCGAGCGGCTGCCCGAGGTCGACCTGTGGAACTTCTACGGCCAGACCGAGATGGCCCCGCTGGCCACGATCCTCGGCCCCGACGAGCAGCTCTCCCACGCGGGCTCGGCCGGCCGGGCCGCGCTCAACGTGGAGACCCGCATCGTCGACGACCTCGACGCGCCGGTGCCGGCGGGGACCGTGGGCGAGATCGTGCACCGCTCACCGCACGCGACGCTGGGCTACCACCGCGACGAGGCCAAGACCGCGGAGGCGTTCCGCGGCGGCTGGTTCCACTCCGGGGATCTGGGCTACCTCGACGACGAGGGCCGCCTCTACGTCGTGGACCGCAAGAAGGACATGATCAAGACCGGCGGCGAGAACGTCGCCAGCCGCGAGGTCGAGGAGGCGATCTACGGCCTCGCCGACGTCGCCGAGGTCGCCGTCTTCGGGGTCAGCCACCCGCACTGGGTGGAGGCGGTCGCCGCGGTGGTGGTGCCCAAGGCCGGCACCACCCTCACCCCCGACGACGTGCTCGCGCACTGCCGCTCGGTGCTCGCGGGCTACAAGGCGCCCAAGTACGTCGTGATCGCCGACGCCCTGCCCAAGAACCCGTCGGGCAAGATCCTCAAGCGCGAGCTGCGCGCGGCCCACGCGGACATCGCCCAGGCCTGAGCCCCCTCAGAACCGGCGGCTGCCGCCCGAGCGACGCGTCGAGCGCCGGCTGGACCCACCGCCGGAGCTGCGCCGGCGCGACGACGTCGACCGCGACCGGCTCGAGCCCGACCCGGAGTCCGAGTCGCCCTCCCACACGAACGAGACCGGCCGGCGCTGCCGGGGCGCGGACGGCCGGGCCGTCGGCGAGGAGGAGTCGAAGTCGCGAGGCGAGGCGCGGCGTACCCGCTCGGCCTGCTCGTCGGCGAACCGGTCGTCCTGCCAGTAGCCGTTGAGGTAGGGCCGGCTGGTGCGCCCGACGTCCCAGTAGAACCGCCGGTCGCTGCCGATCTTCACCGTCCGCGTCGTCGGGGTCCGCTTGGCCTCGACCTGGGCCCGGCAGTCGACGCACACCGGCACGTGCCGCTCGGTGCCGCGCGCGGGCGTGAACAGCTGCTGGTCGACGCTGGGCCCGTGCCGGGGGTCGAAGAAGCACGGCGCGGTACGGCGCGGCACCGGCTTGCCGCGGCGCAGCGCGTCCACCACGGTCAGCTCGTAGCGGGCGTCGGCCAGCCGGGTGACCACCCCCTCCACGTCCTCCGAGGTGCTCATCGTGTCCAGGCGCTGCCGGGCCGCCTCGACCAGGTCCAGCACGGTGCGCGCCCGCTGCGCCTCCGGCGAGTCGGCCGGCGCCGGCGGCAGCGCGGAGACGGTCGCGGAGAGCTCGATGACCTCCTCGTTCAGGGGCTCGCGCCAGGCGTCGGCGACCGCGGCGTCGGCCCGCCGCCGGGTGCGGACCCGCCGTCCCACGACCACGCCGCCGCCCACCACGCCCGCGACACCGACGCCGCCCGCGGTCCAGGCCACGATGGCGCCGACGTTGGCCTCCTCGTCGTCGACCTCCGCGACGAACTCCGTCAGCATCCGCCCGTACTGGGGCGCACAGCAGTCGACGGCGCTGTCCACGGCGTCCTCGACCTTGTAGAACGGCCGTTCCTCGGCGAACTGGTACGCCGTGAACGATCGCCCGTCCTCCGGGCTGTCGGCCGCGACCAGCACCGCGTACGTGCCGTCCACCCCGACCCGGTCGTAGAGCTGCCCGACGAGCTCGGAGGGGTCGTAGACCAGGTTGTCCTCCTGGTTGGCCCACGTCACGGGGTCGTCGATGACGAGGGACTCGGCGGCGAGGACCGCGATCCGCACCGGCCCGGGGGTCTCCGCGGTCGCCTCGTCGAGCTCGGTCGCCGCCGCCGGGGTCAGGTCCCCGTTCGCGTGCACCCGCGGGTCGACGTACACCCCGGGCTGCGCGAGCTCGATGGCCACCTGGTCGAGGTAGGCGTCCGCGGTGCCGCCGTTGCGGGAGCCGATCGAAGGTCCGTCGGAGAGCTCCTCGCCCGAGCAGCGCCCGAGCAGGGCCATCGCGAAGACGACCAGCACCACGCCGGGGACCACGACATTGGCCAGGTTGATTCTCATCAGCTCATCCGATCGAGGCAGGGGCGGCAGACAGGGACGGGGCGCTCGACGCCCCCGGGCGGGGCCCAGCGGGCGTCGGTGACCGAGACGCCGTGGTCGGCGTCGACGAAGCAGGGCACCCGACGCGGCGGTGGCGCCGTGCCGGCGAGTCGGGCGCGGGCGCAGGCCAGCTGCCAGCGGGCGTACTCCACGACCTCGCCGATCTGGCGCAGCTCCTCGTCGGTGGTGAGCGCGTCGACGCGGCGCGAGGCGTCGTAGTAGGCGTCCAGGCCGGCCCCGACGTGCGCGGCCACCGCCGGGTCCGTGGTCGGCAGATCCTCGCGGTCGATCTCCTCGCCGAGCCGGGTGACGTCCTCGCGGGCCAGTGCGGCGCGCTCCTCGACGATGTCGTGCTCGTCGGGCTGTACGGCGAACGCCGGGCGGTAGTCGGCGGGGCCGGCCCAGCGCTCCTCCTCGCTGGTGGCGCGCGAGCGGACGGTGCCGCGCCGGCGCCCCACCAGCACCCACAGCAGGGCCCCGGCCAGCGCCACGACGCCCAGCCCGAGCAGGAGCCATCCCCACCTGAAGCCGTCGTCCTCGCCGCCCGGGGCGCCGAGCCCGTCCAGGACGCCGTTGAGGATCTGCTCGACCTGGCCCAGCGTGTGCTCGTCGACCTCGTCGGCGACGATCCCCCCGATCGGGTCGTCGGTGCCGTAGGCGGCGCCGTAGGTGCCCGCCCCGCTGAAGCTGACGACGTAGACGCCGTCGCGGCCCACCTGGTCGGCCACCCCGTCCACGAACGCCATCGCCTGCGCGGGGTCGCTGGTCCCGGGCATCGCGGAGAGCGCCGCGGCCGGGACCACCGCGACGTACACGTCCTCGCGCCAGCCGTCGATGCGCTCGGCGAGCGCGTCGGCCTGCGCGACGCTCAGCGCGCCGCTGTCGTCGCTGAGGTGCACCGGCCCTTCGGCCAGCGCGCGCGACACCTCGGTGACGTAGTCGGTGGCGGCACCGGCGCGGGCCGGCAGCGCCGGCACGAGCGCGAGCATCAGGAGGACGACGAGCAGCCGGCGGGTCACGCGGCAGTATCTACCGCCGCTCGGGCCCTCCCAAACCGCGCTCCACGCGCTCAACGGGCTCAACGCGCGAAGGTGGGCTTCTCCTTGGCGACGAAGGCGCGCACGCCCTCCGCGAAGTCGTCGCCGGTGTAGACCTCGCGCAGCAGCTCGTCGTCGCCGGCCGGCTCGGCCTCGAGGACCCGGGCCCGCGCGGTCAGCTGCTCCTTGGTGGCGCGCAGGGTGACGCCGGAGGCGGTGAGCAGGCCCTCGACGACCGCGTCCACCTCGGCGGTCAGCTCGTCGGCGGGCACCACCGACATCAGCGCGCCCACCGCGTAGGCCCGCTCGGCCGACGTCAGCCGGGAGGTCAGCAGCATCTCCCGGGTCAGCGACTCCCCGAAGACCGCCGCGCAGCGGTAGACCACCGACGCGGACAGCGCGTTGCCCAGGGTGCGGGCGATCGGGTAGCCGAAGCGCGACCCCTCGGCGGCGATCCGCAGGTCGCAGTGGGTGGCCACGGCGAGCCCGCCGCCCACGCAGACGCCCTCGATCGCCGCGACGGTCACCTGGGGCAGCTCGAAGAGGGCGCGCAGCAGCTCACGGATCCAGCCCTCGTAGGCGACCGCGTCGGCCTCGACGAAGTCGCTGATCTCGTTCCCGGCGGCGAACGCCCGCCCGCCGGCCCCGCGCAGCACCAGCACCCGCACGGACGCGTCCTCGCGCAGCTCCTCGCACAGGTCGCGCAGCTGGGTGTACATCGCCTTGGTGAAGGCGTTGTGCCGTGCGGGACGGTTGAACACCACCTCGACGACGCGGTCGCGACGGTGGATCAGCAGCTCGGCGGGCTCTGCGTGCTCAGTCACGCGCAGGAGCCTAGGCCACCGGGGCGGCCCGCCCGGCGCCGTTCCTCCAGGCGGTCAGTCGCGCAGGAACGTGACCGCGTCGGCGACCTCGGCGCGCGAGGTGCGGAACCGGTTCACCGGGTCCTCGAGGTCGGCGTAGCCGAACGACACCGCGCAGACCACCAACCGGTCCTCGGGCAGGTCGAGGAACTCGCGCACGTGGTCGGAGTACATCGCGATCGCCGCCTGCGGGACGGTGCCCAGCCCGAGGGTGTGCGCGGCGTGCATCAGGTTCGCCACGTAGCCGCCGCAGTCGATGGCGCCGTACACGCCCTGCTCGCGGTCGGTGGTGATCACCGCGACGTGCGGCGCCCCGAAGAAGCTGTAGTTCCTCAGCATCTGCGCGAGCCGCGCCTGCTGGTCGCCGCGGTCGATGCCGAGGCTGGCGTAGAGCGCGTAGCCGCCCTCACGGCGCCGCTCCTGGTAGACGCCGTGGTAGCCCGCCGGCATCGGCAGGTCCGAGGTCTGCGGGTGGGCCAGCACATGCTCGCCCAGGCTCTTCGCGAAGCGTCGCGTGACCTCGCCGGTGGTCACGTGCACCTGCCACGGCTGGGTGTTGCACCACGAGGCGGTGCGCTGGGCCAGGGAGAACATCCGCGTCATCACGTCGTCGGGGACCTCCCCGGCGAGGAACGCGCGGCAGCTCCAGCGCTGGTCCATCAGCTCGGGGAAGGAGGGGGCCGCGGAGGCGTCGTTGACAGTCACGCTGTGAGGGTACGACGCATCAGGTGGCGGAGGTCACACGGGGGATGTCGGCGGCGGACCTAGACTCTGGTGACCTCAGGGTCACCCCCGCCCGACCGTCAATCCTGCCCCTGCCCGCCCCTCCCCCGAGGACGTCCGCCGTGAAGCTCTCCTCCCGCAGGACCGCCGCGCCCGCCGCGGCGCCGGCCAGCGCGGGTCGCGACCTGGCGCTGGTCGCGATCTTCGCCGGCGTCATCGCCGCGCTGGGCGCGATCCCGGCGATCGTCCCGTTCGGGGGGAGCGTCCCGATCACCGCCCAGTCGATGGGCGTGATGCTCGCCGGCGCGCTGCTCGGCCCGCGCCGCGGCGCGATGGCGGTGCTGCTGCTGCTGGGGCTGGTCGCCCTCGGCCTCCCGCTGCTGGCCGGCGGCCGCGGCGGGCTCGGCGTCTTCGCCGGCCCGAGCGTCGGCTACCTGCTCGGCTACCCGGTGGCGGCCTTCGTCATCGGCTGGCTCACCCAGGTCGCGGGCGCGCCGTACCGGCTGTGGACCGGCATCGCCGCCAACCTGCTCGGCGGCGTGCTGGTGCTCTACGCCTTCGGCGTGCCGGGCAGCGCGATCCGCACCGACACCAGCCTGTGGGCCGCCCTGGTCGCGGCGCTGGTGTTCCTGCCCGGCGACGTCGTCAAGGCGGTGCTGACCGCGCTCGTGGCGCGCGGGGTGCACACCGCCTACCCGGGCCTGCTGCGCACCCGTCGGCGCGCCGCCACGCCCGCGCACCCGACCGGGACCGCCTGACCCGATGTCCGCAGCACCGGTCCACCCGCCCGTCGAGGTCCTGCTGGCCCCCGACCCGGTCGCGGCGTTCCTCGACGCCCACCGCGCCGGGCGCGACGTCGTGCTGACCACGTCCGGCTCCTCGGCACACCCGCGTCACGTCGTGCGCAGCACCGCCTCGTGGATCGACTCCTTCGCCGTCGTCGGCGACCTCGTCGACCTGGACTCCGACAGCCTGGTCTGGGTGCCGGGGCCGGTCACCTCGACGATGAACCTGTTCGCCGCCGTGCACGCCGCCTGGGTCGGCGCCACCCAGGTCGCGACCCTCGCCGACCGGCCCACCCACGCCCAGCTCACCCCCACCGCACTGCGCGGGCTGCTGCGCGCCGACCCGGCCGCGCTGGCCGGGGTGAGCGTGCTGGTCGCCGGCGACGGCCTCGACCCCGCGACGTACGACGAGGCGACGGCGGCCGGCGCCCGCGTCCAGCACTACTACGGCGCGGCGGAGCTGTCGTTCGTGGCGTGGGGCCCGCACGCCGGCGAGCTGCGCGCCTTCCCCGGCGTCGAGGTCGAGGTCCGCGACGGCGAGCTGTGGGCCCGCTCCCCCTACCTCGCCCGCGGCTACCTCCCGCCGGTCTCGCGGCCCGGCTCCCGGGCCAGGACCCCGCGCGGCGACCGGGGCCCGCTGCGGGTGGACGCCGACGGCTGGGCCACGGTCGGCGACCTCGGGGCACTCGTGGACGCCCGGGTCGTCGTGCACGGACGCGCGGGCGGGATCACCACCTCCGGGGTGACCGTGCAGATCTGCGACGTCGAGCGGGTGCTGCGCGCCGAGGCGCGCGGGCAGGTCGTGGTGGTGGGCACCCCGCACCCCGAGCTCGGCGAGGTGGTCACCGCGGTCCTCACCCGCGCCGACGACTTCGCGGCCCTGCGCGCGGTGGCGCGCGCCGATCTCGCCCCCGGCCAGCAGCCCCGCCGGTGGTACCACCTCGAGCAGCTGCCCGCCTCGACGGCCGACAAGGTGGACCGCGCGGCGCTGGCCCGGGCCGTCGTCGCACCGGGTGCCGCGCGACCTCTGGTCTGAGGGAGCACTAGCGTGGCCACGCCATGACCTCTTCCGCTCCGGTGATCGTCGCCGCCCTGCGCACCCCCATCGGCACCGCCGGCCGCTCGCTGGCCGGCCTGGACGCCGCCGGGCTGGCCGCGCCCGTGCTCGCCGCCCTGGTGGAGCGCGCCGGCCTCGACCCCGACGCGATCGACGACGTGGTGCTCGGCAACTGCATGGGCCCCGGCGGGGACGTCGCCCGGGTCGCGGCGCTGGCCGCCGGGCTACCGCTCGCCGTACCCGCCCTCACCGTGGACCGGCAGTGCGGCAGCGGCCTGGCCGCGATCGACGTCGCGGCGGCGATGGTGCGCGGCGGCGCCCGGGTGGTGCTGGCCGGCGGCGTCGAGTCGGCCTCCACCGCACCGTGGCGCTCCTGGCCGCCGGCGGCGCCGGGCGCCGAGCCGGTGCGCTACCAGCGGGCCCCGTTCGCCCCCGCCGGGCCCGACGGCGACGGCGACCCGGAGATGGGGCTGGCCGCGGACCTGCTCGCCGCCGAGCGCGGCGTGACCCGCGAGCGCCAGGACGCCTACGCCGCCCGCTCGCACGCGCTGGCGCTGGCCGCCCGCGCCGCCGGGTGCTACGACGAGGTGCTCGCCGTGGCCGGGCACCTGGACGACGACCGTCCCCGCCCGGGGCTCGGGGTGCAGCGGCTGGGCCGGCTGCGCCCGGCGTTCCGTGCCGGCGGCACTGTCACCGCCGGCAACTCCTGCGGCATCAGCGACGGCGCCGCGGCGGTGGCGCTGGTCGACGCCGCCACCCACGCCCGGCTGGGTCGGCCCGGGCTGCGGGTGCTGTCCTCCGCGACGTGCGGCGTGGACCCGGCGCGGCCCGGCATCGGCGTGGTCCCCGCGGTCCGGCTCGCCCTCGAGCGGGCCGGGCGCGCGCTGGACGAGGTCGACGTGATCGAGCTCAACGAGGCCTTCGCCGGGCAGGTCCTGGCCTGCTGCGACGCCCTCGACCTCGACCCCGAGCGGGTCTGTACCGAGGGCGGGGCGCTCGCACTGGGCCACCCCTGGGGCGCCTCCGGCGCGGTCCTCGTCACGCGGCTGTTCTCCCAGCTGGTCACCCGGGGCGCGCCGGGACGCACCGGCCTGGCCGCGATCGCGGTCGGCGGCGGCCAGGGCGTGGCGATGGTGGTGCAGTCGTGCTGATCGAGCTCAGCGGCGTCTCGCACTCCTACCCCGGCTCCGGCGCGGTACGCCACGTGGTCCGCGACCTCGACCTGCGCCTGAGCGAGCACCGGATCGGGGTGGTCGGCGCGAACGGGTCGGGCAAGTCGACGTTCGCCCGGATGCTGAACGGGCTGATCGTGCCCACCGAGGGCACCGTCTGCCTCGACGGCCTGGACACCGCCAAGGACGGCAGGGCGGTACGCAAGCGGGTCGGCTTCTGCTTCACCGACCCCGACGCGCAGATCGTGATGCCCACCGTCGCCGAGGACGTCGCCTTCGGGCTGCGCCGGCGCGGGCTGAGCAAGGCCGAGGTCGCCGCCAAGGTGGCCGACGCGCTCGCCGCCTACGGCCTGGACGGGTTCGGCGACCACCCGGCCCACCTGCTCTCCGGGGGCCAGAAGCAGCTGCTGGCGCTGGCCTCGGTGCTGGTCACCGAGCCGGACCTGCTGGTGATGGACGAGCCGACCACGCTGCTCGACCTGCGCAACGCGCGCCGCGTCCTGGAGGTGGTCTCCGGACTGCGCCAGCAGGTCGTGCTGGTCACCCACCACCTCGACCTGCTCGACGGCTTCGACCGGGTGCTGGTCTTCGACGAGGCCCGGCTGGTCCACGACGGGCCACCGGCCGAGGCGGTCGCGCGCTACCGGGCCCTGATGCGATGAGCACGATCGGGCTCTACCAGCCGGGCGGGTCGGTGCTGCACCGGCTGCCCGCGGGGGTGAAGCTCGCCGCGATGGTGCTGGTCGGCCTCGGCTCGCTCCTGCTGGACACCCCCGCCCGGGTCGGCGCCGCGCTGGCCGTCGTGCTGGCCGGCTATGCGGTGGCGCGCACGCCGTGGCGCGTCGGGCTGCGCCTGGTGCGGCCGATGCTGTGGTTCTCGGTGCCGCTGGGCGTCTTCCACGTGATCGTCAACGGCCCCGAGCGCGCCGCCGTCGTGGTCGGCGTGCTCGTGATGCTGGTGCTGCTGGCCAACCTGGTCACGCTGACCACCCGCACCACCGCGCTCGTCGACGTGGTCGTCGCGCTGTGCCGCCCGCTGCGCCCACTCGGCGTCAACGGCGAGCGGGTCGGGCTGATGCTGATGCTCGGGATCCGCGCCGTCCCGATCGTGGTCGAGCTCGCCGAACGGGTCCGCGACGCGCAGCGCGCCCGAGGCCTGGGCGCCAGCCCGCGGGCGTTCGCGGTCCCCCTGCTCGTCGGGGCGCTGCGCCGCGCCGACGCGCTCGGCGACGCCCTGGCCGCCCGCGGATTCGACGACTGAGCCGCCCGCGCTAGCCTGAGCCGACCTGCTCCCCCAGCGTCTCGAGGTCTGCGCCGATGCACCTGCTCCAGCCCGCCGACGAGGTGCGCGACCTGCTCGCGCCGTACGCCGCGGTCCAGCGCCGCCGCACCGACCGGGCCTGGGTGATGGCCAACATGGTCGGCACGCTGAGCGGTTCGGCGGCCGTCGACGGCCGGGTGGGCCAGCTGTCGGTGGGCCCGGACTCGCAGCTGTTCGTGGACATGCGCTCGCTGGCCGACGTGGTGCTGGTCGGCGCCGAGACGGTACGGCGCGAGGGCTACGGCCCGGTCCGGCTGTCCCCCGAGCGGGTGGCCGCGCGCCGCGAGGCCGGCCTGCCCGACACCCCGCCGCTGGCGGTGGTCAGCCGCTCCCTGGAGCTGGACTGGGCCGCCCCCGTCTTCGCCGACGCGCCGGCGGACCGGCGCACGATCGTGGTCACCTGCGAGTCCGCCGACCCGGCCCGGGTGGCGCGCGCCCGGGAGGTCGCCGACGTGGTCATCGCGGGCGGCGAGGCGGTGGACCCGGCCCGGGCCGTGGCCGCGCTGCACGAGCGGGGCCACCGCGTGGTGCTCTGCGAGGGCGGGCCGCGCTGGCTGGGCGAGCTGACCGCGGCCGGCTGTCTCGACGAGCTCTGCCTGACGGTGGCGCCGGTGCTGGGCGGCGACCTGCTGCCGGTCTCGGTGACGCCGCCGGACAGCGGCCTGCGCGAGTTCGCGCTGCGCCACGTGATCGCCGCCGACGACACGCTCTTCCTACGCTACGAGAGGGACACCGATGGCTGAGCAGGACGCGTTCTCCACGATCATGTCCTCGCTGGACACCCCGCTGATCGTGGTGACCACCGGCAACGAGACCGACGGCGTGCGCGAGTGGGCCGGCTGCCTGGTCGGGTTCCACTCCCAGGCCAGCATCGACCCCGAGCGCTACTGCCTGTGGCTGTCCAAGGCCAACCACACCGGCCGGGTCGCGCAGCGCTCGACGCACCTGGTCGTGCACTTCCTCAGCCGCGACGACCTGGCGTTGGCGGAGCGGTTCGGGACGCTCAGCGGCGACCGCGACGACAAGTTCGCCGGCCTGCGCACCGAGACCGGCCCCGGTGGCGTACCGGTGCTGCTCGACCTCCCGCACCGTCTCGTCGTACGCCGCACCAGCCTGCTCGACGAGGGCGGCGACCACCTCTGCCTGGCCACCGAGCCGGTCTCGGCGCACAGCGGCGGGCCGTTCACGCCGCTGCGGCTCTCCGACGCCGAGCACCTCACCCCGGGCCACGCCGCCGAGGAGCGGCACGCCCCGCCCACCGAGCGCGCGGCCGGCTGACGCGGCTCAGTCGTCGTTGGGGCTCAGTCGTCGTCGCGGGTCCACCAGGCGGCCAGGCCACCGCCGAGGGCGCCGAACAGGTGGCCCTGCCAGGAGACCCCCGGCTGGCCGGGCAGCACGCCCCACAGCAGTCCGCCGTACGCCGCCAGCACCAGCACGCCGAGCAGGATCTGGCCCGGCCGGCGGGTGAACAGCCCGCGCAGCACCAGGTAGACCAGCCACCCGAAGACCATCACCGACGCCCCCAGGTGCACCGTCCACGGGTCCGCGGTGAGCCACACCCCGAAGCCGCCGACGAGCCAGATCGTCGCGGTCACCACCGCCCAGCGCTGGACGCCGGAGAGCAGGATCAGGAAGCCGAGCACCAGCAGCGGCACGGTGTTGCCGGCCAGGTGCCCCCAGCCCAGGTGCAGCAGCGGCGCGAAGAGGATGCCCGCCAGCCCCTCGTCGGAGCGTGGCCGGACCCCCCAGCCGTCGAGGCGGTTGTCGAGCGCGGTGTCGAGCAGCTCCAGGGCCCACAGCAGCGCCACGAAGCCGAGGATCACCCGGGCCGCCGTACCCCAGTCCGTGCCTCTGCGCGGCGGACGCGGCGCGGGCCGCAGCTGGCTCATACCGACACGCTAGCCGCCGGCGACAACGCCAGGCGCGGGCTGCCGCACGAGCCAGCGGCCGAGCAGGGTGCCCTGGTGTTCCAGCAGCATGTGCAGCTGGAGCGGTACGTCGAGGACCGCGCCGGCGGTGATCCGCGGATGGGCGCCGCCGACCAGGGCGGGGACCAGCGTGCAGCACACCTCGTCGAGCAGCCCGGCCGCCAGCACGTCGCCGAGCAGCCGCGGACCGCCCTCGCAGAGCAGGTGCCGCAGCCCGCGCGCGTGCAGCGCCGCGACCAGGGCGGGCAGATCGACCGCGTCGTCGCCGGCGAGGAGCACGTGGTCGGCGCCGAGCAGCTCGCGGGCCGCGGCGAGACCCGGGGCCCGCGTGCAGGTGGCCAGCAGCACCGAGCCGGCCGGTGCGTCGCGCAGCGCCTCGGGCAGGTCGCCGCTCGCGGTGACCACGACGATCGGCCTGGTGGTGGGGCCGTAGCCCTCCACCCGCGCGGTGCCCGCGCCGACCACGATCGCGTCGGCCATCGCCCGCAGCGCGTGGAAGACCTCCCGGTCCGCGGAGTTGTTGATCGACCCCGAGCGGCCGTCGGCGCCGGTCGCGGCGCCGTCGACGGTGCTGACCATGTTGACCCGCAGCCACGGCGTGCGCGGCGGCGCGTAGAGCTCGGCCAGGCACGGCGACCCCGCGAGGGGGCGGTCGTTGTCGGGCTGGGCGTCTTCGAGCTGGGCGTCGGGCCGGCCGGAGATCAGGACGCGCACTGCCAGCGCACCACCCAGTACTGCACGCCGAACGGGTCGCCGGCCCAGGCGATCTCGCCCACGTACGGCCCGTCGACCGTGTGCCCGAGCGCCCGCAGGGCAGGCACGCCGCCGGCCAGCAGCTGCGCTCCGAGCTCCTCGTCGAGCTCGCGCAGGGCGGCCAGGTCGGCCTCGGCCAGCGCCGCACCGATGGCCTCGTCGAAGGCGAACGCCCGCTCGTCGAGGTGGCCGGGCGCCTTCTCCCCGCGGCGCGCGGAGCCGTCGGCCACCACCAGCACCTCGGCGGCGGAGACGTCGGGCAGCGTGCCGGGCTGGGTGGCCTCGACGATCTCGCCGGCGTAGCCCGCCTCGGCCAGCAGCGAGCGCGCGATCCGCAGCGACAGCGGCTCGCGTACCCCGCGCGCGACGTTGCCCGGGTCGGCGGCGGCGCCGAGCACCACCACCCGCGACACGCCCTGCCCGGTCAGCCAGCCGACCGCGTCCAGGGCGGCCGCGCGCATCTCGGCGACCGGGTCGAGCTGGCCGGCGTACGTCGCGAGCAGCGCCGGCGCGGACGGCACCACCACCACGCGCCCGCTCATGCCAGGCCCCGGATCGCGCGGGTGGGCGGCCGGTGCCCGGCGATGGTCCACACCATGTCGACGGTCTGCCGGGTCTCGGTGACCTCGTGCACCCGGTAGATCCGGGCCCCGGCCAGCGCGCAGACGGCGGTCGCCGCGAGCGTGCCGGTGAGCCGCTCGCCGACCGGCAGGTCGAGGCTCTCGCCGACGAAGTCCTTGTTGGACAGCGACACCAGTACCGGCCAGCCGGTGGCCACCATCTCCCCCAGTCGGCGGGTGATCTCCAGGGAGTGGAAGGTGTTCTTGCCGAAGTCGTGGGCGGGGTCGATCACCACGCTGTCGGGGCAGACCCCGGCCGCGATCGCACGCTCGGCGTAGCCCACGGTGTCCGCGATCGCGGCGGCGACCACGTCGTCGTACTCCATCCGGTGCGGGCGGGTGCGCGGGGTGACGCCACCGGTGTGGGTGCAGATGAGCGCGGCGCCGTGCTCGGCGGCGACGTCGACGAGCTCGGGGTCGGCGCCGCCCCAGGCGTCGTTGAGCACGTCGGCGCCGGCCTCGCAGACCGCGCGCCCCACCGACGCGCGCCAGGTGTCCACCGAGATCACCAGGCGGGGGTAGGCCTCGCGGACCCGGGCGACGAAGTCCACCACCCGGGCGCGCTCCTCGGCCTCGTCGATCTCGACGCCGGGGGCGGCCTTGATCCCGCCGATGTCGACGATCTCGGCGCCCTGGGCGACCACGTGTGCGACCCGGTCGAAGGCCTTGTCCTCGGCCCAGGTGGCGCCCTTGTCGTAGAACGAGTCGGGGGTCCGGTTGACGATCGCCATCATCAGCGTGGCGTCGTCGGCGAACTCGTGGCGGCCCAGCCGGAGCGTCATCGCGCCGCCCCCGCCGCCGGCGTACCCCCGGGCCCCGAGGCGCCGGGCGCCGACCCGGTCGCGTGCCCGAGCGATCCGGTCGCCGCGCCCCCCGATCCCTGGGTCGTGTGCCCCAGAGCGCGCTGCGCCGCGTCGTCAGACACACGACCGGCCGCCGCGGCGTCGCCTCCCTGGGTCGTGTGCCTGGGAGCGCGCTCCGCCGCGTCGTGGGGCACACGACCCCCCGCAGGCGCACCCCCCGCAGGCGCACTCCCACCGGGCAGGGCGGCGGCCGGCGGACGCTCGCCGGTGCCGACGTCGCGCACCAACGGCGCGATGGCGCCGTCCTCGCTGGAGCGGGCGTGCCCGAACTGCTGCAGCAGCACGGTGTTCGGCCCGGAGGCGCCGGCGCGACGCTGCGCGGCGGCGATGATCTGGGTGGCCATCGCGCCGAGGTCGCGCAGCGCCTGGTGGCGGTGCGCGCGCCGGCCGAGGTCGACCTGGGCGATCGCGTCGAGGCCGCGGCTGCGCAGGGTGTCGATCAGCGCGGCCAGCTCCACGGCGTACCCGGTGGGCACGTGCAGCGACTCGAACAGCGAGCGCCGCACCGCCCACTCCCCGGCCAGCGGCTGCACCAGCCCGGCCAGCTCGGGGAAGAGCAGCGCGATCAGCGGCCGGGCGACGAGCTCGGTGACCCGCCCTCCCTCGTACGCCGCCGAGTCGGGCGCCAGCGTGCCGTTCTCCAGCATCGGCCGCTCGTAGAAGCCCTTGACCAGCGCCACCTCCGGCGAGCTCAGCAGCGGCCCGAGCAGCCCCGGCACGAAGTGGGAGTCCCAGTCGAGGAGGTCGGCGTCCATGAAGACCAACACGTCGCCGCGGGTCACGAACAGCGACTTCCACATCGCCTCGCCCTTGCCCGGCATCCAGCCGAGGTCGGGGCGGATCTCCGAGGCGCGGTGCACGACCGCGCCGGCGTCGGTGGCCACCGCGTAGGTGTCGTCGGTGGAGTCGGAGTCGATGACCACGATCTCGTCGAGCAGCCCGACGGTGTCCAGGAGCCGCTCGCGGACCCGGGTCACCACGTCGCCGACGGTCGCGGCCTCGTTGCGCGCCGGCACCACCAGGCTGACCCGGGTGTCGGCCTTGGCCAGCAGCAGGTCCTCCAGGGACCAGTCCTGCCAGCGATGGGTGCGCCGCGCGAACCAGTCCTCACTCACTCCTGCACCCTAGCCAGTGGGGCCCATCGGCCACGCCCGCCCCTCGCCCCGGGCCTCAGAAGACGCTGTACCCGCCGTCGATGACCACGGTGCTGCCGCTCTGGTACGACGAGGCGTCGCTGGCGAGGTAGACCGCGATGCCGGCGAAGTCCTCGGGGCGCCCCCAGCGCCCGGCCGGCACCCGGGTCAGCACCCGGTCGGCGAAGGCCTCGGAGTCCTGGGCCGCGACGGTCATGTCGGTGGCGATCCAGCCCGGCAGCACGGCGTTGACCCGGATCCCGGAGCGGCCGAGCTCGACGGCGCAGGAGCGCACCAGCGCGGTCAGCGCCGCCTTCGTCGCGCCGTAGGCGTGGTTGCGGCCGGCGCCCTCGATCGCGGCCAGGCTCGCCACCGCGATGATCGACCCGCCGCGGCGACCGCCGGCCGCGGCCTGCTCGCTCATCACCGCGGCGGCCTCGCGCATCGTGAAGAAGGCGCCGTCGAGGTTGGTGGCCAGCGTGGTGCGGTAGTCCTCGGTGCTCGCATCGACCAGCTTGGCCAGCGGCAGCCCGATACCGGCGTTGACCACCACCACGTCCAGGGAGCCCAGCGCCGCGGCCGCCTCGCGCATGCCGTCGCGGACCTCCTGCTCCACCGAGACGTCGACGCGCTGGGCTCGGGCGCGGGCGCCCTGCTCGGCCAGCCCCTCCGCGGCCGAGCGGATCTTGGCCTCGGTGCGCCCCCACAGCGAGACCCCGGCGCCGGCGCCGGCCAGCCCGCGCGCCATCGCCAGCCCGATGCCGGACCCGCCCCCGGTGACCACGGCGCCGCGTCCGGTCAGGTCGAACAGCTCAGTGGTCATCCGGGGGCCTCCCCTGTGGCGGTGGCGGTGTGTACGGCGCGCAGGCGCCGGACGAGTTCCGGCGACGCGCCCACGGTCTGGGCCGCGATCTCGGTGTAGCGGTGGGCCAGCGCCGCCGGGGAGACCTGGCCCTCGGGGTGGTACCAGACGGCGATCGACTGGATCATCCCGACCAGCGCACGGACGCTGTCGCGCGCCGAGCGCACGTCGAAGACGCCGGCGTCCGCGCCCGACTGCACCACGTCCACCAGCAGCTGCTCCAGCGCGCGACGGCGTTCGACGTACACCGCGCGGCGCTCCGGGCTCAGCGAGCGGATCTCGCTGTCCAGGCCGGCCAGCTTGGTGCTGTGCGCCATGTAGCGCACCAGCGCCTCGACCAGGTTCAGGAACCGCTGCTCGGGGTCCGCGCCGGCGTCGGCGACGGCCGCCTGGCACAGCGCGCAGAGCCGCTCGATGGAGGCCATCTGCAGGGTGTGCAGGACGTCCTCCTTGTTGGCGTGGTGGTAGTAGAGCGCCGGGACGGTGACCCCCACCCGGCGCGCGATCTCGCGCACGGTGGTGCCGTGGTAGCCGTGCTCGTCGAACGCGTCCAGCGCGGCGAGCAGGATCGGGCTGAGCTCGAGCTGCGCCGAGGAGCGCCAGGCGCCGTGCCGCAGCGACGCGTCGATCCCGCTCACGGGCGGTGCCCGACGATGCCCAGCGCGAACCGGACGTACTGTTGGGCGATCTCCTCGGGGGTCAGCGGCCCGCCCGAGCGGTACCAGTTCGCCACCGAGACGCACAGGGTCACCACCGCGCGCGCCGCCTCGTGGGGCGTCGGGGTGCGGAAGACGCCCTCCTTGACCCCGATCTCGACCTCGTCGTCGAAGAGCTGCTGCTGGGCGGTGCGCAGCGCGGCGTGGCGGCGCCGCTCACGCGGCGCCAGGCTGCGCAGCTCGCTGGTCCCCAGGAAGGCCAGCTCGCGGCGGTGGGCGTGGAAGAGCGTCAGGGCCTCGACCAGCAGCGAGAACCGCTCGACGGTGTCGCCGCCCTCGGCGCGGGCGGCCTCGCTGCGGGCCAGCAGCTCCTCCATCGCGCGCTCGAAGAGGGTGTTCAGCATCGCCTGCTTGCTCGGGTAGTAGTGGTAGAGCCCGGGCACCGACAGTCCGCAGCGCCGGGCGATGTCGCGCACCGACGCCCCGTGGTAGCCGGTCATCGTGAACGACTGCAGCGCCGCCTGCAGCGCGGGGTCGATGTCCAGCGGCGGGAAGGAGCGCCAGTCCTGCGGGTCGGCGGCCACGTGCTCGCCCACGCCCTGCCCAGCCAGCTCCGGTGAGAGCTCGGCGGGGTCGACCTCGAGAGCCCGGGCGAGCTGGACCACGCGGGCCGGGCGGACCCCGGCCTTGCCGGTCTCGATCTGGCTCAGCGTCGCGGCGCTCAGGCCCGCGACCTCGGCGAACCCGCGCAGGCTCAGCCCCTTCGCCTGACGCATCGAGCGCAGCACCGGCCCGACCTCCGGGCCCAGCTTGTCCTCGCGCAGCACGCCGACTCCTTCGCACGTCGATCGGCGCCGAAGGCCGATTCCGGTGAACCCTACAAGAGGTTTAGAGGTTCGATCGCTCACTTGGTCTACAAGGCCACACGCCGGATTCTCTGCCGTAGACAGCGAGTGAACTTCGCCACTAACCTAGCGCTCACTCTGAAACTCTAAACACTGTTTCCGCCGCACGCACCCACTCACGGCACTGAAGGGCTTCGCCATGGACTTCGCGCTCCCGGACGGGATCCAGGACTTCCTCGATGAGATCGACGCCTTCATCGACAAGGAGATCGCTCCGCTCGAGCAGGAGCACGTCCAGTACTTCGACCACCGCCGCGAGTGGGCGCGCACGGACTGGGAGGCCGGCGGCACCCCGGCCCAGGCCTGGGAGGACCTGCTGGCCGAGATGCGCCGCCGCGCCGACGCCGCGGGCTTCCTGCGTTGGGCGCTGCCCGAGGACCTCGGCGGCCGCGGCGCGTCCAACCTGGAGCTGGCGATCGTCCGCGAGCACCTGGCCCACCGTGGCCTGGGGCTGCACAACGACCTGCAGAACGAGTCCTCGATCGTCGCCAACCTGCCGTTCGTGCACATCGTGCGCGACTTCGGTACGGCGCAGCAGCGCGCGGAGCTGCTCGAGCAGATGATCACCGGCGAGGCCATGGTCGCCTTCGCGCTCACCGAGCCCGAGCACGGCAGCGACGCCACCTGGATGGAGACCCGGGCGGTGCGCGCGGGCGATGAGTGGGTCATCGACGGCGCCAAGCGCTGGAACTCCGGGGTCCACCACGCCACCCACGACGTGGTCTTCGCCCGCACCAGCGGCCAGGACGGCGACGCGCTCGGGATCACCGCGTTCGTGGTCCCGATGGACACCCCCGGCATCGAGGTGACCAGCTACGACTGGACCTTCAACATGCCCACCGACCACGCCAACGTCGCCGTGCGCGGGGTCCGGGTGCCGCACTCGGCGATCCTCGGCGAGGAGGGGCGTGGGCTGATGATCGCCCAGCACTTCCTGCACGAGAACCGGATCCGTCAGGCCGCCTCCAGCCTCGGGGCGGCGCAGTACTGCATCGACCGGGCCGTGGAGCGGGCCCGCACCCGGGTCACCTTCGGTGAGCCGCTGGCGCGCCGCCAGGCGGTGCAGTGGCCGCTGGTCGAGCTGCACACCGAGGCCGAGATGGTGCGCGGGTTGGTCCGCAAGGCCGCCTGGACGCTGGACCGGGCCGGCGACCCGACCGAGGTCAGCGAGTTCGTGTCGATGGCCAACTACCGGGCGAACCGGCTGGTCTGCGAGGCGGCCGACCGGGCGATGCAGGTCTTCGGCGGCGAGGGCTACTCGCGCAACCAGCCCTTCGAGCACATCTACCGCCACCACCGGCGCTACCGGATCACCGAGGGCGCCGAGGAGATCCAGATCCGCAAGGTGGCCGGCACCCTGTTCGGGTTCACCGGGCGCCGTCGCGAGCAGCCGGCCTAGCCGCGCCGGCTCAGGCGGCGGCGCACCACCGCCGCCTGCTCCTCGGTCCCGATCAGCGAGGCGATCACCTTCTGCTCGGCCGCCAGCCCGGCCGCGAGGTCGACCCGCCCGGCCAGGCCGACGAGCCGCTTGATCCCCCGCGTCGCCGACCCGCTGTGCGCGGCGACCTCGGCGGCGAGCGCCGTCGCGGCCGCCAGTGGGTCCTCGGCGACCAGCGTGGCCAGCCCGAGCCGGAACGCCTCCTCCCCCGACACCGTCCGCCCGGTCAGCGCCAGCTCCAGGGCCCGGTCCCGGCCGACCAGCTCGGGCAGCAGCTGGGTGCCCATCATGTCCGGCACCAGCCCCCACTGGACCTCCATCAGCGCCAGCCGCGCGTCCGGCGCCACGATCCGGATGTCGGCGCCCAGTGCCAGCTGCAGCCCGCCGCCCAGCGCCACCCCGTGTACGGCGGCGATCACCGGCGCCTCGATCAGCGACCACACGTGGACGGCCTGCTGGGCGAGCGCCTCGGCGGCGCCCAGCGGCTCGCGGGCGGGCAGGGCCGGCCCGGAGCCGCCGTCCGCCATCAGCGCGAACTGCTCGAGGTCCAGCCCGGCGCAGAACGCCCGCCCGGCCCCGCTCAGCACCACCGCGCGGACGTCGTCGCTGCCGATCAGGGAGCTGCCGGTGGCGAGCAGCGCCTCGAACATCGCCGGGTCCAGCGCGTTCATCTTGTCCGGGCGGGTCAACCTCACCTGGGCGACGCCGTCGACGACCGTGCAGCCGACCCGGTCCTGCGCGTCGTACTCGTCGGGGCCGCTCATCAGCGCCGGCCGACCAGGTCGCGGCCGATGATCTGGCGCATGATCTCGTTGGTGCCGCCGTAGATCCGCTGCACCCGGGCGTCCTGGAAGGCACGCGCCACCGGGTACTCCAGCATGTAGCCGTAGCCGCCGTGCAGCTGCAGGCACTGGTCGACGAGCCTGCCCTGCACCTCGGTGGCCCACAGTTTGGCCTTGGCCGCGTCGACGGCGCTGAGGTCGCCCTCGTTGTAGGCCAGCAGCGCCTTGTCCACGAAGGCCCGGGTGACGTCCAGCTCGGTGGCCAGCTCGGCGAGCCGGAACCGGGTGTTCTGGAAGTCGGCGACCGGCTGGCCGAAGGTGCGCCGCTGCTGGGTGTAGTCCAGGGTGGCGGCGAGCACCGGCGCGCAGGCGGCCACCGAGCCGACCGCGATCGAGAGTCGCTCCAGCGGCAGGTGCGCCATCAGCTGGCGGAGCCCGCCGCCCTCGGCGCCCAGCAGGTTCTGCTCGGGCACGAAGACCTCCTCGAAGAACAGCTCGGCGGTGTCCTGGGCCGCCAAGCCCACCTTGCGCAGCTTGCGCCCCCGGGAGAACCCGGCCATCTCCCGCTCGACGACCAGCAGGCTGAAGCCGCGCGACCCCGCGTCGGGGTCGGTGCGCGCCACGACGATCACCAGGTCGGAGTGGATGCCGTTGGTGATGAACGTCTTGGCCCCGTTGACCAGCCAACCACCGTCCACCCGGGTGGCGCTGGTGCGGATGCCCTGCAGGTCGCTGCCGGTCCCGGGCTCGGTCATCGCGATCGCGCCGATCAGCTCCCCGGCGCCCATCCGCGGCAGCCAGCGGCGCTTCTGCTCCTCGGTGCCCAGGGCGGCCAGGTAGGGGATCGCGATGTCGTCCTGCAGCGAGAAGCCGGAGGCCAGCGAGCCGGCGAACACCTTGAACAGCTCCTCGAGCACCACCGCGCGGTAGCGGTAGTCGGCCCCGACGCCCGCGCCGCCGTACTCGGTGGGTGTGGAGAGACCGATCACGCCCTGCTTGCCGGCGGCCAGCCACACGTCGCGGTCGATGATCCCCTCCTCGTCCCACCGCTCCACGTGCGGCGCGACCTCGCGGGCCACGAACTCGGCGACGACGGCGCGGAAGGCCTCGTGGTCGGCGGTGTACAGGCCGCGCTTCATGGCTGCTCCTTCGTGCGGAGGATGGGTCCGGGGGCCGCCGAGGCCGCCACCGCGGGTGGGCGGTACGACGGCGCGGGCAGGCTGGCGAACAGGTCGGGGAGGTCGGCGGAGACGGTCAGCGGGAAGCGCGCCGGCCGCTTGTCCAGGAAGGCCGAGATGCCCTCGGCCGCGTCGTCGCTGGTGCCGCGCACGGCCAGGGCGTGGGTCTCGATCTCGTGCGCGACCATCGGGTGGTCGGCGCCCCACATCCGCCACAGCATCTGGCGCGAGAGCGCCACCGAGACCGGGGCGGTGTGCTCGGCGATCTCGCGGGCCAGCGCGTAGGCGACGTCGAGCAGCTCCGCGCGCGGGTGGAGGCTGCGCACCAGGCCGGCCGCCAGCGCCTCGGAGGCGGGGAACACCCGGCCGGTGAACACCCACTCCAGCGCCCGCTGCATCGGCACCACCCGCGGCAGGAACCACGACGAGCACGACTCGGGGACCAGCCCGCGCCGGTTGAAGACGAAGCCCATCTTGGCGTCGTCGGCGGCGAGGCGGATGTCGGCGGCCAGGGTCAGCGTGATCCCGACGCCCACGGCCGGCCCGTTGATGGCCGCGATCACCGGCTTGTCGAGCTCGAACATCCGCAGCACCACGCGGCCGCCGCCGTCGCGGCGCAGCGGCGCGGGGCCGTCGGCGTCGTCGGCTCCCCACTCCTCGAAGGCCGCGGCCCCGGCGCTCAGGTCCATCCCGGCGCAGAAGGCCCGCCCGGCGCCGGTGATCACCACGGCCCGGACCTCGTCGTCGCGGTCGCACGCGTCGAGGGCCTCGATCAGCTCGACCTCCATCCGGTCGGTGAAGGCGTTGAGGGCCTCGGGGCGGTCGAGCAGGATCGTCGCCACGCCGTCCGCGACGCTGAGCGTGATGTCCCGCCTGGTCGGGTGCGTCATGGCGTGCTCTCCTCTACTTCCTGGCGCTCGGCAGGGGCGGGGGTGGTGACGCTCGGGGCGGGGCCGGCGCCGGCGGAGCGGCTGCTCAGCGGGCCGCGCCGCCCGGGGATCCGCTCGACGACGGGGCGCAGCCCGGCGCGGACCAGGCCGGCGATGCCGAACGGCATCACGAACATGAAGACGATCAGCGAGACGCCGTAGACCAGGCTCGCCGCCGAGGCGTTCACGTCCGCGGTCCACTCCGGGACGTAGGTGATGAAGAAGGCCCCGAAGATGGCGCCGCTGATGGTGCCCAGGCCGCCGACGACGATCAGCGAGATGAACGCGATCGCCATCACCAGCCCGAACGAGTCCGGGCCGACGAACTGCACGACGTACACGTAGAGCACCCCGCCGACCCCGGTGTAGGCGGCGCTGAGCGCGAAGACGGCCGTCTTGGTGCGCGAGCTGCGCACGCCGAGGGTCCGCGCCACGGTCTCGTTGTCGCGCACCGCCACCAGGGAGCGCCCGATCCGGCCGCTGGCCAGGCGGCGGGTGAGGATCCACCCGATCAGCACCGCGGCCAGGCACAGCAGGTAGACCCACTGGTCGCGGGCCAGGCCGGTCCACTCCGGCGGTTGCGCGGTGAACAGCGCGATCCCCTCCTGGCCCTGGGTGACGTCGTCGAGACGCTTGATCGCCGCCGGGGTGACGATGGCCAGCGCCAGGGTGACCAGCGCGAGCTGCAGGCCCTGCAGCCGCAGCGCCGGCAGACCGAACAGGTAGCCGAGCACGAACGTCGCGACGACCGCGACCGGCAGCACCGCGAGGTAGTGCCAGCCCTCCTGGATCAGTACCGCCGCCACGTAGGCACCGGTGGCGAAGAAGGCGCTGTGGCCCAGCGAGATCTGCCCGTTGAAGCCGGTGAGCAGGTTGAGGCCCATCCCGACGATCGCGTAGATCATCACCATGCTGAGGTCGAAGTTGACGTACGGCGCGGAGTTGAACGGCACCATCGCCGCTGCGCCGGCCACCGCGACGAAGACCGCCACCCTCAGCCAGATCGGCGCGTCCAGCACCGCCTGCGCCTGGCGCAGGGCCAGCGCCCGGTCCGCCAGTGCGCGGATCCCGCTGGGAGCACCGATCTTGACCATGCTCATACGCGTGCCACCGTCCTCGATCCGAAGAGACCCTCGGGCTTGAGCAGCAGCACGGCCATGATGATGGCCAGCGCCACCGCCTGCTTGAAGTCGTTGCCGATCGCGTCGACGTAGGTGCCGGCGAGGTTCTCCAGTACGCCGACGATCAGCCCGCCGACCAGTGCCCCCACCGGGCTGTCGAAGCCGCCGAGCGTGGCCGCGGCGAACGCGTAGAGCAGCATCGCGGCCATCATGTTGGGCTGCAGGAACAGCTGCGGCGCGGCCAGCGCGCCCACCAGCGCGCCGATGGCACCGGCCAGGCCCCAGCCGAGCATCAGCATCCGCCCCACCGGGATCCCCGCGAGCCGCGCCGACTCGGGGTTGCTGGCCGCCGCGCGCATCTCCAGGCCCAGCCGGGTGCGCTGGAAGAGCCAGTACAGGAGGCCGGCGACGACCGCGACGGCGAGGACGATGCCCAGCGCCTGGCGCGACATCGCGGCCGGGCCGAGGTCGACCGAGCCCTCCCCGAAGGTGGGCGGGACCGACTTGGTCAGGTAGCCCCAGATCCATCCCGCGCCGCTGGTGAGGACCAGCATCAGGCCGAGCGTGACGATGATCAGCGACAGGTGCGCCGACGCGGTGGTGCCGAAGGGCCGGATCAGCACCCGCTCGACAAGGGCGCCGAAGGCGAACGCGATCCCCATCGAGATCAGGATCGCCACGAGCAGGGGCACTCCCCAGGTCCACAGCTGCCAGGTGAGGAACGCGGCGAACATCGCCATCTCGCCCTGGGCGAAGTTGACGATCCCGGAGGCGCGGTAGACGAGCACGACGCTCAGGGCCAGCGCGCCGTACAACGCCCCGGAGGCGATGCCGTCGAGCAGTTGTTGCACGAACAGGTCCATCATCGCTCCTCAGTAGCCGAGATAGGCACGGCGGATCTCGTCGTTGTCGCGCAGGTCCTCGGCCCGGCCGGACGAGACCACCCGGCCCGCCTCCAGCACCACGGCGGTGCTGCCGATGTCGAGGGCGAGGTGGGCGTTCTGCTCGACGACGAGCATCGCGGTCCCGGTCTCGGCGTTGATCTGGGCGAGTGAGTCGAACAGCTGGCGGGTGGTGTTGGGCGCCAGGCCCAGCGACGGCTCGTCGAGCAGCAGCAGCCGGGGGGAGGGCATCAGGGCCCGGGCGATGGCGAGCATCTGCTGCTCCCCGCCGCTGAGGCTGCCGGCCTGCTGGGTCGCGCGGTCCCCCAGCCGCGGGAAGATCGAGTACCAGCGCTCGATGTGGGACCGCTCCTCGCGGTCGCGGCGCAGGTGCGCCCCGATCCGGAGGTTCTCCTCCACGCTCATGTCGCTGAAGGTGCCGCGCCCCTGCGGCACGTGGGCGATGCCGAGCGCGGCGATCCGCTCGCTGGAGCGCCCCAGCAGCTCGTGCCCGTCGAAGGTGGCCCGGCCGCTGCCCTTGATGATCCCCGACAGCGCCCGCAGCAGCGTGGTCTTCCCGGCGCCGTTGGCGCCCAGCACCACCACCACCTGAGCCTTCTCGACGCTCAGGGTGACCTCGTGCAGGACCCGGACCGGGCCGTAGCCCGCGACCAGCCGGTCCACCTCGAGCAGGCTCATGCCGCGCCTCCCAGGTAGGCCTCGATGACCTGCGGGTCGGCGCGCACCACGTCGGGCGGGCCGTCGGCGATCTTGCGGCCCAGGTTGAGCACGACCACCTGGTCGGAGGCGCGCATCACCATCGCCATGTGGTGCTCGACCAGCAGCACCGAGAGCCCGCGCTCGTCACAGAGCCGGCGGATGGTGTCGGCGAGCTCGATCACCTCGGAGTGGATCAGCCCGTTGGCCGGCTCGTCGAGCATCAGCAGCTCCGGCTCGGCCATCAGCGCGCGGGCCAGCTCGACCCGCTTGAGGGTGCCGTAGGGCAACCCGGCCGCCAGCCTGCCGGCCACCGAGGTCAGCCCCAGCTCCGCGAGCAGCTCGCGGGCCCGGGCCACCTCGGCGCGTTCCTCGCGGGCCACGCCGAGCCAGCCCAGGGCGGTCGCCCACATGCCCGAGCGGGTGCGGTGGTAGCCCCCGGCCAGCACGTTCTCCAACACCGTCATCGACCCGAACAGGCCCAGGTTCTGGAAGGTCCGGGCGATGCCCACCGAGGCGATCTGCTCGGTGCGCAGCCGGAGCAGGTCGACGCCGGCCAGCGCGATCTCGCCCGACTCGGGCTCGTAGAGCCGGCTGATGCAGTTGAACAGCGTGGTCTTCCCGGCCCCGTTGGGCCCGATCAGCCCGCAGACCTCGCCCTTGGCCAGGTCGAACGACGGCCCGTCCAGGGCCACCACTCCGCCGAAGCGCAGCCGCACGTCGCGCACGGTGAGGAACGGCTCGCCGGCGGCCACGCTCGCGATGGGCATCGGGTCACTCCCGCTCGAGGACGTCGCCCTCGAGCTGCCAGGTGGTGCCGTCGAAGGTCATCATCTGCACCTGGGTGGTGAAGAACGGGTAGTCCTCGGTGGTGGAGGCCTTCACGTCGGGAAGGTGCAGGTCGCCCTGCGCGCCCGAGAGGCTCTGCGCCGAGGCGAGCATGTCCTCGCGGGTGCAGCCGTCCATGCCCTCCAACACGGCCTCCATCAGTTGGGCGCTGGTGTAGCCGGTGGCTCCGACCGAGTCGGCGGCGTCGACGTCGCCGCTGTGCTTCTCGGCGAAGGCCTGCCAGGCCTGCATCCCCTCGTCGTCCTTCCAGTTCGGGGCGGAGACGTCCTTGAGCCAGGTGAAGGAGACCGCGTCCGTCGCCCCGGCGCCGGCCGGCTGCATGATGTTCTGGGCGTGGTTGGTGCCGGAGGTGATCATCTTCAGCGGCTTCCAGCCGAGCTCGTCGGCCTTCTTCAGCGACTGGGTCATGAACGTGCCGGTGGCGTAGTTGAGCCAGACGTCGGCCCCGGACTTGGCCAGGTTGACCACCTGGGAGTCGGCGGTGCCGCCGGACTGCTCGTAGGCCTGGGAGGCGACGATCTCGGCGTCGGTGCCCTCGAACTCCTCCTCGAAGTTCTCCAGCATCCCCTTGCCGAAGCCGTCGTTCTGGTAGAGCACCGCCACCTTCGCCTGCGGGTTCTTCGCCAGCACGTAGTCGGCCATGACCTGGGCCTCGAACTCGTACTGCGGCAGGAACCCCATCGACCAGTTCTCCTCCTGGTCGAGGAACTCGTCGGTGCCGGTCATCGCGAACAGGTTGGGCACCCCCGCGCCGGCCACGAACTCGCCGATGGCGAGGTTGGGCGAGGTGCCCAGCACGTTCATCAGCGCGAAGACCTGGTCCTGCTCGACCAGGGTGCGGGTGTTGCTGACGGTGCGCGCCGGGTCGTAGGCGTCGTCGAGGGCCTTGTACTCGATCTCGCGGGTGACCCCGTCGCCCATCTTCACGCCGCCTTCGGCGTTGAGGTCGTCGAAGTAGGCCTCGCTGGCCCGCGCGATCGCGCCGTACACGGCGCCGGCACCGGACATCGGGATGCTCGTGCCGATCTTGATGCTGTCGTCGGTGATGCCCGGGGAGCAGTCCCCGCTGGCACTGGTCTCGTCGTCCCGGCCCCCGCAGCCGGAGAGGACGAGCGCTGCGCAGGCAAGCGCGGCGAGCGCGCGATGGCGGTGGTTCATGGTCAGCCTCCAGGGGTTGCGCCCGGTCCGCACCCAGCCTCGACACGAACTGCTGTCGTTCACTGATTACCGAGCGATCGCTTGAAAGCGAACACGCCAGAGGGGTGAGAAGTCAATGACTTGACGGCAAATGGTGTGACCGAGTTCACTCTCTAGTGCGTCAAATCAGTTTAGAAGTACGAGCGACCGCTCGCTCACCGATATACGACCGGCCCGATCCGCCCCGCAGCCCGGGCGTTGTGGAAGGAGACCCGCGTGGACGAGCAGAGCGCCCTCGAGGGCATGCTCACCGCCCTGGTCGGGGACCTCTTCGGCGGCGACCACACGCCGGCCGGCCTGGGCCGGGTCGCCGGCGGGGCGAGTCGCCAGACCTGGGCCTTCGAGGTGCACGGGCCCGGCGGCGAGCGGCGTCAGCTGATCCTGCGCCGGGACCCGCCCTCCGAGCCGCGCCCCGAGGAGATGGCACGCGAGGCCGCCGCCCTGCGGGCCGCCCGGCGCCACGGCGTCCCAGGCCCCGACCTGATCGACTTCTCGGCCGATCCGCACCGGCTCGGCGCCCCCTACCTGCTGATGACGTTCGTGCCCGGCGAGACCTTCGCGCGCCGCATCCTGCGCGACGAGCGCTACGCCCGGGCCCGAGAGGTGCTCGCCTCCGACCTCGGCGCCGCGGCCGCGCGCATCCACCGGGTCCCGCTCGCCGAGGTCCCGCAGATCCCGCGGCTCGACGTCCTCGAGGAGCTGCGCGCCAAGTACGACGCGACCGCCGTGGTGCGCCCGGTCCTCGAGCTGGCGCTGCGCTGGCTGGAGCGGCATCGCCCCCCGCTCACCGAGGCGCCCGTGCTGGTGCACGGCGACTTCCGGCTGGGCAACGTGATCGTCGACGAGACCGGCCTGGCCGCGGTGCTGGACTGGGAGCTGGTCCACATCGGCGACCCGATGGAGGACCTCGGCTACCTGTGCATCAGGGCGTGGCGCTTCGGCGGGCCCCGCCCGGTGGCGGGCGTCGGCGACTTCTCCCAGCTCTTCGATGCCTACACCGCGGTGAGCGGGCACCGGCCCGACCCGGAGGTCGTGCACTGGTGGCAGGTGGCCGGCACGCTCTCGTGGGCGGTGGGCTGCCTGGTCCAGGCCGGGCGGCACTTCTCCGGCACCACCCGGTCCGTGGAGCTCGCCGCGATCGGGCGCCGGGTCGCCGAGCAGGAGTTCGACCTGCTGAACATGCTGCACGGCCGGGTGCCCGTGCGCCCCCCGATCGCGCTCTCGGGAGGGATGCTCTGATGCTGCACACCTACCCCGACGCCACGCAGATCGTCGTCGCCGTGCGGGAGTTCCTCGAGCACGAGGTGATGCCGGCGACCGACGCCGGGGTCTCCTTCCAGGCCCGGGTCGCGGCCAACCTGCTGCGCACGCTGGAGCGCGAGCTGGCGTTGGCGCCGCAGACCGAGGAGCGCTACGCCCGCCTGCTCGCCGGGCTGGGAGCCCAGGACGAGGCCGAGCTGGGCCGGCGGATCCGGGACGGCGAGCTGGACGCCGACGACGTACGGCTGCTCGACGCGCTGCGCACCATCACCGCGGACCGGCTCGCGGTCGCCAACCCCACGTACCTCTCCGACGACGTCGACGACGACCCGCGCTCCAGCGGTCGATGACCCGCCCACCCCACAGGGAGCCCCCGATGGACACCAGCACCGTCAGCAACCACCCCAGCCAGCCCCTCACCTGGGTGCACCAGGTGACCAAGCACGCGCAGACGCAGCCCACCCGCGCCGCGCTGCGCTTCCGTGGCCAGAGCACGACGTGGGCCCTGCTCGAGGAGCGCTCCCGGCGGCTCTCCTCGGCGCTGGAGCAGCGCGGCGTCGGCGCCGGCGACCGGGTGCTGGTGCTGCTGACCAACCGCCCGGAGTTCGTCGAGGCGCTGGTGGCGATCAACCGGCTCGGCGCGGTCGCGGTGCCGGTGAACTTCCGGCTGGTGGCCGCCGAGGTCGCCTTCCTGGCCGAGAACTCCGGGGCCTGCGCGGTCGTGGTCGAGCAGGCGCTGGCGCCGCTGGTGGCCGAGGTGCGTCAGGCCCGCCCCGGCGGGCTGCCCTGCCTGGTCGCCGGCGAGGAGGTGAGCGGCGCCGGACCCGGCGCGGAGGGCTACGAGGATGCGCTCGCCGCGGCGCAGCCCCACCCCGCGGCCGGCCCCGAGGACCTCGACGCGCTGGCGCTGATCATGTACACCTCCGGCACCACCGGGCTGCCCAAGGGCGCGATGCTGACCTACCAGAACCTGCTCGGCCAGACGATCACGCTGGTGCAGGCCTTCCAGCTCCACGGCGGCGACGAGATCGGCCTGGTCACCTCGCCGATGTTCCACATCGCCGCGGTCGGCGCGCTGCTCCCCCAGCTGGTGCTCGGCTTCACCACCGTGATCACCCCCACCGGAGCGTTCGACCCGGAGGCGTTCCTCGACCTGGTCGAGTCCGAGGGCGCCACCAGCGCCTTCCTGGTGCCGACCCAGTGGCAGGCGGTCGCGGCCAGCCCCACCATCCCCCGCCGCGACATCCGGCTGCGCAGCATGGCCTGGGGCGCGGCGCCGGCCACCCCGGCGGTGCTGCGGGCGATGGAGGCGGCCTTCCCCGGCGTGCCCAACGTGTGCACGTTCGGCCAGACCGAGATGTCGCCGATCACCACCGTGCTGCCCGGGGAGGACGCGATCCGCAAGATCGGCTCGATCGGCAAGCCGGTGCCGCTGGTCGCGGTGCGGGTGGTGGACCCGCAGATGAACGACGTGGCCCAGGGCGAGATCGGCGAGATCGTCTACCGCGGACCCCAGACGATGCGCGGCTACTGGGACAACCCGCGCGCCACCGAGGAGGCCTTCCGCGGCGGCTGGTTCCACTCCGGCGACCTGGTCCGCGTCGACGAGGACGGCTTCTTCTACGTCGTCGACCGGCTCAAGGACATGATCATCTCCGGCGGGGAGAACATCTACAGCGCGGAGGTGGAGGCGGTCATCGCCGACCACCCCAAGGTCCTGGAGGTGGCCCTGGTGGGCAGCCCGCACCCCAAGTGGGGCGAGACCCCGGTGGCGGTGGTGGTGCCGCGCGACCCCGCCGACGCGCCCACCGAGGACGACATCATCGCGTTCTGCGCGGACCGGCTCGCGTCGTACAAGAAGCCGACGCGGGTGGTGGTGCTCGGCGAGATGCCGCGCAACGCCTCGGGCAAGATCCTGAAGAGCCCGCTGCGCGAGCTGGTCCGCGACGAGGCCGCGGTGGGCAGCTGAGATGGAGGTCTCCACGCACGGACTGGGCCGCGAGCTCTCCGAGGACGGCGTGCTCCACCTGCGCCTGCACCGTCCCGACAGCCTGAACGCGGTGACCACCGCGCTGCTCGAGGAGCTCGCCACCGCGCTCGGCGACGTCGGCGCACTCGGCAGCGGGCCGGGCGTCCGGGTGGTGCTGCTCTCCGGGGCCGGGCGCGGGTTCTGCTCGGGCGCCGACCTCTCCGGCACCGACGAGCCGGTGTCGGTCGAGGCCGCCAACGCGGCGGTGCGGGCGCTGCGCGACGCGCCGGTGCCGGTGGTGGCGGCGGTGCACGGCCCGGCCGCGGGGGTCGGCTGCTCGCTGGCGCTGGCCTGCGACCTGGTGGTGATGGGCGCCTCGGCGTACCTGATGCTCGCCTTCACCCGGATCGGGCTGATGCCCGACGGCGGCGCGACCGCGCTGGTGGCCGCCTCGGCCGGGCGGGCCCGGGCGCTGCGGATGGCGCTGCTGGCCGACCCGATCCCCGCCGCGGACGCGCTGGCGTGGGGCCTGGTGGCGAGCGTAAGCGACGACGACCGGCTGCTGGCCGACGCCACGTCGCTCGCCGCGCGGCTGGCGCACGGACCGACCCGCGCCTATGCGCTGACCAAGGCCGCCATCAACGCCAGCAGCCTCTCCGAGCTCGAGGGTGCGCTGGCGCGCGAGGCGGCCGGGCAGTCGGTGCTGGCCGGCACCGCCGACTTCGCCGAGGGCGTCACCGCCTTCCTGGAGCGGCGGGAGCCGGTGTTCGAGCGCTGAGCCAGCCCCGGCAGCGCTCAGCCCCGGTACCGCTCAGGACAGGCAGCGCTCCAGGAACTGTGCGGTGCGGGCCTGGGCCCGGCGCGTCATCTCCATGTCGTACGCCGTGAACCCGTGCCCGCAGTCGGGGTAGACCGCGAGCTCGGCCTCCCGCTCGTAGGCCGCCCACCGGCCGGCCAGGAAGAGCGTGTCGTCGAGCAGCTCGTCGGCGGTGCCCACGGTGAACAGGGCCGGCGGCATCTCGTGCAGGTCGGCGTAGAGCGGGGAGTACTCGCCGGTGCGCAGCTCCTCGGCGCTGCGGTCGGGGACGTAGAGCTCGAACGGCAGCGCGCCGAGCGCGTCGTCGGCCACCGCGGAGGGGACGGCTCCGCGCATGCTGGGGGTGCGGGTCAGGTCGTAGACGCCGTAGGACAGGTTCGCGCCGGCGACCTCGCCGACCCGCCCGAGGTCGCGCAGCCGGAGCAGCGCGCTCACCGCCAGCGTCGCGCCCGCCGACTCGCCGCCGATCAGCACCGGGCCCGGCCCGGTCTCGTCGAGCACGTCGAGGAGCACCGCGAGGCAGTCGTCGGGGCCGGCCGGGAAGGGATGCTCGGGCGCGAGCCGGTAGTCCACCGACACCACGCGGACGGCGTGGGTGCGGCACAGCCTCTCGTTGGAGAGGTCGTTCATCCGGGGGCTGCCGAGGAAGAACCCGCCACCGTGCACGTGCAGGTAGGTCCCCCGGGCCGGCGTCTCGGGCTCGAACACGCGACAGGGCACGCCGGCTCGCTCGACGTCGACCCCGTGCGGCGACTCCACCTCCGTGTGCCGGTAGGCCGCGCGCATCGCCAGCGCCCGCTCGAGCGGGTCGGTCAGCGGCGAGCGGTTCGCGGCGAAGTAGGCCTTCATCCGTTCGGCGACCTCGCGCGCCTCCGGTCGCAGCGTGTCGAGGTCGGCAGGCCACAGGGAGGTCATGGCTCGGAACCTAGCGGAGGCGGGCGACCGCGCGCAGCGAGTCCAGCACGTAGTCGGGGTCGAGCATCACCTGCTGCCAGCTGAACCGGAGCACGGTCCAGCCCGCCAGCACGAAGGCGGTGTAGCGCCAGCAATCGCGCTCGTGGGCATCCTTGCCGGTGTGGAACTCCCACGAGTCCGCCTCGAGGATGATCCGCCGCCCGGGATCCGCGAGGTCGGGGTGGAGCACCCTGCCCCCGGCGGTCACCGGCAGCTGCGGCACCACCGCCAGCCCCGCCTCGAGGGCCAGCGCGCGCAGCACCGACTCGAACGCGTTGGCCGCGCGGCCGTCGGCCGTCGCCGCCACCAGCCGCACGGCCGCCGCCCCCTTCCCACGCACCCGCTGCGCCGCCCGCACCAGGGAGGCCGCCTCGACGTCCCCGCTGCGCAGCGCCGAGTCGGCCACCGCCAGCGCCGGGCCGAACGGCAGCGCGCGGCCGCAGTCGAGGACCGTGCGCAGCTTGGACGTGACCAGCCCGCTCTCCTCGGCCAGGTCGGCGTAGTGCAGGTGGACGCCCCTTCTGCTCTTGCGGGCGGCGTTGCGGGGCACGGTGACCCAGGGCGTCGACGGACGGAACGCGAGCTGCCACTCGTGGGCCTGGGCCGCGCTGAGGTGGGACACCACACCGTGCAGCTCGGCGGCCTTGCGCAGCGCCCGGTCGATGTCCGGCAGCCCGTAGCGGTTGCGCGTCAGCCGCTTGATCTGCCCGCGCGCGACCGCCGTGCGCAGCCGACGGACCGTGGTCAACCGCAGCAGCCGGGCCCGGGTCGCCACGCCGCCGAGCCGGATCAGCGCGTCGACCGGGTCCAGGGCGGTGACCCACTCGCCCTCGATCGTCGACTCGGCGGTGCCGGACATGCGGCTCAGCCTGCCGGGAACCGGCCGTCGGCCGCTGGAGTCCTCCACAGGCGACCGTTCGGAAGGAAAACGCGAGGGCCTCCACGCCTGAGGCAGGCCCGAGGGCGTTGCGTTTTCCTTCTGAACGGTCGCTCCCGCCCACGGCGTAACCTGCGAAGGCCCCCGATCACCCGAGGAACCACCATCACCCCCGACTCCACCCGCCCCGACCACTCCCCCGAGCCCCAGCCCTGGCTGCTGACCTCCCTCGCGCTGCTCACCACCGTCACCGCGGTCGTCAGCAGCCTGGGCGCCCCGCTGGTGCCGGTGATCGCCGCGCAGCACGACGTCTCCCTGCACGACGCGCAGTGGACGCTGACCGCGACGATGCTGATGGGCGCGGTCTCCACGCCGGTCCTGGGCCGCCTCGGCAGCGGACGGCACCGGCGCCGGGTGGTGCTCGCCGGGCTGGGCGTGGTCCTGGTCGGCCTGCTGCTGGCGGCGCTGCCGCTGGGCTTCACCGCGCTGCTGGCCGGGCGGGCCCTGCAGGGGGTGGGCCTGGCGTTGACCCCGCTGGCGATCGCCGCCGCCCGCGACGGCATCCGCGGCCAGCGCCTGCCCGGCGCGATCGCGTTGCTGTCGGTGACCACGGTGGCGGGCGCGGGGCTGGGCTACCCGGTGACCGGCCTGGTGGCGCAGACCTGGGGCGTCTCCGGTGCGTTCTGGTTCGGGCTGGTCCTGTGCGCGCTGACGCTGGGCGCCGCGGTGGCATTCCTGCCCCCGGTCACCGACGCCGCCGCCACCGGCGTGGACTGGACCGGCGCGGTCCTGCTCGGCGCCGGCACCGCGGCGGTGCTGCTCTCGGTCAGCCAGGGCGGTACCTGGGGCTGGGCCTCATCGACCACGCTGGTGACCGCGCTGCTCGGCCTCGTCGCACTCGCCGGCTGGGTCGCGCACGCGCTGCGCACGCCGTACCCGCTGGTGGACCTGCGCCTGGCGCTGCGCCGCGGGGTGGTCGCCGCGCACGCGACCGGGCTGGCCGGCGGGGTGGGCATGTACATGCTGCTCACGCTGTCGGTGGTGCTGATGCAGGCCGACGGGTGGGGGCTCGGGCAGCCGGTGAGCGTGGCGGCGCTGGTGCTGGTGCCCTACTCGCTGATGAGCGTGCTGGGCAGCCGGGTCTCGCTGGTGATCGGGCGGCGAATCGCGCCGGAGCTGGTGCTGCCGCTGGGGTGTCTGCTCTACGTCGCGGCGGCGGCCGGGATGGCGCTGTGGCACGGCCACGTGTGGCTGGTGCTGGTCTGGATGGGGCTGGCCGGGCTGGGCAGCGGCGGCACCTTCGCCAGCATGCCCGGCGTGATCGTGCGCCAGGTCCCGCGCGAGGAGACCGCGAGCGCGCTGTCGTTCAACCAGGTGCTGCGCTACCTCGGGATGTCGGTGGGGACCACGCTCGGCGTCACGGTGATGGGGCTGTTCTCCGCCGGCGCGGAGCCCGACGAGCGCGGCATGGTCGCGGCGCTGCTGGCGGCCGCCGCCATCATGGCCGCGGCCGCCGCGGTGGCCCTCGCCCTGGCCCGCCCCCGCGACGCCGATCCCCGGGGCGCCGATCCCCGGGGCGCCGATCCCCGGGGAGCCGGCCCCGGAGAGGCCGGCGCCGGAGGGTTTGCGCTCAGAGGTTGAACAGCGGCTCGGTGCCGAGCTCGGCCTTGCCCAGGGTGACCAGGTGGACCTCGTCGGGGCCGTCGAAGATCCGCATCGCGCGGATCCAGCCGTAGAGCCCGGCCAGCACGGTCTCGTCGGAGACCCCGGCGGCGCCGTGGACCTGGATCGCCCGGTCGATCACCGAGAGCACGGCGCGGGGCACCGCGATCTTGGCGGCGGCGATCAGGTGCCGGGCGGCCTTGTTGCCCTCGGTGTCGATCACGTACGCCGCGCGGTGGCAGATCGCGCGAGCCTGCTCCAGCTCGATGCGCGACTCCGCGATCCGCTCGCGCACCCCGGACTGGTCGGCGAGCGGCTTACCGAACGCGACCCGCTCCTGGGAGCGCTTGACCATCAGCGCCAGCGCCCGCTCCCCCGCACCCAGGGCGCGCATCACGTGGTGGATGCGGCCCGGGCCGAGGCGCATCTGCGCGGCCGCGAACCCGCCGCCCTCCTCGCCGAGGATGTTCGCGACCGGCACCCGGACGTCGGTGAACTCGACGATGCTGTGCCCGTGCTGGTCCTGGTGGCCCATCACCGGCAGCGAGCGCTGGATGTCCACGCCCGGGGTGTCGACGGGCACGATCACCATCGACTGCTGGCGGTGCCGCGCGGCCTCGGGGTCGGTCTTGCCCATCACGATCAGCACCTTGCAGCGCGGGTCGGCGGCCCCGGAGATCCACCACTTGCGCCCGTTGATCACGTACTCGTCGCCGTCGCGCTCGATGCGGGTCTCGATGTTCGTCGCGTCCGAGGATGCCACCCCCGGCTCGGTCATCGCGAACGCCGAGCGGATCTCGCCGTTCAGCAGCGGGGTGAGCCACTGCTCCTGCTGTTCGGGGGTGCCGATCAGGTGCAACAGCTCCATGTTGCCGGTGTCGGGCGCCTGGCAGTTGATCGCCTCCGGGGCGATCTCGATGGACCAGCCGGACAGCTCCGCGATCGGCGCGTACTCCAGCACCGACAGCCCCGACTCCGCGGGCAGGAACAGGTTCCACAGCCCCCGCTCGCGGGCCTTGGCCTTCAGCTCCTCGACCACCGGCGGCAGGGTGTGATCGTCGGGGCCGGCGGCGCGCCGATACTCGTCGTACGACGCCTCGGCCGGCAGCACCTCCTCGGCCACGAAGCGGCGCATCTCCTCGAACAGCCGCTGGGCCTTCTCCGAGGGGGCCGGGTAGGCCGGGTACATCGCGGAGGTCAGCATCAGATGTCCGTGATCCGCACGCCGGCGTGCGCCTTGTAGCGGCGGTTCACCGAGATCAGGTTGCAGGTCAGCGCCTCGACCTGGTGGGCGTTGCGCAGCCGGCCGCCGAAGATGCCGCGCATCCCGGGGATCACGTCGACCAGCGCCTGCACGGTGTCGGTGGCCTCGCGGTCGTCGCCGAGCACCAGCACGTCGGTGTCCATCGAGGTCACCTCGGGGTCCTCCAGCAGCACCGCGCTGACGTGGTGGAACGCGGCGGTGACGATCGAGTCCGGCAGCAGCGCGCGGGCCTGCATCGCCGCGGAGCCCTCCTCGACCGGCAGCGCGAACGCGCCCTGCTTGTCGAAGCCCATCGGGTTCACGCAGTCGACGACGATCTTGCCGGCCAGCGCGGGCGCGAGCTCCTTGAGCAGGTCGCCGTGGCCGTCCCACGGGACCGCCACGATCACGATGTCGCCGGCCGCTGCGGCGCCGGCGTTGTCGGCGCCGGTGACGGTCCCGCCGACCGCCTCGACCAGGGTGGCCGCGGTCGACTCGGCGCGCTCGGCGCTGCGGCTGCCGATCACCACCGGGACTCCGGCGGCGGCGAAGCGGCGGGCCAGTCCGCGCCCCTGCGGCCCGGTGCCACCGAGCACGGCGATCGTCTTGCCGGCCAGCTTCTCGTCGATCGTCACGTTGCCTACTCCTAGGGTCAGGCCGCGTCCGGGACGCGGTCGTCGGGGGTCGCGCCCGGGGGCGCCGCCCTCACACTAATGACGAGCGGCCTGTCCGGGGCGTCCGCGTCCGCTCGGCGGCACGTCGGCGGCTGTGCGGCACCGGGTCAGGCGTGCAGGAGGTCCCGGAACCGGGCGATGTAGTCGTCGACCGCCTTGGCCGCGGCGGGGCTGAAGATGCCCATCTCGGCGAACCCGTGGATCAGCCCGTCGTAGCGCACCTGCTGCACCGGTACGCCGTCCGCGGCGAGCTTCGCGGCGTACGCCTCGCCCTCGTCGCGCAGCGGGTCGAACTCGGCGGTGACCACGACCGCCGGCGGCAGCCCGGCCAGCGACGGCGCGCGCAGCGGGGAGAGTCGCGGGTCCGCGGCGTCGGTGCCGGGGCTGGCGTAGTGCATGCCGAACCACCCCATGGTGGCGGCGTCGAGGAAGTAACCCTCGGCGTTCTCCACCCGCGAGGGGTACTCGCCGACCAGGTCGGTGACGGGGTAGATCAGCAGCTGGGCGGTGATCCGCTCGGGAAGGGCCTGCGCGGCGATCGCGGCGAGGTTGCCGCCGGCGCTGTCCCCGGCGACGCCGAGGCGCTCGTCACCGCCGAGGTCGGCGAGGTGGTCGGCCACCCAGGTGACCGCGGCCAGCGCGTCCTCGGGAGCGGCAGGGAAGGCGTGCTCGGGCGCCAGGCGGTAGTCCACGGCGACCACGACGGCGTCCGCGTCGCGCGCGATCCGCCGACAGCTCGGGTCGTGGCTCTCGAGGTCGCCGATGACGAAGCCGCCGCCGTGCAGGTAGGCCACCGTCGGGCGCGGCCCCTGGCCCGCGGGACGGTAGACGCGGGCCCCGATGTCGCCGGCCGGACCGGGGATGGTGATGTCCTCGACCGAGGCCATCACGATGACGCCCTCCTGCGCGGCCGACATCGAGGCCAGCGCACCGAAGGCGGCACGCGCCTCCTGCGGGGTGCCCTCGTGCATCGGGGGCTGTCCGGCGGACTCCATCATTTCCAACAGGGCGCCGAGCGCGGGGTCCAGAGGCATGGCGACAACGTAACGGACATCACAGCCACATGGAGCCCAACGCCACGCCGGCGAGCGCGATCAGCCAGCTGGCGAAGCTGCCGATGAGGAAGTACTCGGTCACGTCGCTGGGTCCGGGCAGCTCGCGCCCCGCCCGCTCCGACTCCTTGAGCTCGGGGAAGCGCAGCAGAGCCTTGGCGGCCGCGACCAGCGCTGCGCCGGTCAGCTCGCCGGACAGCCCGAGCCCGACGATCAGCAGCCGCTCCATCGGCCCCAGCACGCGTCCGCCACGGAGCCTCTTCTCGTGGTCACCAGCCGGCACACCGACCACGTCCAGGAGCAGCCGAACAGCGATGTTGGCCGTGGACACCTGCACGAGCAGCACACCGCACACCAGCAGTAGCCGGTCGGGGTCGACGCCGGCGAGCGCCGTCGCATCAAGCGCGGCGTGCAACCCATCGGCATCACCGCCCCGAGGTCCGGTGACGACGAGCCCGGCGAGCCCTGCGCCCAACGAGAGGTACGACGCAGCGACCCATCCGCGACGACCGGTCCCTCCCTGCGTGGTTACGACCGACGAGGCGACGATCCATCCGCACAGGCCGGCACCCCCGAGCAACCAACCGAGCGCTCCGCTTCCCGCGGGCGCGACCAGCGCGGCTCCCCCACCCAGGAGCCCGAGGCCGATCAGGCACAGCAGCAGCCGGCGCGCCCCGCTTGTCGCGTCGCCGGCGGCCCGCAGCAGATCGCACAGTCCGACGACGACCAGCCACAGCGCGAGGGCAGTCACAGAGCGTCTCCGAGCATCGTCTGTGCCTCCTTCACCGCCTGAATCCCCCGCGCGAACTGCTGGGAGACCGCCGACTTGCTGATCCCCTCCGCAGCCGCGATGTCGCGCTGCGTCGCACCCTCCAAGGAGAGCAGAAGCATCCGACATCCCCGTGCGCTGAGGCGGTCGACGAGCTGGTCACGGCAGAGAAGGAACGCGTTGGCGAGCACGGGGTCGGGGCCGGGCGACTCCTCGAGCGGCGCGTGGCTCGCGTCGTACCACGTGCGCGCGGAGCGTCGCCGCGGCCGAGCCAACTCGTCGATCGCCTGACGAGCGCTCCACCAGGCAGGACCGTCCTGAAGCATCGGGCGGCGGTCGGCGTCGAACACCTCTCGGCGACCGACGCCGAGACCACAGCGCGAGTCGACGTGCGGCAGCAGGTGCAGCCGCACGAGGAGCGCGGCCAACGCCGCGTCCGCGAAGGAGCCGAAGGCCCCCTGGAACTCGTCGCCGACCGTGGGCTCGAGTCGATCCAGCGGCGGGACCACCTCCGCCACCCGGGCAAGTGCTTCGACCAGTGCACCTTGGGCCGACGCCCGCGCGGTGACCGACCGGGACGCCACCAGATCACCGATCAGTGTGAAGGTCATGTCTGAACTTGCCATGAGTTCATGTTAGACCTGAACAGTGTCAGGGTGAAGAACACAACTGAACTATCGGTGCCCGGTTGGCGTACGAGCGCGACTGGGCGGGCGATCCCTGATGTTGTCGGGCGAAGTTTCGGCCGACAAGGTCAGCGTTCCCCGGCCGACCGGGGAAACCGCCGCGCCCCGACCGCGTTGCGACCACTCCCCCCGGGTACCGGCCCGCCCATGGAGACCCCCGCGCAGCCCCTGGTGGCAGACCTGATCGTCGAACGCCTGCGCCGCTGGGGGGTGACCCGGCTCTTCGGGTACTCCGGCGATGGGATCAACTCGTTCATGGGCGCCCTGCGTCGCGCCGACGGGAACCCGCAGCTGGTGCAGGCCCGGCACGAGGAGAACGCCGCGCTGATGGCGGTCGGTCACGCCAAGTACACCGGCGAGGTCGGGGTCGTCACCAGCACCCAGGGGCCGGGCGCGGTGCACCTGCTCAACGGCCTGTACGACGCGAAGCTCGACCACGTGCCGGTGGTGGCGATCGTCGGCCAGCAGCAGACCACGACGCTGGGCTCGGAGTACCAGCAGGAGATCGATCTGCAGTCGGTGTTCAAGGACGTGGCCGCGCAGTTCCTGCAGATGGTGCTCTCGGCCGAGCAGGCGCCGATGGTGCTCGACCGCGCGTTCCGTACGGCGCTGGCGACGCGCTCGCCCTGCGTGGTGATCGTGCCCCACGACGTACAGAAGGAGCCGGCGCCCGAGGAGCTGCCCCAGGAGCACGGCGTGATGGTCACCGCGCCCGGGTGGCGCCGCCCGCACGTCACGCCGTACGACGACGCGCTGCGAGAGGCCGCGGAGGTTCTCAACGCGGGCGAGCGGGTCGCGCTGCTGGTCGGCCAGGGGGTGCGCGACGCCGGTGACCGGGTCCGCGCGGTGGCCGAGCGGCTGGGGGCGGGGGTGACCACCAGCCTGCTCGGGAAGCCGTGGTGGGACGAGTCGCTGCCCTACTCCTGCGGGGTGATGGGCCACCTCGGCACCACTGCGTCGGCGCGGCTGATGGAGGAGTGCGACACGCTGCTGATCATCGGCAGCAACGACCCGTGGACCGAGTACTACCCGCCGCCCGGGCAGGCGCGCGCCGTCCAGATCGACCTGGACGGGCGCCACCTCGGCAACCGCTACCCGATCGAGGTGGGGCTGACCGGCGACGCCACCGACACCCTCGACAAGCTGCTGCCGCTGCTGGAGGAGCGCCGCGACTCCTCGTGGCGCGAGCGGGTGGAGAAGGTGGTCGGCGAGTGGCACGCGCTGGCGGCCGAGCGGGCCGCGATGCCGGCCGAGCCGCTGAGCCCCGAGGCGGTGGTGCGCGGCCTCAACGAGCACCTGCCCGGTGACGCCCAGGTCAGCGTCGACGTCGGCTCGATCACCTACTGGTACGCGCGTCACCTGCGGCTGCCGCCCGGGGTCCAGGCCCACCTCTCCTCGACGCTCGCCACGCTCGGCTCCGCCCTGCCGTACGGCGTCGCGGCCAAGCTCGCCGAACCGGATCGGCCGGTGGTCGCGATGCTCGGTGACGGGGCGATGCAGATGAACGGGGTGGCCGAGCTGATCACCGTCTCGCACCTGTGGCGCGAGTGGCGCGACCCGCGGTTCGTGGTGCTGGTGCTGAACAACCGCGACCTGGCCGAGGTCACCTGGGAGCAGCGCGAGATGGAGGGTGACCCCCGCTTCGACGACAGCCAGACGCTGCCGGCCTTCCCCTACGCGCAGTACGCCGAGCTGCTCGGCCTGGGCGGGATCCGCATCGACTCCCCCGACCAGATCCACGACGCCTGGCAGCGCGCGCTGGCCGCGGACCGGCCGACGCTGATCGAGGCGGTCGTCGACGCCGACGTGCCGCTGCTGCCACCGTTCCCCGCCGGCGAGCAGAAGCTGGAGAGCTTCCGCCGCGGACTGGACCAGGAGGGCGCATCCGGGGTCCACGCCCGCGAGCTGCTCGACCGACAGGCCGCCCAGGAGAGCTCAGGAGACTGAGCGCCCACGCCGGACACCCGGCGCGGCTGCCGGCTCCGGTCACGACTGAGCGCGAAAGTAAAATCCTCCGCGAACTTGTGACAGTCAACCCCAAAATGGCGTAGCTTCGTCCTCGAAGTCGCCCGCGGACCCGAGACCGCGGGCGACTTCTTCAATTTCCGGGGATCGGTCGTTGAACGCCACCGGCCCGGCCCGGCGCGGCCCTTCGCCCGCGGTGCGAGCCCCCGCCCGCCGTACGTCTCGCCCGCGGCCAGCCGCCCCCGCCGCGCCCGCGCCGTCCGCATCCCGGTCACCCCCGGGGCACTGGCCACACGGAACCCGCACTTCCCACGTGTTCCATCACGTGGGAAGTGCGGGTTTCACGAGGTAACTCGTGAAAGCCGCACCAACCTCGCCACCCGCCCCAGCCCCACCGGCCAACCACCGCCCTCGCCTATCCTCGTCCTACCGAAGCACAGGACGAGGAGCGCACGATGACGTGGTTGGTGACAGGCGGAGCGGGCTACATCGGCTCCCACGTGGTGCGAGCGCTGCTCGAGGCGGGCCTGCGGCCGGTGGTCATCGACGACCTCTCCACCGGCTTCGCGTCGTTCGTGCCTGAGGGCGTGCCGCTGGTGAAGGCGACGCTGCTCGACGAGAAGGCGATCGCCGCGACCATCGCCGAGCACGACGTCGAGGGCGTCATCCACGTCGCCGGCTTCAAGTACGCCGGGGTGTCGGTCCAGCGACCGCTGCACACCTACGAGCAGAACGTCACCGCGACCGTGTTGCTGCTGCGCGCCATGCAGGAGGCCGGCGTCGACAAGATCGTCTTCTCCTCCAGCGCTGCGACGTACGGCGCGACGGACTCCGACCTGGTCACCGAGCAGACGCCGACGCGCCCCGCGTCCCCCTACGGCGAGACCAAGCTGATCGGTGAGTGGCTGCTCCGCGACGCCGAGGTGGCGCACGGCCTGCACCACACGTCGTTGCGCTACTTCAACGTGGTCGGCTCGGCGTCCGACGACCTCTTCGACGCCAGCCCGCACAACCTGTTCCCGCTGGTGTTCGACGCGCTCTACCGCGGGGACACGCCACGCATCAACGGCGACGACTACGACACCCCCGACGGCACCTGCGTGCGCGACTACATCCACGTCGCCGACCTCGCGCTCTCGCACGTGGCGGCGGCCCGTCGACTCTCGGCGGGTGAGCCCCTCGAGCCGGTCTACAACCTCGGCAGCGGCGACGGCAGCTCGGTGCGTCAGATCATGGACACCATCCGCGAGGTCACCGGCATCGACTTCGAGCCGCAGATCCACCCGCGCCGTCCCGGCGACCCCGACCGGATCGTGGCCAGCGGCGAGCTCGCGGCGCGCGACCTGGCCTGGGAGATGCGCCACGACCTGCGCCAGATGGTCGCCAGCGCCTGGGCGGCACGGCAGGCCGCCGGAGACGCCTACCCGCGCTGACCCCGGTCAGCGCCCCGCGCCCCGCCCTTCCGCCTCGACGTTGCGCGCGCTCGTCGAGCGTCCGAGCCGCGCCACCTCGGCGTCCATCCGCGGCAGCAGCTCGGGCGCGAGTTGACGCGAGCGGAGCTCACCGAGCCGCGAGGTGACCACCGGCTTGGCCCAGCCCAGCAGCCGCACGTACCCGGGCACGTAGACCCGACGCTGCCGGCGCTCGATCCCGCACACGAAGCGCGTCACGCACTCCTCGACCCCGATGGTCCGCTTCAGCGGCCCGGGCAGGCGCGAGATCAGCTCGCGGAACGCGCTGAGGTCGGCCTTGGCGTCCTGCAGCAGCGGGGTGTCGACCCACGCCATGTGCGCGATGCCGACGTCGACGCCCTGGTGCGCGACCTCGAGGCGCAGCGCGCTGGCGAAGTGCTCGACGCCCGCCTTCGACGCGTTGTACGCCGCGAGCCCGGGCGCCGGAGCGAATGCGGCCAGCGACGAGACCACCAGCACGTAGCCGCGCCGTTCGACCAGCGAGGGCAGCGCGGCGCGGACGGTGTGGAAGACGCCGAGCACATTGATGTCCATCAGCCGGCGGAACGTCGCCGGGTCCACCGCCGCCACCGAGCCGTACGACGCGATCCCGGCGTTGGCGAGCACCACGTCGATGCCGCCGAACGCCTCGACGCCGGCGGCGACGGCCGCCTCCACGGAGGCGAGATCGACCACGTCGCACCGGGCGGCGACCGCGGCCTCGCCCAGCTCGTCGGCCAGCACCCGCAGCGGCGCCTCGTCCACGTCGGCCAGCACCACCCGGGCGCCGCGCCGGACCAGCTCACGCGCGGTGGCCTCGCCGATGCCGCGGGCGGCCCCGGTCACCAGCACCACCTTCCCGCTCAGCGGGTGCCCGCTCGCGTCCACGTGTGCCATTCCAGCCTCCCAGAAGTCGTCGTACCCACGCTGCGCCTCGTGCCCAACGCTGTCCCCAACGGATCAGCGCGCACGGCGTCACGCGCTTCCTGCGCGTACTGACACAATCCCGGCATGCCCAGCGCGCTCATCACCGGAATCACCGGCCAGGACGGTCTCTACCTCGCCGAGCTGCTGCTCGACAAGGGCTACGAGGTGCACGGCGTGATCCGCGGGCAGAACAACCCCAAGCGCGAGCTGGTGCGCGAGCTGCTCCCCGACGTCCAGCTGCACAACGGCGACCTGACCGACATGTCGAGCCTGATGCGCGCGCTGCGCGACTCCCAGCCCGACGAGGTCTACAACCTGGGCGCGGTGTCGTTCGTGGCCTACTCCTGGGAGAACGCCGCGGTCACCACCGACGTCACCG
Organism: Nocardioides sp. Z21_20; assembly: GCF_059766585.1. NCBI lineage: Bacteria > Bacillati > Actinomycetota > Actinomycetes > Propionibacteriales > Nocardioidaceae > Nocardioides > Nocardioides sp. Z21_20. The sequence goes on from NZ_JCBAJX010000009.1 coordinate 130,837, forward strand.
CCAAGGGCGTGCTGACGATGCTGGAGGCGGTGCGCCTGCAGGCCGGCGACGACCCGGCGTCAATCCGCTTCTACCAGGCGTCGAGCTCGGAGATGTTCGGCAAGGTGCAGCAGGTGCCGCAGGACGAGAAGACGCTGCTGTGGCCGCGCTCGCCGTACGGGGTGAGCAAGGTCTACGGCCACTACATGACCATCAACTATCGCGAGTCCTACGGCATGCACGCCTCCTCGGGGATCCTGTTCAACCACGAGTCGCCGCGCCGCGGCCCGGAGTTCGTCACCCGCAAGGTCACCCGCGCCGCGGCCCGGATCAAGCTGGGCCTGCAGTCGGAGCTGGTGCTCGGCAACCTCGACGCGCAGCGCGACTGGGGCTTCGCCGGCGACTACGTGGAGGCGATGTGGCTGATGCTGCAGCAGCCGTACGGCGACGACTTCGTGATCGCCACCGGGGAGACCCACTCGATCCGCGAGCTGGTCGAGGTGGCGTTCCGGCGCGCCGGGGTCGACGACTGGGAGTCCCACGTGCGCCAGGACGACCGGTTCATCCGCCCCGCCGAGGTCGACATGCTGGTCGGCGACGCCGGCAAGGCCCGCGAGGTGCTCGGCTGGAAGCCGCGGGTGGGCTTCGAGGAGCTGGTCACGATGATGGTCGACTCCGACCTCGCCGAGCAGCGCCGGCTGGCCGGGCTCTGAGGTGGTCCGCGCGTTCGTGACCGGGGTGGGCGGCCAGGACGGCGGCTACCTCGCCGAGCGCCTGCTCGCCGACGGCGCCGAGGTGCACGCGCTCGCGCTGCACACCGAGCCGACCACGGTCCCCGAGGGCGTCACCGTGCACCGCGGCGACGTCGCCGACATCGAGGCGACCCGCGCGCTGCTGCTCGACCTCGCCCCCGACGAGGTCTACAACCTGGCCGCGATCAGCTCGGTCGCCCAGTCCTGGTCGGAGCCCGACCTGACCGCGCGGGTGAACGGGCTCGCGGCAGTCGGGCTGCTGGAGTCGGCGCGCCAGGTCCAGGAGCGCGAGGGGCGAACGGTGCGGTTCGTGCAGGCCTCCTCCGCGGAGATCTTCGGCCAGCCCGAGTGCAGCCCGCAGGACGAGCGGACGCCGGTGCGCCCGGTCAACCCGTACGGCGCGGCCAAGGCCTACGCCCACCTCGCCGTCGACGTGTACCGCCGGCGCGGGCTGCACGCGGTGAGCGCGGTGCTCTACAACCACGAGTCGCCGCGCCGCCCGGAACGGTTCGTCACCCGCAAGATCACCGCGACGGTGGCCGCGATCGCCCGCGGCGAGGCCGAGACGCTGACGCTGGGCAACCTCGACGCGCGCCGCGACTGGGGCTGGGCGCCGGACTACGTGGACGCGATGGTGCGCGCCGCCCGCGCCGAGGAGCCGGCCGACTACGTGGTGGCGACCGGTGAGGCGCACTCCGTGCGCGACTTCGCGGCCACCGCCTTCGCCCACGCCGGCATCGACGACTGGGAGTCGCGGCTACGCACCGACGCCGGGCTCACCCGCCCCGCCGACGCCACCGAGCTGGCCGGCGACGCGACCCGGGCCCGAGAGCGGCTCGGCTGGTCCCCCAGCGTCGACTTCGTCGGCCTCGTCGGCCGGATGGTCGACGCCGACCTGGCCTCCATCTGACAGCGCCAAACTCTTGTGTGATGCAACTCACTCTCCAAAATCGGAGATTGAGCACTGTTGACTCGTGCTCGTAACGAACGCCCGCGAGAATGGTTCACTCGACTTGGTGCGGGGGCAAGCCCACTCGGGGGCATGGTCACGAGCACAGCAACGGGGGCGACATGACGGTGGAGTTGCAGACCACGGCGCGGCGACAGAGTCTCGTGCATCATCGCACCGTCAAGCTGCTGCCACTCTCGGCGTTCACCCTCGACCTCGCGGTCGTGATCGCCGTGATGCTCGCGGCCGGGCTGGGACGCAAGCAGCTGGACGGCTTCAGCACGGCCGCGCTCAGCACCTCGCTGTGGCAGGCCGGGCCTCTGATCGTCGTGCTGTGGGTGCTGACCATCGCGGCCTTCGGCGGCTACAGCAACGCGATCTTCGGCGAGGGCACCGACGAGTTCCGCCGGGTGGCCAACGCCTCCCTGTGCACCGCCGCCGGCGTCGGTATCGGGTGTTACCTGGTGAAGTTCGACCTGGCTCGCGGGTTCTACGTCCTGGCGTTCCTCCTCGGCCCGGTGGCACTGCTGCTGGCTCGCCGTCTCTTACGCCGAGCCCTCCACCAGGCCCGGAAGTCCGGGGCGCTGCAGCGCCGGGTGCTGATCGCGGGCACCCGGGAGCACATCGACGAGGTCGCCCACGTGCTGAACCGGGAGGACTGGCTGGGGTATCAGATCGTGGGCGCCCTGACCCCAACGCACGACCTCAGCGAGGAGACGCCGTCGGGTGTGCCCGTGCTCGGCAACGCCGGTGACGTCGCCTCGGTTGCCCTGGAGGCGGGCGCGGAGGTGCTTTTCATCGCCGGTGGCGCCCTCGGCTCGTCCGACCATCTGCGCCGGATGGCCTGGGACCTCGAGCCTCACGACGTGCAGGTCATCGTGGCCCCCAGCGTCACCGACGTGTCACGCGAGCGGGTCAGCATGCGTCCCGTCGGCGGGCTCCCCTTCATCCACGTCGAGGGACCTCGCGCGGTGCACGCCTCGCGCTGGGCCAAGCGAGTCTTCGACCTGGTCGGCTCGTCGGCGCTGATCCTCGCGTTCAGTCCCGTGCTGCTCTTCACCGCGCTGCGCATCAAGCTGCACGACGGCGGCAGCGTGCTGTTCCGACAGACGCGGGTGGGTCGTGACGGCGTGGAGTTCGGCTGCTTCAAGTTCCGCACCATGGTGATGGACGCGGAGGCCATGGTCGCGCAACTGCAGGAGGAACAGGGCGAGAGCGCCCTGCTGTTCAAGATGAAGGACGACCCCCGGATCACCAAGCCCGGCCGGTGGATGCGCCGCTTCTCGATCGACGAGCTCCCGCAGCTCTTCAACGTCTTCTCCGGGGACATGAGCCTGGTCGGTCCCCGCCCCCAGGTGCCCCGCGAGGTGGCGCTCTACGAGGGGCACATGAGCCGTCGACTCCGGGTCCGCCCCGGGATGACCGGCCTGTGGCAGGTTTCCGGCCGCAACGACCTGTCCCTGGCCGATGCGATCCGCCTCGACCTCTACTACGTCGACAACTGGTCGATGGTGCAGGACCTGTCGATCCTGGCCCGCACTCTCGGGGCCGTGGTCGGCTCCCGCGGCGCCTACTGACCCAGCAGCCCTAGTAGGTACGCCCCGTAGCCGCTCTTCACCAGCGCCTGCGCGCGCTCGGCGAGCTCGGCGTCGTCGAGGTAGCCCATCCGCCAGGCGACCTCCTCGGGGGAGCCGATCTTGGTCCCCTGGCGGCCCTCGATGGTGCGCACGAAGTTGGAGGCGTCGTTGAGGGAGTCGAAGGTGCCGGTGTCGAGCCAGGCGGTGCCGCGCGGCAGCACCTGGACCTGGAGCCGGCCGGCCTCGAGGTAGATCCGGTTGAGGTCGGTGATCTCCAGCTCGCCGCGCGCGGACGGCTTGAGGTCGCGCGCGAAGCCGACGACGTCGTTGGCGTAGAAGTACAGCCCCGGCACCGCGTAGTTGCTGCGCGGCTGGGCCGGCTTCTCCTCCAGCGACACCGCGATCCCGTCGGAGTCGAAGTCGACCACGCCGTACGCCGTGGGGTCGGCCACGTGGTAGCCGAAGATGGCCGCGCCCTCGACCTCGGAGAAGCGGCGCAGCTGGTGGCCGAGACCGGGGCCGTAGAAGATGTTGTCGCCGAGCACGAGCGCGACCTTCTCGTCGCCGATGTGCTCCTCGCCGATCAGGAACGCCTGGGCGAGCCCGTCGGGGCTGGGCTGGGTGGCGTAGCTGATCGAGATGCCGAAGCGCGACCCGTCCCCGAGCAGCCGGACGAACCCCTCGGCCTCGTGCGGGGTGGTGATCACCAGCACGTCGCGGATCCCGGCCAGCATCAGCGTGGACAGCGGGTAGTAGATCATCGGCTTGTCGTAGACCGGCACCAGCTGCTTGCTGATGCCCTGGGTGATCGGGTGCAGTCGTGAGCCCGTGCCGCCGGCCAGGATGATTCCGCGCATGTCCCCCACCCTAGGGGTCCGCGCGGCCGACGATCGGGCCATCGCCGCGGACTTCACTAGGATCGCGGGCATGGATCGTCTCCTCGTCACCGGCGGCGCCGGCTTCATCGGCTCCAACTTCGTCCACCACCTCCTCGCGCACTCCGACGTCCGGGTGACCGTTCTGGACAAGCTGACCTACGCGGCGAGCCGCGAGGCGCTGGCGGGGCTGCCCGAGAACCGCGTCGAGCTGGTGGTCGGCGACATCGCCGACGCCGCCCTCCTGGAGCGGCTGACCGGTGAGCACGACGCGGTGGTCCACTTCGCGGCGGAGTCGCACAACGACAACTCCCTGCACGACCCGAGCCCGTTCGTGCAGACGAACCTGATCGGCACGTTCACGATCCTGGAGGCGGTCCGCAAGGCCGGCGTGCGCCTGCACCACATCTCCACCGACGAGGTGTACGGCGACCTCGAGCTCGACGACCCGGAGCGGTTCACCGAGGCCACGCCGTACAACCCGAGCAGCCCCTACTCCGCGACCAAGGCCGGCTCCGACCTGCTGGTGCGCGCCTGGGTGCGCAGCTTCGGAGTCCAGGCGACGATCTCCAACTGCTCCAACAACTACGGCCCCTGGCAGCACATCGAGAAGTTCATCCCCCGCCAGATCACCAACGTCATCGACGGCGGCCGCCCCAAGCTGTACGGCGCGGGGCTCAACGTGCGCGACTGGATCCACGCCGACGACCACTCCTCGGCGGTCTGGACGATCCTCAACGAGGGCAAGGTCGGCGAGACCTACCTGATCGGTGCCGACGGCGAGCAGAACAACCTCGACGTGGTCCGGATGATCCTGCGCCACTTCGGCCGCCCCGAGGACGACTTCGAGCACGTCACCGACCGCGCCGGCCACGACATGCGCTACGCCATCGACTCCACCAAGCTGCGCACCGAGCTGGGCTGGGCGCCCCGCTTCGCGGACTTCGAGACCGGGCTGGCCCGCACCATCGAGTGGTACCAGGCCCACGAGGACTGGTGGCGCCCGCACAAGGACGCCGTCGAGGCCACCTACGCCGCGAAGGGCCAGTGACCTCGGTGCGCGAGCCTGTCGAGACCCCGCGCCTCGACGAGTCCCCGATCCCGGGTCTCGTCGTGCTGCGCCTGCCGGTGCACGGCGACTCCCGCGGCTGGTTCAAGGAGAACTGGCAGCGCGAGAAGATGCTGGCCCTGGGCCTGCCCGACTTCGGACCGGTGCAGAACAACATCTCCTACAACGCCCACCGCGGCGCCACCCGCGGGATCCACACCGAGCCGTGGGACAAGTTCGTCTCGGTGGCCTGCGGGCGCGTCTTCGGCGCCTGGGTGGACATGCGCGAGGGCCCGTCCTTCGGCACGACGTTCCACCTGGAGATCGACGAGAGCGTCGCGGTGTTCGTGCCGCGCGGGGTCGGCAACGCCTACCAGGCGCTCGAGGACGGCACCTCCTACACCTACCTGGTCAACGACCACTGGCGCCCCGGCACTCCGTACCCGGCGCTGCACCTGGGTGACCCGAGCGCCGCGATCCCGTGGCCGATCCCGCTGGCCGAGGCCGATCTCTCCGAGAAGGACCGGCACAACCCGACGCTGGACGCGGTGACGCCGATGCCCCCGAAGCGGACCCTGGTCGTCGGCGCGCACGGGCAGCTGGGCCGCGCCCTGGTCGACGCCTTCCCCGGCGCCGTGGCCGTGGACCGCGACGAGCTCGACCTGTGCGACCCCGAGGCGCTCGCCGCCTGGCCGTGGCACGAGTACGCGCTGGTGCTCAACGCCGCGGCGTACACGGCCGTCGACGCCGCGGAGACCCCCGAGGGCCGCGTCGCCGCCTGGGCGGTCAACGTGCAGGCGCCGGCCGCACTGGCCCGGATCGCCCGCGAGCACCGGCTCACGCTGGTGCACTACTCCACCGACTACGTCTTCGACGGCACCCGCTGCGAGCACACCGAGGACGAGCCACTCAGCCCGCTCGGCGTCTACGGCCAGACCAAGGCCGCCGGCGACGTCGCCGTCGCCCAGGCGCCGCGACACTACATCCTGCGGACCTCCTGGGTGGTCGGCGAGGGCGCCAACTTCGTGCGCACCATGCAGTCCCTGGCTGAGAAGGGCGTCTCGCCGTCGGTGGTTGACGATCAGGTCGGCCGGCTCACCTTCACCGGTGAGTTGGTCCGCGCCACCCGCCACCTGCTGGAGACGCGCGCGCCGTACGGCCTCTACCACGTCAGCAACGCCGGGGAGCCGACCTCGTGGGCCGACGTCGCCAAGGCGGTCTTCGAGCTCTCCGGGCGCAGCGCGGATGACGTGACGCCGATCAGCACCGAGCAGTACGGCGCGGGCAAGGACCTCGCTCCGCGTCCGCGGCACAGCGCGCTGAGCCTGGAGAAGCTCCGCGGCACCGGGTTCGAGCCGGAGGACGCCCTGGTGGCGCTGCGTCGCTACTGCGGCGGCTAGCGGATATCGCCGGAGAGCTCGACGGCAGTCAGCTCCGCGATGTCCTCGCGGCCGTAGTCGTCGTTGAGCCGGCAGATGTCGTCCTCGCCGGTGTAGGCCCCGTGCTGGACCTCGATGATGATGAGCTCCTCGGAGTGCTCGTTGCAGATCCGGTGCGCTGCCCCGGTCGGGACATCCACGGACTCGCCGGGGCCCGCCACCACGTTCTCACCGTCCACCACGCAGGTGGCGATGCCGAAGATCACCACCCAGTGCTCGGAGCGGTGCTGGTGGGTCTGGTAGGAGAGTCGCTGACCGGGCGTGACGTGGATGCGCTTGACCTTGTAGCCCTGGCCGTCGTCGATGACGTGCCAGGAGCCCCACGGTCGGTCGGCTGACTTCTCCCCCACGATGCTTCCTTTCGAAGACCCGAATGATCCCGCAAGGCTACCGTGGGCCACCAGGTTCGGTGACCGAAGCGCGGATTCCGGTCAGCGTCGACGCAGCGAGCTGAGCGCGGGTCGCACGTCGGCCAGGTAGACCAGCGCGGCGATCGTGAAGGCGATCCCGAGGAACCCGATCGGCTGGAACATCAGCAGCTCGAAGATCAGCCCGAGCCCGAGGATCGCCAGCCAGGCGGGCTTGGTCAGCTTGCCGGCGGCGGTGTAGGCCTCGGCGGGGAACGTCATCGCGTTGATGAAGGCGAATGCCTTCACCACGATCAGCACCAGCAGCACGACGAGCATCACGGCGTTCTCGAGGGCGAACACGTTCATCACTCCTCCACCCTACGCGTCGAAGGGTCCACTGTCTGAACGTCGAGGGCCCCCGGAGTCATCCTCCGGGGGCCCTCACTCAGAACAGCGTCAGCTGCCCGTCGTCGACGACGCTTCAGTCGCCGACCTTCTTGGCGGCGTCGCCGGCAGCCTGCGTCGCGTTGGCGACGGTCTTCTTGGCCGCGGTCGTGGTCGCCTTGGCGCTGGCCGGCGCCGACGACTTCTTCGCGGTCCGCTTGGCTGCCGTGGTGGACTTCTTGGCGGCCGTCTTGGTGGTCTTCTTGGCCTGGGTGGTGGTGGTCTTGGCCTTGGCTGTCGTGGTCTTCGCCGACGAGGCGGCGGCCTGGCTGGCCTCCTGCTTGCGGATCCGCTCGACCAGCGTCTCGCCGCGCTTCACGAGGCCGAGGTAGGTGTCGTTGACGGCCGCGACGTTGCCGTCGACGAGCGTCTGCACCCGGCGGGGCAGGCCCAGGGCGTCACCCTGCAGCTCGGCGACGCGCGCCTCGACCGCCGCCTGGCGGGCCTTGGCCTCCTTGGTGACGGCCTCGATGCGGGCGTTGACCGCGGAGGCGGCCTGCTCGCGCAGCGCCTTGGGCTCGAGGTCGAGGGAGCTGACGCTCTTCTGCACGTCGGCGAGCCGGGTCTGGGCCTCGGTGACGTAGTTGCGCACGAACTCGACGGCGATGTCGGTGACGCCCACGCCGGCGTAGAACGGACGGGTCGCCTCGGTCTTGATGTCGAACTTGGCCTTGGCCATGTCGATCTCTCCTTCAGGTGGTCCCGGCTTCGGGCCGGGGCCTAGTGGTGGGTGTCGTCGTCCCCGGCGGTCCCCGCGTTCATCGCGAGGAACGACGAGTAGACGTCGAGCAGTGACTGCTTCTGGCGCTCGGTGAGCCCCTGGTCCGCGAGGACCGCGAGCTCGACCGAGCCGGCCACGCCGTCGTCGGGGCTGACGATCCCGGCGCGGATGTAGAGCTGCTCCGCCGAGATCCGCAGGGCCTTGGCGATCTGCTGCAACACATCGGCCGAGGGCTTGCGCAGACCACGCTCGATCTGACTCAAGTAGGGGTTGGAGACGCCGGCCAGATCGGCGAGCTGCCGCAGGGAGTACTCGGCGGAGACCCGCTGCTCCCTGAGGTACTCACCGAGCGACTCGGCGGTCTTGCCTACCTTGCCCTTGACCATGTCCCCCATAGTGCTTGCTACTGCTAGCAAATGCAAGCACCTAGCAAGCACCCGTCAGGAAAACCTCAGATTTCTCCCGGCGAAGCACGCCCAGGAGGATGCTCAGGGAGCTAGCAGGGCGCTCGGGCGAATCTCCCCGACCGGGAGCCCGCCGCCGAGCAGGACGTGCTCCCCGGTACGCCGTACGGCGGCACCGTCCACGCCCGCCTCCCGGTCCACCCCGGCCCGGGCCAGGGCCGCGGCCATCACCACCGGCCGCGCGCGTGGCGCTCCGTCGTCGACCTTGAGCGCGAAGGCCCGACCGTCCGGCAGCGCCACCGCGTAGCTGGCCTCGGCCCCGGCCTTGCCGATCGCCCCGGGGATCGCCGCCAGCAGGCGCCGCTCGTCGCGCGCGGTCCCCGAGACCCACTCCGGGTGCGTCCGGATGGCCTCGGCGACCGGGGCGGTGCCCTGGTGGCCCAGCGCCAGCTCCCGGAAGCCGCGGGCCAGCCCCACCAGCGAGGTGGACAGCAGCGGCGCGCCGCAGCCGTCGACCGCGATGGTGTCGACCGGCTCGCCGGTGAGCTCGGCGAAGGTCTGCACGATCAGCCGCTGCAGCGGGTGATCCGGCTGCAGGTAGGTCGCGGTGTCCCAGCCGTTGACCACGCAGGTGGCCAGCATCGCGGCGTGCTTGCCCGAGCAGTTCATCAGGATCGAGGAGGGCGAGCCGCCGGCGCGGACCACCTCCTCGCGCACCCGGTCCTCGAGCGGGTAGTCCGGCGGTGTCTGTAGCGCCGACTCGTCGAGCCCCACCGACGCCAGGATCTCGCGCACCCCCTGGACGTGGAACTCCTCCCCGGAGTGCGAGGCCGCGGCGAGCGCGAGCAGGTGCGGCGGCAGGTCGAGGCCGGCGCGCACCATCGCCACGGCCTGCAGCGGCTTGTTGCACGAGCGCGGCAGCACCGGCACGTCCACGGCGCCGAGCGACCAGTCGACGCGGCCGTCACGGTCGAGCGCCACGACCGAGCCGTGGTGGCGGCCCTCGACGAATCCGGAGCGGACGATCTCGGCGACGACGGTGGGGACGGAGGCTGGAGTGGGGGTGGGAATGGGGAACGCGGACATGGGCGCAGGGTAGTCAGGGGCTCTCTGGGACAATGCTCCCGTGTCGACCCCACCCGTGCCTCAGCACTGCCCGACCCCGACCGAGCTCGACGACCTGGAGCTGCTCGCCCAGGGCGCGCTGGCTCCGCTGACGGCGTTCAACGAGCCGGGCTCCCCGGTCACGCTCACCCTCCCGGACGAGGTCGCGACCCCGGCCCGCGCGGCCGGCGCGGTCGAGCTGGTCGACCCCGAGGGTGTGCCGCTGGCCCTGGTCGCGCCACTCACCGGTCACGTCACGCCGCTCGCGCACGCCGCGTTCGGGCCGTTCCGTCGGTTGTACCTGTCCCCGGAGCAGACCCGCGCGGCCCACGCTGGCGCCAGGTTCGTCCCGGTCGTCGATGCGCTCACCACCAGCCAGATCGAGGAGCTGCGCGCCGTTGGCGGCCGGGTCGTGCTGCTGGCGCTGGTCGGCGCCGGCACCCCCGACCTCTCCGCCGTCGCGCTGATCCGGGCCAGCCTGCTCGCCGCCGCCCGACTGGACGACGGCCACGTCGTCGCCGTTCCGCTGGCCTCGCACGGCGCCCCCGAGGTCGACCACGCGCTGGGCGTCCAGGTCGTCGCCAACTACGCCGGTCCCGACCCGGTCCAGGCCCCCACTCAGCCCGCGATGGTCGACGGGGCGGCGCAGCAGCCGTCCGGCGACCACTACCCCGACGACATCGCCGCCGTCGTCGCGGCCGACCGCCCGGCCCCCGACGCCCAGGGCCTCGTCCTCTTCTTCACCGGCCTGTCCGGCTCCGGCAAGTCCACGCTGGCCCGCGCGCTGATCGACCGGCTGCTCGAGCAGGGCACCCGCACCGTCACCAGCCTCGACGGCGACGTCGTACGGCGGAACCTGTCGGCCGGGTTGACCTTCTCCAAGGCCGACCGGGAGACCAACATCCGCCGGATCGGCTGGGTGGCCGCGGAGATCGCCCGGCACGCTGGGGTGGCCGTGTGCAGCCCGATCGCGCCGTTCGAGGAGACCCGCCGGCAGGTCCGCGAGATGGTGGAGGACGCCGGCGGCGCCTTCTTCCTGATCCACGTCGCGACGCCGCTCGAGGAGTGCGAGCGCCGCGACCGCAAGGGTCTCTACGCCAAGGCCCGGCGCGGCGAGATCCCGGAGTTCACCGGCATCTCCTCGCCCTACGAAGAGCCCGAGGACGCCGCGGTGCGCGTCGACACCACGGGACGGTCCATCGAGGACGCCGTGGACGACGTGCTGATCGCGCTGCGCGAGGCCGGGCTGCTGGACCTGTCCGTCTCGTCGGTCGAGCCTGTCGTGACCCCCTGATGCTCTCGATCCTCTTCGTCTGCACCGCCAACATCTGCCGCTCCCCGTTCATGGAGCTCTACGCGCGCCAGGCCCTCGGCGCCGCGGGCCAGGTGGCGGTCGCCAGCGCCGGGACGCACGGCTTCGTGGACCACGCGATGGACGAGGTGATGGCCGCCGAGCTCACCGACCGCGGCATCGCGCACGGCGACTTCCGCAGTCGCCGCCTCAACGGCGCGCTGATCCGCGACGCCGACCTGGTGCTGACCGCCGAGCAGTCCCACCGCAGCTTCATCCTCGACGACCACGTCGCGGCCTTCCGCAAGGTGTTCACCCTCGGGCAGTTCGCCCAGACGGTCGGCAAGCTCGACCCGTCACTGAGGGGGCGGGCCCTGCTCACCGAGGCCGGCCGGCACCGTGGCTCCGCCGACGTCGCTCTCGACGTCTCGGACCCCTACCGTCGTGGCCCCGCCGCGGCGGCCGCCAGCGCGACGCTGCTGACGGGCCTGCTCGACACGATCCTCCCGCCCCTCCTCGACCTTCCGGAGAACTGATGGACGAGCTCCTCACCACCGCAGCCCTGGCCGTTCTCGTCGTGAGCTTCGGCGTCGGCATCGTCGTCGGCCTGACCGGGATGGGCGGTGGCGCGCTGATGACGCCCGCGCTCATCTTCCTGGGGGTCTCCCCCACGGCGGCCGTGGCCAACGATCTGGTCTCCGCCTCGATCACCAAGTCGGTCGGCGCCGGCGTGCACTGGCGCAAGGGGTCCCCGGACCTCAAGCTGGCCGGGCTGCTGATCACCGGGTCGGTGCCGTTCGCGTTCGCCGGCGCCTTCATCATCGACTACTTCGGCGGCGGCCCCGAGCAGGAGGAGTTCGTCAAGACCGCGATCGGCGTGGCACTGCTGTTCACCGCCGCGACCTACACGCTGCGGATGTACCTGCAGCTGCGGATGGTGACCTCCGGCAACGAGGCGCCCGCGGAGAACCCCGAGATCAAGGTGATCCCGACGCTGCTGGTGGGCGCGGTCGGCGGCCTGCTGGTCGGGGTGACCTCGGTGGGCTCGGGCTCGCTGATCATGGTCGCGCTGCTGCTGCTCTACCCCACGCTCTCGGCGCTGCGCCTGGTCGGCACCGACCTGGTCCAGGCCGTCCCGCTGGTGCTCTCGGCGGCGATCGGGCACGTGCTGGTCAGCGGCGTCGACTGGGAGGTGCTGATCCCGCTCGTCATCGGCGGCATCCCCGGCACGTTCATCGGCGCCCGCATCGCCCACTGGGTGAGCCAGTCGGTGATCCGCCGCGGCATCGTGATCGTGCTGAGCCTCACCGGCCTCAAGCTGCTCGGCGTCAGCCCGGAGGCGGTCGGCATCATCGGGGCCGGCCTGCTGCTGCTCGGCCCGCTCGCCTGGGGCTTCGTGCGCCAGACCCGGGGGCTGCCGGCCTTCGACCCCAACTCCGGCGCCTGGCGCCACCCGGAGCGCGAGCGCCCAGCGGGCGAGCGCCCGGCCGACCAGCCCGCCGGCAAGGAGTAGGCACGGCGTACCCCGCGATGCCCCAGGTCACACGCCACGGCGGCGCATTTGAGAGCGTTTCGCTGCCCTCCGCATGGCGCCGCTACGATGACGGTTGCTGTCCCAACGAGAGGTCCCCATTCAGTCATGACTGAGACGCACGCCGACTACCGGCTGAGTCAGCTCGACCAGCTGGAAGCGGAGTCGATCCACATCTTCCGTGAGGTCGCCGCAGAGTTCGAGAAGCCGGTCCTGATGTTCTCGGGCGGCAAGGACTCCATCGTGATGCTCCGCCTGGCCGAGAAGGCCTTCTACCCGGCGAAGATCCCGTTCCCGATGCTGCAGGTCGACACCGGCTACGACTTCCCCGAGGTGCTCGCCTGCCGCGACTCCTGGGTGAACCGGCTGGGCGTGCGAATGATCGTGGCCTCGGTCGAGGACGCGATCGCCAACGGCATCGTCGTCGACGACGGCAAGACCAGCCGCAACCGGCTGCAGATCGGCACCCTGCTCAACGCCATCGAGGAGGAGGGCTTCACCGCCGCCTTCGGTGGCGGGCGCCGCGACGAGGAGAAGGCCCGCGCCAAGGAGCGCGTCTACTCCCACCGCGACGAGTTCGGGCAGTGGGACCCCAAGATGCAACGCCCCGAACTGTGGAGCCTCTACAACGGCCGCATCCACGCCGGCGAGCACATGCGGATCTTCCCGCTGTCGAACTGGACCGAGCTCGACATCTGGGCCTACATCGACCGCGAGAAGATCGAGATCCCCACGATCTACTTCTCCCACCAGCGCAGCGTCTTCGAGCGCGACGGGATGCTGCTCACCGAGAGCGAGTTCAACCCGATGCGCCCCGGCGAGACCGCCAGCGTGCGCACCGTCCGCTTCCGCACCGTCGGCGACCTGACGCTGACCGGCTGCGTGGAGAGCACCGCCTCCACGACCGCCGAGATCATCGACGAGATCGCCATCGCCCGCGTCACCGAGCGTGGCGCCACCCGGGGCGACGACCGCTTCTCCGAGGCGGCCATGGAAGACCGCAAGAAGGAAGGCTACTTCTGATGACCGCCCCTGCTCCCGAGACCGTCGCCCACGCGACCGCGGCCGCGGCCCTCAACGAGAACATGGACCTGCTGCGCTTCGCGACGGCCGGTTCCGTGGACGACGGCAAGTCGACGCTGATCGGGCGGCTGCTGCTCGACTCGAAGTCGATCTTCGAGGACCAACTGGAGGCCGTCGAGGCCACCAGCCAGTCCAAGGGCTACGACTACACCGACCTGGCGCTGCTGACCGACGGTCTGCGCTCCGAGCGCGAGCAGGGCATCACCATCGACGTGGCCTACCGCTACTTCGCGACGCCCAACCGCAAGTTCATCATCGCCGACACCCCGGGCCACGTGCAGTACACCCGAAACATGGTCACCGGCGCCTCGACCGCCGACCTCGGCCTGGTGCTGGTCGACGCCCGCCAGGGCCTCACCGAGCAGTCGCGCCGCCACGCGGTGATCCTTTCGCTGCTGCGGGTGCCGCACCTGGTGCTGGCGATCAACAAGATGGACCTCGTCGACTTCTCCCAGGAGATCTACGACAAGATCCACGCCGAGTTCACCCAGTTCGCCACCAAGCTCAACATCCCCGACCTCCAGGTCATCCCGATCTCCGCGCTGCAGGGCGACAACGTCGTCAACCGCTCCGAGAAGATGGCCTGGTACTCCGGGCCGACGCTGATGCACCACCTGGAGAACGTCCACGTGGCCTCGGACCGCGACCTGATCGACGCGCGCTTCCCGGTGCAGTACGTCGTGCGCCCCAAGTCCGACGAGCACCACGACTACCGCGGCTACGGCGGCATGGTGGCCGGCGGCATCCTCAAGCCCGGCGACGAGGTCGTCGTGCTGCCCAGCGGCATGACGTCCAAGATCGCCGGCATCGACCTCTTCAACAAGGAGGTCACCGAGGCGTTCCCGCCGATGAGCGTGACCATCCGCCTCGAGGACGATGTCGACGTCTCCCGCGGCGACATGATCGCCCGTCCGGCCAACGCTCCGAAGCCGTCGCAGGACATCGACGCGATGGTCTGCTGGATGACCAACGAGCCGCTGCGTCCGCGCCAGAAGCTGGCCATCAAGCACACCACCCGCTCCGCGCGGGCGCTGGTCAAGGATGTGCAGTACCGCCTCGACGTGAACACGCTGCACCGCGACCAGGAGACCAAGGAGCTCGGCCTCAACGAGATCGGCCGCGTCCAACTGCGCACCACCGTGCCGCTGCTGTGCGACCCGTACTCGAAGAACCGAACGACGGGTTCGTTCATCCTGATCGATGAGGCCACGGGCGTGACAGTGGGCGCCGGGATGATCAACTAACAGGCTAATCAGGGGTCAAGGTGCCTATTTGGGCGCCGCCAACGGCCGATCGCAGAGAGTCTCGCGCGGGAGCTATCCAAGATTCGGATAGGGACACCTGTCCTCTAGCGAACGGGCAGTGGCGATCCATAAGTGTCTGGGGCGCATCCGGCTCTTGGCAGTTGAACGCAAGGGTGGTGCTCGACTAGCCCTCGCGTCGGGCTGACGAGCACCTACCCGGGTGCACGCCTTGAAGGACCCTGACCAGTCACACCTTCCTCCACCGTCGGCCAAGGTCAAGGTCCCAGGGGAAAATGACGCAACGCGCATCCAGGCACTTCTGTTGCGGCTGCACAACACAAGCGTGACAAAGGTGATTCACGCCAAGGCTTCACGCGCGAAGTCAAACGGCCTATACCAAGCTCCGTCTTGTCAGAACGCGCTGCCGCACGACGGGAGCAAAAATGGGGCGCCACGTGAGACGGCGCCGCGTGAGCCTCCTGCGTGGGCCGACCAAGCGACGGGCGAAAATTAGCAACCACCTTCTCGTCCCAGCCCTCTTTGATCGCGAGTAGGCGACACCAACCCGTTTACACGTGATCTATGACACTCTGCGCGCCCGGACTTTGCTGGTCAGGAGCAACCATCCCTCGGCCGGGCTAGATATACTCTGTCGCACGAACGACCGAATGTGTCCGGAACTTGTCAGGGGGCTCAAGTGGACTGGGCAACTGTCGTCGCAGCTACCCGCTTGACACCTACCATGGCTCGCTACCAGGTGAAGCGAAAACTCAGAGACCACGCCGCCCCGCTCGCCGGCAAAAATTACTCGAGGCTCCTCAGAGCGAAGACCTCTCGCGTACCCGAACTCTCCGATCCGATCCCGCTGGATCAGGACCTGGCCCAACTCATCGCCAGATACTACGAACAGTCACCTCAGGACGCGCGGAACACCTTGGCCGGGAAATTCCGACTCCTGGGGAGGCAGGTCAACTTCGGGAGTATCGAACATATCGACTGGTACCGGAAGCTGCCCGAGGAACGAGACCACCACCTCTGGCGCATGAAACTATGCCAGCTCGAGATTCTCCATACGATGCTCCGTTCCCAAGGTCCCGAGTGGCCCATGGGCATCGATCAAATCCTCGACAAGTTCGATGCTGACGCTGATCTAGCCCATCCAGAAGCATTCAAAACCACTTGGGCTCCATACGGCGTCTCACACCGTATCCTGAGCCTGACTACCGGCCTAGCACTGCAGTCGAGCGACATCCCCGTCGAGACACACGATCGAGTGCGGCGATTCATAAGGCGCGATGTGGCCTTCTTGTGGATGAATGTAGAGCTCGATCTACGGAACAACCACACCGAACGAAATCTCGCCGCACTTTGCCTCTACCACACAGCGGCGGGCTCTCTCACACAGAGACGATCAATCTGGCTTGAGCGCAAGGTCCGAGCTATTATCCGCGCGACCGTACTACCTGACGGCATGCAGATCGAGCGCTCCGCTATGTACCAGGGCTTAACTGTTATGTCGCTTCGAATATTTGCCGCCTGCCCCTTCCTGAGCTTGGAAACGCGCGAGTTGGCCAGAGATCGGGCAGAACGGGCCACGCACGCACTGGCAGTCCTTACTCATCACGACGGCGAGATTGCGCTATTCAATGACAGTTGGATCGGCGAAACTCCACCGCCGACAGCCTTGATCCCTGGCCCCGCGACTACACACCACGCGACAGAGACTCTCAAGAATGGCGGGTACCATCGAATTCACTCTGGGCCCACGGTAGCCCTGATGGATTGTGGCCCGATTGGCCCGCGATGGAACCCAGGGCATGGCCACGCCGATTTTCTTTCGCTCGAAGTGGACGTGCACGAGAAGCGTTTCATTGTGGATCCTGGAACATCCCAATATTCAACCGGGGAACGCAGAGCATTCGAGCGGTCGGCAGCAAGTCATAATGGTCCCCGCGTGACCGGCCTAGAACCCGTTGCGTACTCCGGGTGCTTTAAGGTCGGACGCCTTGCGGCTGCGCAGCCGATACCACAACGTCGGGATATCGGAGCACCTTGGGTCGGGGGGCGCCTGGAACTCGGACCAGGAAGCGTAAATCGCATAGTTGTCGCGGCTCCGGGTGGCGGGCTCGTCATCGTGGACGAGTGGAGAAGATCCGCGATAGGTGAAGTCCGATTGCTGGTCAGCGGCGAATGGCGTCTCGTGACCTCCCAAGAGGACCCGCTGCAAGCTTACTGGCAATTTTGTCGAGACGAGCTGTCAACAGAATTAACTCTGTTAATCGGTGAGCCAAAAGGCCCGGCGTCTCAAGCCGAATGGACTCGACGTTACATGTCCCCCGAGCCAGCAACCGAGTTGACCCTCCGCCCCGAGCGCATATCCGACAGAACGCAACTTCTAGCTTATGGCGTGTCGGTCGCCAATCGAGGCACTGCGATTGAATTGGCACGCTTGGCCCATCGCGTCATTCTCGATGGACACTAGCCCAGTGACGGATCGCCATCGGACAATGCGCCGACAAAGAACGACGAGAAGGACGGAAGTGTCTATAAAATGAAGATTGCAATTTTGGGTTTAGGGTACGTGGGAATGACGGCGGCGGCTTGTCTTGCGAAACAAGGACACACCGTAGTAGGCATCGACCCAAATCCGTCAAAAGTAGACGCAGTTTTAGCAGGCCGCTCACCGATCGAGGAACCTGGGCTGCAGGAGCTGATCGCCGAAGCAGTGGATGCTGGCCGACTGACGGCCGTGGGCCGCTTGGACGACATCGACTCCCCGTGCGAGTTGGCCATCGTCTGCGTGGGAACCCCGAGCGCGCCTGACGGGGCCCACAACATGGGTTACATCGCCGAAGTCACACGCCAACTTGCAGAACAGATGCGTCAACACCCCGATGCAGTAACCACCGTGGCTTACAGGTCCACGATCAAGCCTGGGACGATCGACGAACTCATCATCCCAATCTATCGCAGTATTCTCGGCGAGGAGGCCTCACGTGTAGAGGTCGTCTATAACCCTGAATTCCTACGCGAGTCATCCGCGATCCAGGATTATTTCTCCCCACCGAAAATTGTAATCGGCACGCATGACGGTGAGCCCTCCGCTGCCCTCAATGCAATACATGACGGAATTCACGCGCCTACGTTTAATGTCAAGTATCGCGAGAGCGAAATAACCAAGTTTGTCGACAATACCTTTCACGCACTGAAGACTGCTTTCGCGAACGAGATCGGTCGAATCTGCGTCAGCTTGGGAGTTGACGCTCGCGAGGTGCACCGTATTTTTATCTCCGACACCAAACTGAACATTTCCCCCTATTACTTGCGTCCAGGCGGCGCCTTTGGCGGCTCGTGTCTACCGAAGGATGTCCGGGCTCTTCAGCACATCGCGCGGGGGGCGGGCGGACGCACCCCCGTGATTGAAGGCCTGCTCACATCAAACGAGTCACACAAGGACTTCTTGTTCAACCATGTGACGACCTCGCTTGAACACGGTTCGGCAGTTCTCCTGCTCGGCCTTGCTTTCAAAGACAAGAGTGACGACCTCCGAGAGAGCCCTAACATCGACCTCGCCCGGATGCTTATTACAGCGGGCTACAAACTCTCCATCTATGACCCATACGTAAAGCCCGAGAACCTGGTTGGCCAGAACCTCGGGGTGCTTTCGCGCTCTCCATTTGTACGAGACATTCTGATCAGCCGGGAAACCATGGAAGCAAGTCCCTGGGATCTGGTGATCGACACTCGATCTGGAGCCTCAAACTACGATCTCGACTACAAGCGCCTCGTTGATATCAACCGCCTTCAATGATGCCCGCAACCAATAGGAGCGATGGATGACGTCCCTTCCCAAAGTGATGCGGTGTCATACTGCGCCTAGGTCACTGCGAATAGCTATGGTATACAGCCGGGTTCCCTTCCCCATGATGCGCGGTGATCAGGTCACCGTGGCACATCTACTTGGTTTCCTTGGCCAGCGGGGACACTCCGTTGACTTCTACACGCAGGACGCTGACGGCTCCATGACTGATGAGCAAGAGACCTGGCTCAAGAACACATGCAGACGGGTCCAGATTTACCACCAGTCTAAGTATGCAAAGGCCTGGGGTATAGCGCGCGGGCTCCCGCGTCTACTGCCGCTTCAAATCGGGATGTTTCACAACCGCGATATGGCACGTGACATACGCCGTGCCGTTGCGAGTGGTGAGTATGACATCGTGTACTGCTACTACCCGCGATCGGCGATGATGGTGGCCCATGTCAAGCGGGGCGACAGTCGCGCCAGTTCCTTCTTGGCTCTTCAATTGTCACAAACACTGAATACTCGTCGCATGGCAAATCACGAGAAGAACCTGCTCAAGAAGCTAGTCTTCGGCGTAGAGGCTCGCCTGATGGGTAGATTCGAGGCCAGTGTTTGGCGTGACTTCGATCGAGTTGCGCTGATTGGGCCCGCTGACGTCGAAGCTGTCAGGAGCCAGTGTCGCAAGTATGGGCAACCGGAAATCGACAATTGGTTCTACTCGGCCCACGGTACCGATACGGACCGCTACCAGCCCGCCGAACCCGAGGAAGTGATTCCCAACCGGATCGTGTTCTCGGGCTCAATGCTCTATCCACCCAACGTCCAGGCCGTGATGTGGTTCGTTAGTGAAATATGGCCGACGATTCTTCGGGAAGTGCCAACCGCCACTCTGGTTATTCAGGGGCGTGACCCTGTTGCGAGAATCCGCGCGTTGGACGGCCGGGATAACATCTGGGTCACCGGGACCGTGGCCGATGTCGGCGAGATCGTCCGTTCGGCGCACGTATGCATAAACCCCATGCTCGCTGCGGGTGGCATGCAGAACAAGTTGATCGAATACATGGCCTGCGGCAAGGCGGTCGTAGCCACCCCGGTAGCCAACGAGGGCATCAGAGCTCCAGGCGACTCGTTACTAGTTGTTGAGGGAGCGGACCTCTTTGCCAGTGCCGTGCTCGAACTTCTGCGAAATCCTGACCAGGCCGCTCAACTGGGAACGCGAGCACGGGATTACGTCCTTGAAGAATGGACCTGGGAGCGGCACTTCTTGGCCCTTGAGAACGAGTTCTTCAATTGTTCCACTTAGCCAGCCATGAACTCCGCTGGCATGCGGAGGGATAGTAGATGCTCTCTACTGTAGCTTTTCGGTATCTCGGGATCGGCCTACAGTTCGTTATCCTCCTCGTAGTCGCACACGCGTTGCCAACTGATGACTACGGGAACTATCTCGTAGCCTTGAGCATCGCCTTACCCACAAATTTCATTTTGGGCTTGGGCGCCTCCGAAACGGTCGTGCGTGAGGCCCCAACCCTAATCGCGGAGGGACGTACCGCCGACGCTCGACGCCTCGGCCGCACGGCTCTTGTCACTGCCCTGAGCAGCGCAGGTGTGGCAGCCTTGGGCGCCGGCTCCGCCATCGCAGTTGTGGCTCCAGGGAGCGTTGTCCTTTGGTTTTCCCTCGGACTTTTCCTCGCCTGCGGACTCACCTTTAATGCCTCGCAGATTCTTCTGGGGCTCGGACATCCCAAGATTGGCTCGTTCTTTTTTTATCCCGCCCTAAACGTATCGCTGCTTCTGAGCAGCGTCCCGTATGTACTATTTGCCGCGACTCCCACGCTCAGTGGTATTGCCGCCCTCACGACCTCCGCGGCTCTCCTGTTGGCGGGTTATGCGCAATGGC
This sequence comes from Nocardioides sp. Z21_20, assembly GCF_059766585.1. Taxonomy (NCBI): domain Bacteria; kingdom Bacillati; phylum Actinomycetota; class Actinomycetes; order Propionibacteriales; family Nocardioidaceae; genus Nocardioides; species Nocardioides sp. Z21_20. The sequence continues at coordinate 151,327 of NZ_JCBAJX010000009.1, forward strand.
TCGTCTTCCAACGCACCTCGGGGCAGGCGAAGGCACGTGCGAGGGAGTGCCTAGAACTGGTGCAGCGCGGTATCTGGTTGTCCTGTGCGCGAGCGGTCTATTCACTCGGGCTGTGGTTGCCCACCCTCGCTGCCGGCGTGCTTCTAGATGCCTCGTCGGCTGGCTACCTCGGCACTGCAGGAAGGCTCGCTGCGGCTGCAGCAGCGGCAACCGCCGCCGTCCGATTTGTTATTCGCCCAGGGATCGTCAGGGCTTTGGCGACCAAAGATGTGCTTCGCGTGCAAACCGTTTGCGGCGCTGCAGGCGCCGCAACGACGATTCTGACGATCGGGGGGCTGGTGCTCGTAATGCTATTCGGAGAATCTGTGTTCTCCCTTGCCTTCGGTCCCGGGTTCCAGCAGGTCAGCTTGCTTGTCGCGATCCTGCTTGTAGGCGTCTTGGCCGAGTCTTTTGGGGGGGCCGTGGATGAAGTTCTCAAAATGCTCGGTCGCGAGAAAGATGTAATCATCGTCTTTACCTGTGGTCTCTCACTGTTGATGGGTGGCTTGGCGCTTGCCTCTCAAAGCGAACTCTGGATGATGGCTTCAGTTCAAGCAGGCTACTCAGTAGCGGTATTCACCACTCTCATTGTTCTAACACGGCGACACTTGGGGGTATGGCTGCACCCGAGCCTGCGTTTCATGAGGTCCGGACCTTCACCTGCGTCCCCGCGAAACGTCCCCCCTCGAGAAGGCCGTTCATGAAGAGGAGTCCGATCGCGCTCAAGAACAGCGCTCCGCAGTTGGCTGTAGCGGAGGGCAAGGGGCTTCTTGTTGTCGTTGTCCTGTGTTTTGTCCCTTACCTAGGGCTCGGGCCACTTGCCGTTCCTTCTCAAGTCCAACCGTGGGCGGCGCTCGTGGCTTGGGCATGGGTCTTCTGCAAACTTCTGTCGGGAGACCTAAGGGTTCCCTACTTCATCTGGACACTCATTGCCTTCAGTGTCTGGTTTATGGTCTACGTCTATGCGGGCGACGGATTCGATTTGCTGCTATATTTCCGTCGTTCCGGCGCCTTCCTGTTGAGCGCCGGGATTGTCTTAGCTAGCCAGTATCTGACACCACGGCTCCTATGGCGGGCGCTGCAGTTCGTTACACCTCTCTGGGTGTTGTTTGCATTGTTGGGATATATCGCTCCTGGGTTATACGTCTCTGCAATATCACCGCTGGTGCCCACGATCGTGGTTTCTACGGAACGAGGCACCTCAAGCCTGGCGCCAGAGGCGACGGATTTCGGGTTTACTATGGCCTTCCTCGCGGTCCTCTGCTTAATCGCGAGGGCGGCTTTACAACGTCGCGGGGAGTCCGTGCGGGGTTGGCCCATAGCTCTCGCGGTGCTCGGCGCGCTCCTTTCGCAGTCTGGAATCGCTTTCTTTACCCTTGCGGTTGTCTTTCTGCTTTACCTACTCTTCTCTAATTCTGGGCGTCTCGGGCTTGTGGGGCGCTTGCTCGTTATGGGGGGTCTCGTTATCAGTGGATTCATGGCGCTCGGGGCTGCTCCTACTTCTGACGTCCGGGGTCTTGATCTCCTAATCTCTGCAATCCAGTCACCTCATGAACTCATGGACACCACCGCCTCCTACCGCGTCCTCCATAACGCGGTTGGCATCCTAGGCCTCTTTGATTCGGACCTGCTCGGTTTCGGAGCTGGTTCGTTCACGAGTGAAGCACTGGGCGTCTATCAACGGCATGATCTCGGCTCGATGTTCGGCTTGAGTGGTTACTACGCTATGAACGTTCCATGGACCCTGACGCAATCTCCGGTGTCATATTTCGCGGTCATCCTTTTAGAATATGGGATCGTAGGCGTGGCCTACATTCTTGTTGTCTTCATCTTTGCCTGTCGGTCGAAAGTTCCACTGCGAGCGCTTGCCGTCTCTGTGTTGTTCATCGCTTGGGCGCAGAGCTTCCCTGCCGCGTGGCCACCCTTCTGGGTGCTTCTGGGGGTAATGCTAAGTCCGCATTTCTACGCCAAGCCCGCAACGCGTGCGCAACTAGATTCAGAAATTCCCGCTACGCCGGATCGGAGCAGCATTGATGAATAACAAGCCCGCCGCACAGTTCGGCTACGTTTACGGACTCGACGGGCTGCGACTGTTCGCAGTGCTTATAGTGGTCGTAAGACATTTCGAGATCGTTAATATCCTGCCGGGTGGATTCGGGGTCTCGTTCTTCTTTTTCATTAGCGGTTTTCTTATTGCCCGACTGCTGCTCGCGGAGGAGAAGCGGTCCGGGACCCTACTCCTCGGTCGGTTCTACACTCGCCGGTTCGTGCGACTTCTCCCCCCACTTCTCCTAATGGGAGTAGTGACGGTCCCTGCCCTGTATATTATGTATCCGGGACATTTTTCATGGACCCAGGTCGGGCTATCGTTCGCCTATTTGGGGAATGTGGTCAAATTCGGCGGTTTGCTCTGGGGGTGGGACACCGGCAACGAAGCTCTCGAGCCGCTGTGGAGTCTCGCCGTTGAAGAGCATTTCTACCTGCTGCTCCCTCCTGCGCTACTCCTGATTCGGTCGCGCACGGGGCGTTTAATTGCCGTCGCTGTTGCCATATTCGTGCCGCTGGTGTTGCGGTACTGGATTTTCTTCAGCTTTGATAGCAGTCACGTAGCGGATCAGATCAACTACCATTTTACCTTTACACGTCTGGATTCTATGGCGTGGGGTGTTCTTCTGACGCTCTTGCTGGACGCTGGGTTCCTGCGAGCGCCACGTAGTCGTATTGTGGGCATGACGCTGGTCTGGGGTGGCGGAGCGCTAATGCTGCTCTCCATGATTCACTGGAGCGAGTCATACGAAGTTGCCCTGAAGTACACGCCTCAATCCATGGCCATCTTCGTGTTCTTCTGGGGGGTGGTCTTCGCCTCGTCCTCGGCCTGGCTGCTGCGCATGTTGGAATGGAAGCCAGTAGTTCACTTGGGTCGCATCAGTTACGAAATATACCTCTGGCATTTGCCACTCCTCGCCATGCTTCTGTACTGGATTCCCCAACGTTCGTTGGCCGTGCCCATCGCTCTCGTAGCGACGCTGGTTGTTTCCGAGTTGGCCTATCGCTTGACCACGAAACGCCTTCATGGGCTCAGGCAGCGACTCGGCGGCCACCCGGTAACCTGACAGGGGGGAGGGACGATAATCTCAGTGGCCTTTGGCGCGTCCCTGTGGCCCGCTATTTCGGCATTGCCTAGTTGCCTTTCCCTTGCTCGATACGCGGAGCGTTTGCAAGCCGCTTTCGTGTGCCCGGCGGATTGAATGCATGTATGGCTTGGTGCGCTGGCCTGGGTTTGCGCCTACCCTTGGCCCGTCGTAGCTCCTGAATCGTCTGACGCTCGGGTGTCAGGCCGGCTTTCCGTTGGGTGTGAAGGTTCCGGCGCCGCCCCTGACCCCACGATGGCTTGATCACAAGCATGTCCACCACCGAGATTGCCGACCCGGTTGCATGGCTCACTACAGTCCCGCCTCGTAGCACTTCTGGCCCTGGGCCGACGCCGTCAACGACGTCGATTCAAGCGATTGGAGGCTCACCTCGTCATGTCCAGACTGCCTGCCACCGTGGCCGACAACTGCCGGCACACCGTCGGGGTCGACACCCACGCCGCTACCCACAGCTTCACCTTCGTCGAGGCGCCGTACCGCGTGTCAGTGCCGCGTGAAGACTGACCCCCTGGTGCCGGATGAATGTTGACCCCCCTCCGACACAGTGAGGGAGTGATCAGCGTGGAGCATTGGGGGCTCATCCCAATCGAGGGTGTAGGAGTCGTGGTCTGAACCCGCCGGTCTCGAGCAGTGCCCTGGCGATGTAGTTGG